>NZ_QXJB01000006.1:0-164468 GCF_003598705.1 Exiguobacterium sp. RIT452
TGTGGGGGCAAACCTTGGTGACGCAATCGTCAAACAATCACCAGAGAAGTTCATGGACGGTACACCAGGCTCAATGCCAAACACAGGTAACGGCGGCATGAGCGACAACAACACAGCAGCAACGACTGGTGCGATCGCACTCTTCGGTCTCGCACTCGGTGCAGCCGGAATCGTCCTCGCTCGCAAACGTCAAAACGCATAAGACTAATGGATGAACAAAGACCCCTTCAGAATTCGTTTCTGAAGGGGTCTTTTTATGTAAATAAGACAACACCTGTCCACTTCTCAGTGTTCAGTTGTCTTATTCCGTCACGTAACTTTCTTCTTTTTTAATGCGTTGCCGACGTTTCGCATGTACGACACTTGAAACAACTACCGTTAACAAAACAGCTAAAATTAGCAGCACCATACTCGGATTTTGAGTTAACCACATCCAAAGCTCCGACCATGTGACCGCCTCTCCGATTCGAACAATCAAAAACGTCCATAACCCGGTGTAGAGACCTGCCGCAGCGAATGTCATCGCCAAATAGCGCGGTAACGGATAACCGAGCAACCCGGCAACGTAATGAATCGGGTGCCGGACACCCGGTAAAAAGAACGATAACCCGATTGCCCACAACCCGCGGCGTTCCAAAATCGACTCGGCCTGTTCCAGAAATTTGGATTTCATGAAACGTTTCACGAGCGGGATCTCCCGGAAAAAACGTGCGAGCAGATAAAACCAAGTAAACGCAATAAAAAAGACCGGCCATGCCGCAAGCCAAATCAAAATCGGATGAATGCCTTCCCGTAATCGTAATGCAACGTGTCCCATCATCAGCACATCATCCGATAAAGGGGTAAACATAATGCCGCCCGCTAATCGGACCAACGCCATAAAATCCATGATTCTCTCACTTCCCTCTTTTTTCTCTCTATAGTTCAAGTATGCCCTTTTTTTCTATAGTTGAGCCCTTTTCTTTTCTTAACTAGTTCTTATATTTTCACGATGTCCTAAAAATATGATTTTAAATCTGTACATTGTTTCGATTAGAAGTGGCTGTACTAAAGTAATCAAGCATTTTTTCGGGAAACCCTGCAATCGGTTTCTGTTTTCGAAATAATCGGAATGATTCAAACACGGTGGTAATACCATTTTGAATGTGCGAAAATAGCACCTATTCAGCTTTACTACTCTTTTGAGAAAGGATGATTGGTTTGAAGTTTAACATTGGTCTACTGGGACGTATCGTGATCGCCATCGCATTTGGAATTATAGCAGGTAGTCTCGTCACCGAACGCTTCGATTGGATCGTCCGTTCTTTTGTAACGTTTAACGGTATATTTGGTCAATTCTTATCGTTCGCCATCCCACTCATCATCCTCGGCTTTATCGTTCCCGGGATCGGAGAACTTGGGAAAGGTGCCGGAAAGCTGGTTGGCATCACCGCCCTCATCGCTTACCTGTCAACGGTTACCGCCGGACTCCTCGCTTATGGAACGGCCGTCAGCCTCTTCCCTAAAATGTTGAGCGGCTCATTCGGCAAGATGGAAAACCCGGAAGAAGCGTTGCTGAAAGGCTTCATGGAAATCGAAATCCCGCCGGTCTTCGGCGTCATGACAGCTCTTGTCATGGCATTCGTGTTCGGCATCGGGATTGCTGCCGTCAAGAGTGACCGCCTCTTGGAACTCGCGGTTGATTTCCGCAGCATCATTGAACTCGTAATTGCGAAAGTCATCATCCCGTTACTTCCATTCCACATCGCGGGAATTTTCATGAACATGACGTATGCCGGTCAAGTCGCAGAAATCCTTTCTGTGTTTGCCCTTGTCTTCGTCGTCATCATCGTCTTGCACTTCGTCATGCTGACACTTCAATATGTCATCGCAGGCATCGTCAATAAAGAAAATCCGTTCCGCCTCCTCAAGACGATGATGCCGGCTTACTTCACTGCCATCGGGACACAGTCTTCGGCAGCAGCGATTCCGGTTACGCTGCGTCAAACGAAGGCGAACGATACCGATGAGGAAGTCGCCAATTTCGTCGTCCCGCTCTGTGCGACGATTCACCTCGCCGGTTCAACGATTACATTGACCTCTGTCGTCATTGCGATTCTTTACTTGAACAATCTGCCGGTGACATTTGGTCAAATCTTCCCGTTCATTCTCGCCCTCGGCGTCACGATGATTGCCGCACCGGGCGTTCCGGGCGGAGCTGTCATGGCTGCGACCGGACTGTTTGTGTCGATGCTCGGATTTGATCAAACGATGGTCAGTCTGGCGATTGCCCTGTATATCGCCCAAGACAGCTTCGGCACAGCCGCTAACGTCGCAGGTGATGGGGCCATCGCGAAAATCGTGCATGCCATCAAACGCAACACATCCATTCTCGACGAAAAAAAGCCGCGTGAAATTGCTTGATGCGGATCTCAGTGGTGCCTCAAAAAAAGATTAATTGAACGGCACATTCCAAACGACTTCGCATGACGCGGAGTCGTTTTTTCGTGAACGGATTCCGGCGAAAAGCAGGGATTTCGTTTCGCGTCCGAGAAGGTAGTCTAAGAACATAACTGCTGAAACGATAGAGGAGGAATTTCCATGTTACATCGCCGGAAGACCTATACGATTCGCCCGGAACGACTGCAGGAATTTACCGAGTTCTTTCACACGTATCTCTACCCGTTACAAATCAGCCACGGCGCCCGTCTTGTCGGTCGCTGGGTAAACGAAGCAGAAGATGAAGTCATTGCAATCTGGGAATACCGTGATCGTGAACATTACGAACAAGTCGACCGGGACGTCCGTGGCAGCACGTTGCGCCGCGAAGCGATGAAAAAACGCGCCCGTCTCGGAAAAAACCTTTATATTAAATCAACGGAAGACTTTTTGACGGCGACCGGTGTTTATGCCCCGCCGCGTGCCATCGTCAGCGTCACCGCTTATATCACGAACGAAGCCGGAGAAGTTCTGCTTGTCCGCAATCTCCATCGTGGGGACACGTATGAGATGCCGGGTGGTCAGGTCGAAAATCATGAATCGATTCTTGATGCCATTAAGCGTGAAGTCAAAGAGGAAACCGGCGCAGATGTCACAATTGACGGCATCACAGGGATTTATCAAAACATCTCAAGCCACGTCCTCTGCGTTGCTTTCCGCGGTACGTACACAAGCGGAGAACTCCGTCCGCAAGAAGGAGAAACGGCGGAAGTCGGCTTCTTCCCGCTGACGCGCGACACTATCGACACGTATATCAAGCGGGAACACTTCCAGTTGCGGACACTCGACGCGATGGATCCACATTACTTCCCGCATGCTTTATATAAAGTTAGACCATATGAACTGATCAGCCGTTATGACGGAAATGCAACGTCATCTTTCCGTTAAACAACGTGTAATTCATCAGTACTCAACAAAAAAATCCAGTAGTAGACTCTATACGTCTACTGCTGGATTTTTGAATTCAGGTTCAGACATGCAATCTGTTAGAGGGAGAGTGCAATCAAGTCGACAATCACGTGCGCGATCCAGGAACCCCAAATACTACGACCCGTTTTGATGTAAAGGTAGTTGAAGATCACTCGGGCCACACCTTGCAGAAGAAGAACATGCAAGAGTGTCGATACGAATGAACCATCCCAGTATGACGGAATATGCATGAGACCGAAGACGACAGCACTTAACAGTGTACTCGTCCACATTGATAATCCTTTACTCCGTGCGCCTTCAAGAATACCGATTCCGAGCAATTCTTCACCCATCAGCATGAACGGCATGATAAAAATGATTTGTCCCAGATGACCGGATGCCGGGTTCGCCGCCCATTCCATTCCTGCCATTCCCGATAATACCCCGATCAGCAGACCCACGACAAAGTAAAGGATGACGCTAAGGGGAATCATCCAAATTTTCTTCGGAAATGAAAGTACTTGAAGACTATCCTTTTTAAAAGCTACTGCCCATGCGATAAGCCCACAAACAAATAACGCTGACCATGCTGACTCCCACTGTACTAACGCTCCAAAACCAATTAATAATAAGATTGCTCCTATTAATAAGCCACTGTTTGTCGTCCGCATCGTTTTCATGACATGTTCCTCCTTGAGTAGTTACACGATGTCTAAATCGTGTTTGATTTGATACTTGAAGTATAAGACGTACATTCGGGAATAATTCCAATAGTCTCCTATTTAGTACCTGTCCTTTTTAGGAACGTTTATTCTTTTGTCTCGTTCTTTTTTCATTGGGAAACAGCAGTCCATTGACTATGAACACAGGAGGGATTTTTATCTTATCTCACGGAGAATTACTGAGGGAACTGCGGATCAAAAAAGGCGTCACACAAAAAGAACTGTACAGTGACGTCATGTCCAAATCCTATGCGATTCGATTCGAACAGGGAAAACATGAGATCTCGTTTCATCTCATCCAATTACTCCTCGAACGGCTTGGTATAGAACTTGATGAATTCCTGTACATTCAGCATGAATACAAGGAATCGCTCGTCGAACAATTTTATGATGAGTATGGATTAAAGGGAAATGCGAATGATATTAAAGGATTGATGGCGTTACGGGAGACCTATCGCGATTTTCCTGATTCCTACCAAAATGATTTACGGATTGCCGAACTGAATGCTCGTATCGAGCAACTTTCCTATTTCAATCAATACGGTGTACTGTCGAAAGAAGCGGTCTCACAAGAGACGCGTGATACGATTCACGACTACTTGGACCAGATTCAAACTTGGACGATTGGCGAACTACGTTTTTTTGCGAACACGCTTGATTTCATTGACTATGAGCGAAAAACAGAATACTTCCGCAGCATTCTCCCCTCCCTGCATCGTTACAAGCACTTTAAGCGCGGACGGACCGTCATCTGTACTTTGCTGATTAATGAAATCCATGAATTGATCATGAGTTCTGAGCTGAATATGGCGCAGACTTTACTCATCCAACTCGATGAATTTTCACAAGGGATCGAAACGATGTTTTATCGAAATACTCATCTCTTTTATACAGGACTCCTCCTGATTGCCCAAGGTGAGCACAACACCGGGAAACAGGACGTCGAGCAGGCGTTGATGATCTACAACGTACTCGGCTACCATCACCAAGAAGAACTCTCCCGTTCTTTTTATGTCACCCTTCTCGGAGAAGAAGGACCGGATTCGGGTATCAAATAAGTGACTTTTTACGTTCCATCCTCTTGATGTCGATAAAGTAAATCTAGATCAAATAAGAGGACGGTGACTTTTTTGAAAAAAACACGTTATTCGGGAAAGATGCTGCTAGAACGCGTTTTGATTTCCATTGTTTTTTTTTGGCTCACTTACATGTATATGCAGACACATTTATTCGGATCAAAGCTAATGATACCGTTATCCGGGTTCCTATCGGTTCAACTGTTTTTGCTTTAAAATCATATAAGTATCCATTTACTTTTCAATCCAAACATCCCCCGCGACACGACATCGTCATGTGGCGGGGGATGTTGTTTTATCTGCAATTTCGATCATACAGATGGAGCCAGAGTCAATCGAACGGTAATCCCGGCGTCATCCGTCACGTAAACGGCATCTTCCATCCGGTTCATTTCATAAGATGTCTGTGCGATTGCCGAAATTGCTGCTTCACGTGATGCTTCAGTCGGATAAATCAGTGTCCAGTACGAAAGTCCAACGGCGTCCGACGGTGTTTCCGGCGCATCAACACCTGCCCAGACGTTTGTTCCGATATGGTGATGATAACCACCGGCAGCAAGGAACAATGCCCGCATTCGCGAAGCATCCGCTGCCACATCAAAGCCGAGCGTCTCGACATAAAACTTCCGCGCCGCTTCCAGCGATTTGACGTGGAAATGAACGTGTCCCATGACCGTATCCGCCGGCATTCCGTACCACTCTTCCTCACCCGCTTCCACGAGCATGCTTTGCCAATCAACCGGATCGGTCGTCATCTTGACGTCACCGTTCGCTTCGTAGGTCCACGTCTCGCGTGGACGATCGGCATAAATTTCAATGCCGTTCCCGTCCGGATCCGATAAATAAAACGCTTCGCTGACAAGATGATCGCCTTGCCCGAGTTCAACTCCTTGGGCAATCAGATTACGGATGACAAATCCGAGCTCTTTTCGATTCGGCAATAAAATCGCAAAATGATACAAGCCGGCCACCGAATTGTTCGGCAGTTGTTTTGCCGTACTGTGCTGGTCGAGCACCACGAGCGGTGTCGTTTTGGCACCGAGTGTGGCCGTCTGTTCGTCTTGTGCCAAGACCGTCAAGCCGAGTGAATCACGGTAAAAGGTAATCGATTGAGCTAAATTCGTAATCCGTAAACGGACGGGTCCGAGTGTAATGTTTGGGTCAATGTTCATCTTTTTTCCTCCTCATGGATTCGCTTCGTGTGTTCATTATCCGTCAGGAGCGACCGGAACGGAAGTAGGCACTAAAAGGTGGTATAGTATCCTAAACGATACCACGAAGGAGGCACCATGATGGAACAGACACCCAGCTGTCGCGTCGAGACCGCACTCGAAATTCTGACCGGAAAATGGAAACCGTCGATTTTGCTCGAATTAATTACCCATGACACCCTTCGCTTCAGCGAGCTGAAACGGCATCTGCCGAACATCACGCAAAAAATGCTGACGGCCCAGCTCCGGGAACTCGAACTGAACGATATTGTCCACCGGGAAATCTATCAAGTTGTCCCGCCCCGTGTCGAATATTCACTGACCGATTATGGCAAGACGCTCATTCCCGTCCTCAACGCCATCAACGCGTGGGGTGAAAAACACGTCGACCATTTGGCGCAGAAAGAGATGCTCCAAGAAACCACTGCTTCTAGTGCAAGCGATTCATTTTAATCGAATCGCTCTTTTTTTATGAAATAATATCCCTAATTTCACGTATACTGACGGAATAGACTACGTAAGGGAGCGAAACCAATGCGTCAACTTTATGCGATTGAACAGTTGCTTGAAAGCTTAAAACAAGATCCGGCTGTCGAAGCCGTCTTTCTGAAAGGATCATTTGGCCGTGGAGAGGACGATGTCTATTCAGATATTGACCTCTATTGCCTGGTCGCCGGTGACACATTGCCCGATTTTTTGACACGCCGGATGGATCATCTGTCTGCTTACCGCCCCATCATCTGGAAAGACGACATCTTCATCGTCGCCCCGCAGTTGATTGCCGTCTATGACGATCTCTTACATATTGATTTGTTTACGGTGACACTCGATTCCTTGAATCACCACGATACGATCCGTGTTCTGTACGATCCGGCCGGACAACTCGAGCGCTATACCGACACGTCTTCTTTAGCACTGAGTACACAAGAAGCAGAAGACGAAGCGATTGATGCGATCTGGTTCCTGTTCCAGTACCAAAAAGCAGCCGGACGTGGTAATGCCTTATGGGCGGTTGAAATGTTGCGGAGTGCCTTGACGAAATTCGCCAAAGTGTTGCTGCACCGTTACGTCCCCGACCGGGCCCAACTCGGTTTAAAGACGATTCCTGATTATTTACCGGACGCTCCACGCCTGCGCCTGGAAGCGATTTATGCGGTCCTCGTTCCGGCCACGCATGGCGAAGCAGCTCGCCTCTATCGGGAATTTTTGCAGGCAGAATTGACGCACCTGCAACAGATGCTGATCCGTCAGCCAGATACATTACAGTTACTCGATCGACTGTTGGTATCCGAACAGGTCTATTAAAAACAGACCCTACAGTTAAACTGCGGGTCTCTCGCTAGAGGCTAACCTAAAAAAAAGATTCGTCCGCTCGTGACTCCTACGGGAAAAAGCGCGTTTTTTTGCGCTGTCAGAGACAAGCGAGACCCGGCTCCTTGTTCCTAGTGAACAAGAAGCCGCGACTTGCGTCTCGCCCGAGGAAAGCACGGGAGGAGAGAATCTTTTTTAGTTGATTGTGACGTCTACAGGCTAAGACCTGACGCTAGAAACGTCAGGTCTGCTTTTACTTCACTCTAATCACGATTTTACCTTTGGCATGACCTTCTTCGCCGTAATCATGCGCTTCTTTAATCTGGTCTAAATCAAAGATCCGGTCGACGACCGGTTTTAACTCTCCCCGTTCAACGGCCTGGGCGATATGTTGCAGCCGCTCGCCTGTCGGTTGCATGAAGACATAGGCGACGCGTGCCTGCGCTTCCTTCGCCTGATCTTCATCGGGTGGTGTCGAAATCGAGACGAGCATTCCGTTTGGTTTAAGCATGTGGTACAACTTCGCTTGTCCGTCGCCGCCCATCGTATCAAACACAAAATCAAGATCACGGACACGATCTGCCGGGTCTTCCTGTTTGTAATCGATGACTTCGTCTGCTCCAAGCGCCTTCACCCAGTCAACGTTTTTTGTACTTGTTGACGTAATGACGTGTAATCCGTGCGCTTTCGCGAGTTGAATCGCGACTGTTCCGACGCCGCCTGAACCGGCACCGATAAAGATTTTGTCCCCCGCTTTCGCATCCATCACTTCAAACATGACCTGCCATGCCGTGTGGGCGACGAGCGGGAGTGACGCTGCCTCTTCGAACGTCAGCGCTTCCGGTTTCTTGACGACAAGATGAGCATCCACCGCGACATATTCCGCATAGGTCCCTTGACGGGCGATATCCGGACGGCTGAACACTTCGTCGCCGACTTTTAAGTCCGTTACGTTCTCCCCGACTTCTTCGATAATACCGGACACATCCCAACCGATGACGAGCGGCATATCGTAACTGAGCATTTCTTTTAAGTATCCTTCACGCAACTTCCAATCAACCGGATTGACACTTGCTGCATGCACTGCAATCAAGACGTCATCCGCTCCGATACCCGGACGGTCGAGTTCCCCCACTTTAAATTGCTCCGAACCACCGTACTGTTCAATATAGGCTGCTTTCATGTCATTTCCTCCTCTGATTGTTGTACCTTCTAGTTGTTCCCGTTCACCACTTGCGACAAACGAAAAAAGTGTACCGACTCGTCAGAATCGATACACAGGTGTCAGGCATGGGCTGTCTGTTGCAGTGTTAATGCCGTGGCATTTAACGTATGGATGGCCTGCTGTAAATCAACGATTTGTTCGACTTGCGACCGTGTCAATCCGGACAGTTGATCACTGCTCGTCAGCAACAGATCCATGAAGGCATCAAGCTGTTCCGTCGCCTGTGCGATGTTCGTCAGACTGTTTGTGATTGTCACGAATTGCTGTTGTGCGCCGCTGATCGCCTGCACGGAATCGTTCGAATCGGTTGCAATCGTCTGCAATGCGGTTTGACTCCGTTGCATCCGCGCTTCCTGTTCCCGCAGCAAGCTGGTGCTGGCATCAATCGAGTTTCCGGTGTGCATGACATCACGGTCAACCCGTTCGATGATCTGATTGATTTCCGTTGAAGCCGCTGCCGTCTGCGCGGACAGATTCCGGATTTCCTGGGCGACGACGGTGAACCCTTTACCGAACTCGCCGGCACGCGCCGCTTCGATTGAGGCATTTAAGCTCAACAGATTGGTTTGTGTCGCAATCGCATTGATGCTCGAGGTGATGCTGACAATCTCTTTGAAGCGTCCTGCGAGCTGTCCAAAGGCGGTGACCGATTCATCCATACTTTCGGTTAATTGTTGTAACGACTCGCCGGCTTCACTGATCGTAGCCTGACTTTGCTCCGCCGTAACTTTTGATGATGAACTGAGAGCAAGTGCCCGATCGACGGCTGTTGCCACATCTGCCATCAACTCGACGTTATCGGTGTTCATCCGTTTAATCTGTCGGACGGATTGGGCATTTTTCGAAGAATTGTCCGCCAGCATCTGCATCGCTTGATCAATTTTCTCAAACGAAGCTTTTGCCGTATCGACCGTTTCACTCATCTCTTCCGTGAACGTCGTGACATCCGTTGCGGTCGCCGCTGACTGACGAAGCGTCAGTTGAGACGTCTCCGCATAATGTTCGGCTTTTTCTTGTTGGCGCTTCACTTCCCGCATGACGTTTCGCCCGAATACGGCGACGAACGTCGCTGCCGAAAAGACCATCAAGTAGATGACGAAAGCAACGATCATGTCAAACGTGTTCGTAAAGACGATGGTTCCGAGCAGCGTAAAGAGAACCAGTTCAAACAATCCGAGGACACCTGCGAGCACGACAAGGTGCGGGATGAGATAGACGATCGAGATTGTCAGATAGAGATAAGCAATCGTCCAGATGCTTTGAGACGGTAAGGTGACAAGCACCAGTGCCAGGACAAGGTACGTCAAGACGATTTGAATGTATTTCCCACTCGGTTTTTCACCAAAAAACTGATTTCCGGCAAGCAACGCAACTGTTAATAACAGTCCGCCGGCTAAAAACTGATAAAAGACACTCATCGGGACATAGCCGATTTGTGCAAAAATAAAAATCAAGGGATGGGCAATTGTAATCAATACAGGAATCAGACGAGAGAGTATTTTTGTACTCAATCGTTCAAGCGGTGAGACCATCTGCAAAACTCCTTCTGTTGGATTCGTACACTTTCTTATCGTCCAATTTTGAGATGACGTTTAGTCTCCATAAAAATTTTCATGACTTGACGCTTGATTTCTGAAAAGCGTATGGTAAATACAAAATGAGTGAAAGAAGGCTCTCTATGCTCTATCTATTAGTCGGGCTCGCCGGTATACTCGGTGCCTCTGCCCGGTATGGTCTTGGTCTTCTCATCGGACACGTTGCGGTGGGTGTGTTCCCGTGGGCGACGTTAAGCATCAATTTAATCGGTTGCTTCGTACTCGGCTACGCGACACATTTTTTATTTAAGACAACCTTGCTGCATCAGTATGCGATGACGGCACTTGGAACCGGTTTTGTCGGTTCCTTCACGACCTTCTCGACGTTCAGTGTCGAATCGGTTGAATTGTTGCGGGCTGGTGTGTACAGTTATGCGTTCGCCTATATCAGTCTCAGTTTGTTTGGCGGCTTGTTGTTGTCTTACGTTGGTTACCTCCTCGGAACACGCCGGTTACGCCGCTTTCAAAAGGAGGAGGTCTCATGAATCTCCTTGCTCTTGCGACCGGTGCCTTTTTTGGGGCAATCAGCCGCTTCGCCTTAAGCCAGTGGACGAAAACGGTGTGGAAACAGGATTTTCCGTTGGCGACTTTCGTCATCAATGTGCTCGGTTCGTTTTTACTCGGTCTTGTCATCGGCTCCCACCTCGATTCGACCTGGACGTTGTTGCTCGGGACCGGATTCCTCGGCTCGTTTACGACGTTTTCGACCTTTAAGCTGGAAACGTTACAACTCGTTCAGAATCAAAATCGAAAGACATTGGTGCTGTATCTCGGACTCAGTTACCTCTGCGGGATCGGTGCCGCTTTTTTAGGAATCATTCTTGCCTGATCGACATGAAAAAAAACCAGAATCAATTCCCTGCCTCAAGGAATCGATTCTGGTTTTTCGTTGTTTTTTAGTCATTCAGCCAGAACAAGCCGACTGTTTCTGCTCCGGCGTGTGTTCCGATTGCCGGACCAAACGTCCCGTCGAGCACCGTCAGTTCCGGGAATTTTGCTGCGACTTGTGTCCGTAAATCAGCCGCCATCTCTGGTGCCATCGTCGTTGCGACATAAATCCGGTTTTTATAAAACGTATGCTGACGCATCGCTTCTTCGACCTGTTTAATGATTTCGATGTACGCCTTTTTCAGCGACCGCGCTTTTTTAAACGGGACGATTTTTCCGGATTCGTCCGTCGTGATGATCGGTTTGATGCTGAGCAGGTTGGCAAGGAACAAATCACCGGATGAAACACGTCCGCCCCGGCGCATCGTCTCCATGTTTCCGACGATCATATAGAAATGCGTTTTCTTCGCCAGTGCATGCAAGGCTGCCGTAATTTCTTCGACTGACTTGCCTGCTGCTTCGAGTTCCATGCCGTAACGGATAAATTCCTGTTGGTTTTCAAACGCCGTATGGGAATCAATGATATGGACCGGGAAGCTGGCTGCTTCCGCTGCCGATGCTGAACTTTGCACTGTACTCGACAAACCGTTCGTACAGTGGACAGCGATCGCACAGTCATATCCCTCTTCTTTTAATCGTTCATACGTCCCGACGAATTCCCCAAAAATCGGTTGCGAGGTTTTAGCGACCAATTTCTTGTCTGCCTCAAGCGCGCGGAATAACCGTTCGACGGTAATCGTATCTTCGTTATATGCTGTCTCACCGAGCAAGATTTGAATCGGTACGACATTGACGCCGATTGCTTCTGCCTCTTCCTTTTTGAAATAGGCCATACTATCGGTCACCCATGCTATTTTAGTCATTTTCCTATGCCTCCGTTAGATTCTTCTCGCTTTATCCTACCATACTCGCTTAGGATGTTAGCAAAAAAACGTTACTGCATCCGACTAAATTGGAAGGTCGTCCGTTTTTCATAGACCTCGTCTGCCCGCAAGACGACAGACGGAAAATCCGGCTGATTGATGGCATCCGGCAACCCTTGGGTCTCAAGACAAATTCCAAGATACGGTGTTGCGCGACGTCCGGCGATCGTAAAGTCGCCCGCCAGATGATTGCCCGTATAGACGACGACGCCCGGTTGATCGGTTTCGACACGCAGTGTCCGGCCGCTGACCGGCTCTTCCAATACGATTTCCCCGCCTTCTTTTAATAAAAACGGGTGGTCGACACCGCTGCCGGCCTGGCGTAGTGCTTCATCACTCGCATGTGTCACTTCATACAGAGAACGCGCTGTCCGGAAGTCAAAGACGGTCTCATTGACGGATAAAATCTCACCCGTCGGAACCGATTCCTCATTTAACGGAATATAAAACGGTGCATCCATTCGCAAACGGTGCTGCTCAATCGTCGTTTTCGCATTTCCCGTCAAATTGAAATACGTGTGGTTCGTCGGACTGAACGGTGTCGAAGCCGTCGTCGTCGCGTGGTACGTTAAAATCAACGCATCGTCATCGGTCCAGTCAATCGTCAACCGGACATCAAGTTGTCCCGGATAACCGTTTTCGCCATCCGGACTCGTCAACAACAGGTGGAGCGTGTCGCCGTCGATTTCATGTTCAAAAAATCGGTTCGACCAGTTGACGCTGCCGCCATGCAGATGATGCTCCCCTTCGTTTTGTTCGAGGATATAGTTCATCCCTTCAAGCGCAAATGCTCCGTTGGCAATCCGACCGCCGACCCGTCCGATCGTCGCCCCTAAATGATGGGGATCTTCTAAATATTCTTCAATATCATCAAAGGCCAAGACGACATTTTCGACCGTTCCCTGTTGATCGGGAACGCGGATTGCCGTGATTTTCCCGCCTAAATTGAGTAGCTCTACGCTGTGTCCGCTGCGATTCATCAATGTAAAAGCGATGATCGGTTGCTCGCCGGAATACCCGACTTCTTTTGTTGTAATCATGCGCCTTATCCTCCTGTATCAATCTGCTCTTGCTTTCATTTTTACCCAGGATCAGCTAAAAAAAAACAATCGTCCGATTCCAGCACGCGGAATCAAACGATTGTCAGGTCCAGTCGGTTTCCATCGGCAGGACGATTTTGATCCGCGTCCCGTTCCCGGGTCGTGAATGGATCGTGCACTGAGCAGTCGTTCCATATCGCCGCATTAATGCCCGACGTAACAAAAAGAGATTACTCGTTTCAAGCTTTTTGTCCTGCTGCCATCGTTTCAAGAAGTCTCCCGGCAGTCCCGTTCCATTGTCCGTCACTTCCAACACCCAATGGGCTTCCTCCTGAAATGCCCGGACGTCAATCCGGTGATGGGGTCCACTTTGCGGAAAAGCATGCCGTAACGCATTATCGACCAGTTGCGTCACGAGCAGCGGAAAGACAAAGTGTTCTTCGACAGCCGTCTCGATGTCGAGATCGATCGTGACGGCAGCAGACGTCAACGGATGATGCCGGCGTATCCCTTCGAGCGATAAATACGACTTCAGCGTCAGCAACTCCTCGCGCAGCGGATGGAGATCCATCCGGCGAGCCGTCGTCAACAGTTGCCGTAACGCACCCAGCTGATGTTTGACCGGACTGTCCGGATCCGCCGTTTGGTGGATTTCGTCGACGATGCCAAGCAGATAATTCATGCTTAAAATCGGTTTGATCGTTTGGTTCGGGGAGTGCTCGAGTTGCTCGTCTTGATACAGCACCAGTTCCCGCGCCAGCAGTCCGACCAGTTGTTCCATTGTCTGTTCCATCGTATCGTCAAACAAATTGGCCGGGAACCAACAGACGATGCCGGCTTTTTTTCCTTCGATCTGTAACGGATGAAAGGAGACGATTTGATGCGTCAGTGCATCCTCCGACCGGTGGACTACTCCGGCTTCGACCCACTCGAGAATCGTCTGATGTTGAAACAAATCGGCGGTGTCGTGTCCCGTTCGGACATCCGCCAGAATCCCCTCTGCTCCGAGCAACACCACACGGTTAATCTTCGTCTCGGCCAAAATCGTCGTGCCGATCTGACGGGCAACGTCGACCGTCAATCCATGTTTCCGTAACGGACGGATCGCATCAAGCAGGCGATATGCGCGTGCCGACTCGCGGACAAACAGTTCATGTTCAAGCTTTAACTGAGCTCGCAGAATTGCGATGAACACACTGATTCCGACGGCATTGACGAACAACATCGGAAAGACGGCCTGGCGGGTCAATTCCAGGACAAGGGCTTGGTCTGAAGCTAACAGCAGGGCAATCCCGATATCAAGAATGACGGCACTCAAGACAATCCCGATCGGTTGGAGCAAGGCATACTGATCCTTCATCCGCCAGTGCCGGCTGTACAATCCGCTTAACAATCCCGCTAAAACGGCGATGATCCAACCGGATTCCGCACCAAACGATCCGAGCCAAAAGCGGTGAAAACCTACGAGCAAACCGGTCACTCCGCCAACAAGCGGTCCGCCGAGCAGACCACTCGTCACGATAATCGTCAGCCGGGTATCGACGACCCATTGATCGGGCGAGACTGCAAGTCCAAGCAACGGATCAATCGTCTGGTCCGCCGACAAGCCGATGCCGGCATAATTCATCAGGATGCCGGATACAACAAACACGCTTAACAACACAAGGTGATGGGCACGTCGCGAAGACGTCTGGAACAGGTGCCGTGACGTCCGCCACTGCGATAATAAAAAAGCCAGTAAAGCCAACATGCCTAAGCGGCTGAGTAAAAACGGAATTTGCTCAAGCACCGGAAACCTCCCTTCTCATGAACCCTCTATTTGTCTTGTTACCTCTTTCCCGGTCGCTTCACCGTTTCCCTACCAACTGAAATATTCTTTACACATTCGCCGTGAATTTCAATTTCCGACTGATCTTTTCCCGAAAAAAAGCGCCTTCCGCACAGGGCGAAAGACGCAACAGGTTATTCCGCTTGTTCAAGCGGGTGCAACCATAATTTAATTTGATTGATCTGATAGTTTTCCATCTCGATCACTTCGACTGAGAAGGCTTCCGTATCAATGTGTTCTCCCGGTTGTAAATCGATGTTGTGCATCTGAATCCAACCACCGATCGTATCGACGTCCTCATCGTTCGTAAACGTCAAGCCGAATCGGTTTTCAAGATCTTCCAGCAATACAGTACCGGCAATCAGATACTCATTGTTCGGCAACTCTTGGATTTCTTCGACTTCATCCGTGTCAAACTCGTCACGGATTTCACCGACGATCTCTTCGAGCAAGTCTTCCATCGCGACGATTCCGGCTGTTCCGCCGTATTCGTCGACGACCAATACGATGTGCGAGCGCGTTTTCTTCATTTTCCGCAACGTGTCTTGGAGCGATGTGACTTCCGAGACGACCGGTAAATCTTTCACGTAATGTGTGACCGGATGGTTATTCCCGTTGGCGAAGTCCGTCAGCATCTCTTTGACGTTGATGTAGCCGAGAATCCGGTCTTTATCGTTTTCTTCCGTCACCGGATAACGTGTAAACGGATTATCCATGAAGATTTCCATCAATTCGTCTTTTGACAACCGTTCTGAGATCGTCGCCATCCGCATCCGCGGAACCATCAAATCTTTTACGACATGTTCGTCAAACGCAAAGACGTTCTGCATGAGCGCAAGTTCCGTCTGATTGATTTCACCGCTTTGAAAACTTTGTGCCATGATGATTTTCAACTCATCTTCTGAGTGGGCTTGTTCGTGTCCAGCCGGTTTGACACCGAATAATCCAAGGAACAGTCGGGCCGAACCATTCAGCAACCAAATGAACGGGTACATGATTTTCCCGAAAATATACAATGGACGGGCAAACAATAAGGTCATTTTTTCCGCATACTGAATCGCCAGTGTCTTCGGTGCCAATTCTCCGATAACAACGTGTAAAAACGTCACGGAAACAAAGGCAATCCCGAATGACAATAAGGTCGAAACGGCAGCCGACACACCAAATTCATCAAACACCGGGTGTAAGATTTTTTCGACGGTCGGTTCACCGAGTGCCCCAAGACCAAGTGCCGTTACCGTGATTCCAAGCTGACAGGCAGACAAGTAATAATCGAGGTCGCCGGCAATCTTTTTCGCCAAGATGGCACTTTTGTTTCCTTCCTGAATCATTTGATCCAGACGCGACATCCGTACCTTAACGACAGCAAACTCTGATCCGACGAAAAACGCGGTCAACGCGATCAATAACACCACTAAAAATAAATTGATAAATAATATAGTATCCAAAATCCCCTAAACAGGGGTCACCTCCATTTTTTTGTTACAGCTGAGCAATCAACGAAGCAATCAATGTTAACCGACGCGACAATTCAAGCCGAATTTCCTGTTTCTCAAAATCCGTCGCCTGCATCAAACGCTGTTCGAGTCCCGTGACCGTGTTTTGAAGCTGCTGTACTTCCTGATAAATGGCGTCACCCGTTTTGACTTCACGCTCCGTGAAGAAAGCAAGAATCTCTTGCAGGGACAGCCGTTGTGTTTTTAAATACTCAATCTTTTGAATATGTTGAATGACATCTTCCGTATACAAACGATAGCCGGATGCTGTGCGCTCTGTTGTTAATAAACCGAGCGATGTATAGTAGTCGATCGTCCGTTTTGATAAGCCGGTGGCCTCCGCGACCTGACCGATTTTAAGCAACGCCTTCCCAAAGATCCTCACCTCCTATTCCGTTAGATAATGTTTTTATCATACCACGGTTAAACCGTACACAACAACGTTATGCTTATTAGGCAACAGGAAAAAGGGGCTGACTAAAAAAAAGAACCACTCGTTTTTTCACGCTCTTTCCTCAGGCGAGACACAAGCCAGTTTTCCTGCCTCATTCAGGCAGGAAAGCGGGTCTTGTTTGTCTCTGACAGCGCAAAAATGCGCTTTTCCCTGTAGGAGTTGCGTGTAACGAGTAATTCTTTTTTTAACGAGATAAGGGTGGCAGATTATCATTCTGTCACCCTTATCTTTGGAGAGACTGACTTTTGAGTCAGCCCCTTGAGCTTTTTCTGCGTTTTTCCATGCTCCCGACCTCAATCAGCTGGTTACCGGTTCTTTCGCGAGTGTTCCGACGATTGACCGTTCGAGCAGTTCAACGACATCATAGGTCGCGACTTGCTCGTCGACCTCTTTCGCCTTCGTTCCGTCGCTGAGCATCGTCAGGCAGTACGGACAAGCCGATCCGATGACAGATGGTTGGACCGTCAACAACTGTTCGGTCCGGGCGACATTGACACGTGCCCCGACTTTTTCCTCCTGCCACATCATGCCGCCTCCGGCTCCGCAACACATCCCTTTTTTCCGGTTGCGTTCCGTTTCGACAAGCGTGATTCCCGGAATCTTCTCTAAGATGTAACGCGGTGCATCATAAATATCATTGTAACGACCAAGGTAACACGAATCGTGATAGACAACCCGTTCACTGACTTCATGGATCGGTTTGATCCGTTGATCGTCAATCAACCGGGCGAGTAATTCCGTATGGTGATACACTTCGACGTCCGGACTGAGACCAAAGTCCGGGTACTCATTTTTAAACATATTGTATGCATGCGGATCAATCGTGACAATTTTTTTGACGCCGTATTTCTCAAACGACTTGATGTTCGCTTCCGCGAGTTCCTGGAACAGAACTTCATTCCCGATACGGCGTGGTGTGTCGCCGGAGTTTTTCTCATCGTTTCCGAGAATCGCAAACGAGATGTCCGCTTCATTTAAAATTCGCGCAAACGCCATCGCGATTTTTTGACTGCGGCTGTCATATGAGCCCATTGCTCCGACCCAGAAGAGGTATTCGAATTCTTCGCCGGCTTTTTTCTTTTCTTTTGCAGTCGGGACGACCAACTCTTCGCGCGTTTTGCGCCAGTTTTCGCGCTCTTTCCGGTTCATCCCCCACGGATTCCCTTGACGTTCGATGTTCGCCATCGTCCGTTGCATCTCGGGATCCATTTTTCCCTCCATCATCACAAGGTGACGACGGAGGTCGATGATTTTATCGACGTGTTCGTTCATGACCGGACATTGATCTTCACAGTTCCGGCATGTCGTACAGGCCCAAATTTCTTCTTCTGTGATGACGTTGCCGATCAATGAATCCGGCACAACATCCATCTGACCTGCCGCAGCAAGCGACGCGATTTGATTCCCTTGTGATCCTTCGAAGGCAAACGCCGGTGCCCACGGAGATTTTTGAGTGATTGCTGCCGTCTTCATATTCAGGTGATCACGTAATTTAACGATCAAGTCCATCGGTGACAGCATCTTCCCGGTTCCGCTCGCCGGACACATGTTGGTACAGCGTCCGCATTCGACACAGGCATACAAATCAACGAGTTGCTTCTGATTAAAATCTTCAATCCGGTTAACACCAAAGCTGAATTCCGCCTCGTCGTCTTCCGCTTCTTCCATGACCGATAAATCGATCGGTGTAATGCGTCCGACTTTTGATGTCCGTCCAAGCCAAACGTTGGCGGTTCCGGCAATCAAGTGCGCATGTTTTCCTTGTGGAATGTAGACCATGAAGCTCAGCAGGAACAAGAGATGGACCCACCAGAAGAACACAAACAGACCAAACGCCACTTGTTCCGGTACCCAGCTGAATAAAAAGGCAATCGCTGACGCCACCGGTTCTCCGAACGTCGAATGATTTTCATAGACCAGGAAAAATCCGTTTCCGAACAGAACGGCGACCATTAATCCGCCGATGAAAATCAACGCCAGTCCGGCCATGAAGTTCCGTTTCAGACGAACCAGTTTTTCAACATAGCGGCGGTAGAATCCCCAAACGACAGCCACTAAGATGACGAGCATGACGATTTCTTGGAAAAATGTAAAAATCGGATACAGTGGTCCGAGCGGGACATGCGGAAAACGTTGTCCAACCGCGAGTCCTTTCCAGATAAAATCAATCGCTCCAAATTGAACGAGTAAAAATCCATAAAACATCATGACGTGAATCGTACCGCTTTTCTTATCCTTCAACAGCTTCTTTTGACCGAATACGTTGACGAGAACCGCATTGAGCCGTTCTTTGTTCGTCAGCGTCCATTCCGCCTTTTTCCCCCTGCGAATCGCCTCATACCGACTTTTGACTAGCGTGACGAACAAATAACCTGCATAACCTGCGACGAGCAGGAAGGCAATCCAGTTAATCAGTAAAAACGTCCCCATGAAACAAGCCCCTTTCCCCCTAAAGCCATTATTTGATATGAGTATAGCATATAATGAATGGCTATTCATTCATTATTTTAATGTTTTTTCTGACTCGCTGTTAGATGAAAGACCACACAAAAAACGTGTTGTTCTCTCTCGCTTTCCTCAGGCGAGTGAAAACAACACGTTTTACCAATTACGATTTTTTTAATTTTGATCCGGTATCAATACGATTTTCCCGAGCTTTCCTGTTTCTTTAAAATACGTCTGGGCTGCTGCTGCTTCTTCAAGCGGAAATGTCCGATCGATGACCGGTTCCAGTTTTCCGGCAGCAATCGCGTCAAGCATCCGTGCGAATTCGGCACGTGTTCCGAGAACAGAGCCGTAAAACGTCAAATGCTTTAAATACAGCGTCCGGAAATCCAAGTTGGTCTGCTGACCGCCGGCAGAACCGGAAATGCAGAACTTCCCGCCATTTTTCAAAACAGTCAGCGCCGTCTTGAACAACGGATCCCCGACCACGTCGAGCACAGCGTCAATCGGTCCGCCGTTAACGGCGATGATCTCGTCCGCCAATTGTTCCGAGCGGTACGACAAGACATGTGTGGCGCCAAGACGTTTGAGTGCCTCTTCCGTCTTCAAGTCTCCGACCACGGCAATGACGGTCGCCCCAAACACGCGGGTGGCAATCTGGACATTCAAGGAGCCGACGCCGCCGTTTGCACCTGTGACGAGGACCGTTTGCCCCGGTTGCAGTTGCACTTGTTCGTTCATGTGCCATGCCGTTAATCCACTGACGGAGAAAACAGCACTTTTCGTGTAGTCGGCAAGCGGCATCGCATAACACAGTTCTGCCGGCCAAACGACATATTCGGCATATCCTCCGTCATACTCTGATCCGATGAACGCCATGTCTTCACTGATATGTTCCGTTCCCGGCTGACCCCCTGAAGTGAACGGAAACAAGACGACGTCTTGACCGTTGCGTGCTTCGTCGACCCCGCTTCCGACCTGCACGATCCGTCCACTGATGTCAGAACCCGGGACACGGGGAAACTGAACGCCTTCCGGTTTCCAGCCTGATTGGGCATCCGTTCCGTAGGCGCCTTCCCGCATCCAGATTTCCGTATTGTTGATGCCGCATGCTTTCACTTCGATCAGGACTTCCCCGGCGCGCGGTTTCGGAACCGGACGTTCCACGACTTCGAGTTGCTCGACACCACCATATCCATTGACTTGAACGACTTTCATATGTTTTCCTTCCTCTCTGAAACAGTTTCTCTTTATCCCTTGCCCGCTTTTTAAAAGCTTTAGACTTTATTCTGCGAAATTACCAAACCATCTTTTCGTACAGATAATAGGATTTGGATGTCTCATTCAAATAATCCTGCAACGGTTCAAGCACATCACGATTCAGAAGATAGTCCCCCAGCTGTTCGATCGGCACCCACTGACAGTCGACGACTTCTCGGTCAGGATCATTTGGTAACAATTCGCCTCTGACCGTACACTCAAAATAGGTGACGAGACTGTGGGCATCAAACTGTTCGATGAAGTTTTCTGTCACGTATGCCAGTTGGAACGTCTCGACGGACAGTCCGGTTTCTTCTGCCATCTCTCGTTTTAAAGCGTCCGCCAGCGTCTCGCCGGCTTCAATCACACCACCCGGCAGACTCCAGATCGATTCCGCTCCATCCGCCTGATTTTTGACCAACAGCAACTGATCCCCTTGTCTGACAATCCCGACGACAATCCGGTATAACGTTCTCATGCTGATTCCCCCTTTGTCATGAACACAAAAAAAGCAGCCCGTTCAAATATCCTTTGAATGGAACTGCTCCGGCACATACTTATTCTAATCCAAGCGATTGCGGTAATTTCACGGCACGTGCATATGCTGTTTTGTAATCTTTTTTCGACACGGCCTGTTCGACTTCCCGGATTGCCGGATGATTTTCTTCTGAAAAGGCACCTAAGATCGTCAAATAACGTTCGTAGACCGAATCATCTTCTTTTCGTGAATGAAGTAACGCCGTATACAGCATGACCGTATCTTCACCGTACAAGACCGGTAAGTCTTCGTTAATCAATAATAAGGAATCAATCGCGTCCGAATCGACTTTCGAATTGTATTCCGTCATGACCTGCTCTGCAAGCGCCTCAAGTTGATCGCGCCATTCGTTGTATTTCGGCTCATCATTTTCCAACCACTCGAACCAATCTTCTTCGAGC
The DNA here is from genome assembly GCF_003598705.1 of Exiguobacterium sp. RIT452. Lineage (NCBI taxonomy): Bacteria > Bacillati > Bacillota > Bacilli > Caryophanales > Exiguobacterium > Exiguobacterium sp. RIT452. The sequence goes on from NZ_QXJB01000006.1 coordinate 21,801, forward strand.
ATCTGTTCCATCTCTTTTACCGTTTGTTCAAATGCCATCTGTCTCACTCCGTTCCCAAGTTAGTTCAATCGTATACGTGCCGACCGGCTGATGGTTCATCATCAGGTCGTACTGGAATTGCATGCGTTGTTCTGTCATTTCGATTGTTGCGGTTTCCGTCTCCATGACCATCTGACCAAACTGGCTCTCATAACCACTTTTCGTCTTTTGTCCCAGTATGAAGACATGGTGCATCGAGACCGGACCTTTTCGGTTCAACGCCACCTGATCGAGTGACCATTTGATGGTCGTGTCAATCGGTTGATCGTCCTCTTGAATGAACTTCAGGGCAAACCCATCCTTCGTTTCAAACAATGTGCCATCGGTTTCAAGCTCGACAGATTCTCGCATCGCTTCATCTTGAATCGATGTGACTTGTCGCAACCGCACCGGATAACGTGTTGGTTTCACTTTTTATCACCTCACCGTCTAGCGTACACGATTTTCTGATGTCCTGCATCTTCTGCTTTCCGCGCGCCAAAACAAAAAAGACCGGATTCAGCATCTGCCAAATCCAGTCTTTTCCTCAGCGTACGCGGTACAGACGTGCTTCGAACGGCTGAAGCGTCAATTCTGTTCCTTCGTGATACGTCGTCTCGTAGTTCGCGAGCATGACGTTATCCGAGTGAAGAATGATGTCGGTATCGACTTCCGCCACTTCATCTTTTAGATTCGTCACGATCAGGAATTGTTCATTTCCGAGTGTTCGTGTGTAAGCATACACTTTTGTATCCTCAGGAAGGATTAAGTCGTATTCTCCGTAAATCAACGTTTCTTCCATCTTCCGAATCTGAATCATCCGTTTGTAGAAGTTCAGGATCGAGTCTTCATCTGTTTGCTGGGACGCGACGTTAATATCCGCAAAGTTTGGATTGACGCCGAACCATGGCGACTGTTCCGAGAACCCGCCGTTTTGTTCATTCGTCCACTGCATCGGTGTCCGGGAGTTATCACGGGACGAGTTCCAGATGACTTCCATGATTTCTTCATGTGTTTTCCCTGATGCCAGTTGCATGTTGTACATGTTTTTCGTCGCGACATCATCGTAGTCGGAGATGTCCGGGAACTGAACGTTTGTCATTCCGATCTCTTGCCCTTGGTAGATGAACGGCGTCCCTTGCATGAAGAAATACATCATCGCAAGTGACTTCGCGCTTTGTTTCCAGTATTGTCCTTCATCACCCCAAAGCGAGACCGAGCGGACCTTATCGTGGTTTTCAAGATACAGTGCGTTCCAGCCTGTTTCTTCGAGTCCTTTTTGCCATTTCGTCAAAACTTGTTTCAGTTTGACAACGTCGACGCCTTTTTCGGCGTCGGCCCGCCACAGATCCATGTGTTCAAATTGGAAGACCATGTTCATCTTGCCGTTTTCTTCTCCGACCCAAAGATCTGCTTCTTCCGGTGTTACACCGTTCGCTTCACCAACTGTCATGATGTCGTATTTAGAGAACGTCTCGTTTTTTAATTCTTCGAGATATTCGTGAATCCCTTCGACGTTCATATGCATCTCAAATGAAGGAACGTGCGGCATACCGAGTGGATTTGGCAAGTCGGCATACGATTGATCCTTGTTGATGTGGCTGATGGCATCGATCCGGAAACCGTCGACCCCTTTATCAAGCCACCAGTTGATCATCGTGTAGACCGCTTGACGCATGTCTTTATTCCGCCAGTTCAAGTCGGGTTGACGACGTGAGAAGACGTGCAGGAAATACTGCTCGGTCTTTTCATCGTATTCCCATGCTGAACCGCCGAAGATGCTTTCCCAGTTGTTCGGCTCACCGCCGTTGACTGCATCTTTCCAGATGTACCAGTCACGTTTATCGTTGTCTTTTGACGAACGGGATTCGAGGAACCACGGGTGTTCGTCCGACGTATGATTGACGACTAAATCCAGCAGTACTTTAATATCGCGTTTATGTGCTTCTTCCATTAATAAATCAAAATCGGCCATCGTTCCAAATTCGTCCATGATGTCTTCATAATCACTGATGTCGTATCCGTTGTCATCGTTTGGTGATTTGAACATCGGGCAAATCCATAACACATCGACTCCGAGATCTTTCAGATAATCCAATTTTGCGATGATACCCGGGATATCGCCGATTCCATCGTTGTTTGCATCATAAAAGCTGCGTGGATAAATTTGATAAGCAACTGCTTCTTTCCACCAAGCTCGCGTGAGTGTTTTTTGTGCCGTTTCCGGACGCGGTATCATTTGTGTCATTATGGATAAATCCTCTCGTATTTCAGTCTTTGTTGTCCGTTTTTTTATACAAATTCTCGACGTTTTATACTATTCATCGGTTTAGTTTTTTATAGCGCAACCGATTGCGCAAATACCCTATCTTTATCTTATCAAACCCAGTTGGAATGTCAACGATTCAAGGTTGATTCCGTTACTTTACACAATTGCCGAATTTGATTTTTAAACAAAATTTTTCTAACAGAAATACATTACATTTACTGAATTATCCTACACTGTTTATCGGTCAATTTCTAGCCTTTTGCACAACCTTTTCCCGGAAAAATGAATCTTTTTTTCAATCTTCGGGTATATCCTTAACAATGCGAATAAAAAAGGGGGATTTTGTAAGATGGACGGACAGTTTTTGATTAATGGACAATGGCTCAATCATGAGCGGGAACGAACCGATGTCAAAAATCCGGCGACCGGGGAAGTCGTCGGCAGTGTACCGAACGGAACAAAGTCAGATGTCAACGATGCCGTCGAAGCCGCCCGGAAGGCTTTTCCGGAATGGTCGAAACGGAGCGTTTATGAACGCGCCGCCTTACTTGAAAAATTGTATGCGAAGATGCTTGAGAAAAAGGATGAATTGGCACGGCTGATGACACTCGAGATGGGAAAACCCCTCGCTGAGTCGGAAGGCGAAGTCGAGTATGCGGCGAACTTCGTCAAATGGTTTGCGGAAGAAGGAAAACGCGCCTACGGTCGGATCATTCCGTCACATGATACAAACAAACGACTGCACGTCATCAAACAGCCGGTCGGTGTCGTCGCTGCGATTACACCATGGAATTTCCCGGCGGCAATGATTACGCGGAAGTTGGCACCTGCACTCGTCGCCGGCTGTACGTTTGTCTTAAAACCACCAACGGCCACTCCGTTGACCGCACTCCGTCTGCTTGAGCTTTGTCAGGAAGTCGGCATTCCGGACGGCGTCGTCAATGCCGTGACGGGCAGCGGTAAAGACTTGGGGGAATCGCTTGCAACCCATCCCCACGTCGATAAGATCACCTTCACCGGTTCAACCGAAGTCGGCCGGACATTGATGGCTCAAGGTGCCGAGACGATCAAGGCGATGTCCCTCGAACTTGGCGGACATGCTCCGATCCTTGTATTTGATGACTGCGATTTGGATCTTGCTGTCGCTGAAACGATCAAATCGAAGTTCCGCAACGGCGGACAAACATGTGTCTGCGGGAACCGCATTTATGTATCCGATTCGATTTACGACGCTTTCGTCGAAAAACTAGGTCAGGAAACAGCTAAATTGAAAACCGGCAACGGACTCGACAGCGACACGAAAATAGGTCCGATGATCAACAAGTCCGGCTACGACAAAGTCAAAAAACATGTCGATGACGCCACATTAGCCGGTGCACGGATTGTAACCGGCGGAACAGGACAAACCGACGAGGATCAGGATGTCTACTATTATGAAGCAACGGTTCTTGCTGACGTCACTCCACAGATGCTGATCATGAACGAAGAAACGTTTGGTCCGGTCGCCCCCGTCCAACGGGTCAGTTCGGATGAAGAAGCCGTTCATTATGCCAATCAGACGCCGTTTGGTCTGGCGTCTTACGTCTTCACGAACAACTATGCCCGGGCATTCCGAGCCATCGAAAATCTCGATTATGGAATCGTCGGTTGGAATGACGGTGTTCCTTCGGCGGCTCAAGCGCCGTTTGGCGGCATGAAACAGTCCGGTGTCGGACGTGAAGGCGGTTCTGAAGGGCTTGAGGCTTATCTTGAAACGAAGTATGTCTCCATCGGCGGTCTCGACCAATGAACGCCGCTGAACGGTTCGTTGACTGTCTCGAAGCAGAAGGTGTGACACACATTTTCGGTGTGCCGGGGGAAGAAAATATTACGTTACTCGAAGCGATCAGTAAATCAGACATCACCTTCGTGACGACACGTCATGAAACAAACGCGGCATTCATGGCCTCGATGTTCGGCCGATTGAGCGGACGCCCCGGCGTCTGCCTCTCGACGCTTGGACCCGGTGCAACGAATATGATGACCGGTATCGCCAGTGCGACGATGGATCATTCTCCGGTCGTCGCGATTACCGGACAAGGGGCAACGTGGCGGCAGCATAAAGCCTCGCATCAGATGTTCGATCTAGTTGAGATGTACCAGCCGATCACAAAATCCAGTACATCGATCTCTTCCGGTGAAGTCATTTCAGAAGTCGTCCGCCAGGCGTTTGCTCAAGCTGCTTCCGAAAAACCGGGCGCGACACATATCTCCTTCCCGGAAGACATTGCCAAAGCTGACGTCGATGCCAAAACTCCTTTGCTTGTGGATAGTGCTCCAACGTATCTGCATCCGACCTCGGTCAAGGACAGTGCCGTCTTGCGTCAGATTGAACAAGCGGAAAAACCTGTCGTGATTGCGGGATTCGGAATTAATCGGAGCGGAGCGACGGATGCCTTTCGTCACTTCGTCGAACGTTTAGGTGTCCCCGTTGTCGAGACGATGATGGGAAAAGGAACGATTGCGTCCGACCACGAGCTCGCTGCTCATACGATCGGTCTGCCGAACGCTGATTATAATCAACGCATCATCGACCAAAGCGATTTAATCCTCGCGATTGGTTATGACATTACGGAACTGCCGCCGTCGAAATGGAACCCGAACCGGACACCGGTCCTCCACATCGATACGAATCAACATGAGGTGGACCAGTATTATCCGGTCGTCGCCAATTTGATTGGTTCTTTGCCGGATACGTTACGGTTACTTGCCGACGACGTGCCGAATCGTGCCTGGTCCGGGTGGCAACAAGACCGTGATCGATTACGCAAGGAAATTCAGGCACCCTACTCGATGGCACTGCCGCTTCATCCGCAAAGCATCGTCCGGGAACTGGAACAGGCGACCGGTTCGGACGGGATGGTCTTTTCCGATGTCGGCGCGCACAAAGTTTGGCTCGGACGGCATTTTCAAACGACACGCCCGAATCAACTGTTCATTTCGAACGGCTTTTCCTCGATGGGATACGGGTTATCAAGTGCCATCGCCGCGAAACTACTTTATCCGGACCGGCGTGTCCTCTGTGCGTCAGGTGACGGGGCCTTTTTAATGAACGGTCAGGATCTTGAGACGGCTGTTCGGCTGAAGTTGCCGATCGTCGTCATCATCTGGCGCGACGGGACGTATGGACTGATCGAATGGAAACAACAGCAAGCGTACGGACGGGCCCCTTATATCGAATTCGACAATCCGGACCTCGTGCAACTCGCTGTCGCCTTTGGCGCACTTGGTCTGCGTGTCGGAGAACACGGCACACTTTCCGCTTGTCTCGAGCAAGCTTTCTTGAGTGACGGACCCGTTTTAATTGACTGTCCGGTCGATTACAGGGAGAATCTGAAGTTAAGTGACCGTTTACGAACTTATGGAGGATGATAGAATGACACAGCTTAGAAAATTACAATCGCTTTCCGATTTTGATCAATTTGTTTCAGAACATACGACATTCGTCATCTGTAAACACAGTACAACCTGCCCGATCAGTTCGGCTGGTTTTTCCGAGTACACGAAGTATGCTGATACGACATCCGTTCCGACTGCTTACTTGTTGGTTCAGGAAGCACGGACCTTGTCGAATCACATCGCAGAACATTACAATGTCCGGCATGAGTCGCCGCAAGTGCTGTTTATTCAGGACGGACGCGCCGTTTGGACGACATCGCATTACGACATTACGATGGATGCCCTGCAGACACACGTCGGATAATAACGTCTATTTTATTAAAGCGTCACTCCTTTTGTTTTCGACAAAGCAAAAGGAGTGACGCTTTTTTATATGAAACGATCCCTCCTAACGATTCATCTTGTTTACAAAAAATAAAATTATCTTTCTTAGCTATTAATATTTGTAATTCAAGTTAAATCAGATTAAGATAGACAACAGATAGAACGACCGTATAGAAATGTGTACTGCCAGTTCATTAAGGAGGAAACCCATGCAACATGAAAAATCTGCTTCCGCTCGTCCCCCCTATGGCATCATTGCCGTACTGATGATCGGTGCCTTTATTGCTTTTTTAAACAACACGTTACTTAACATCGCCCTTCCTTCCATCATGAAGGATTTGAACATTGAAACCTCGACCGTTCAGTGGTTGTCGACGGGTTTCATGCTCGTTAACGGGATTTTAATCCCGACTTCCGCTTTCCTGATTCAAAAATTCTCGGTCCGCCGCCTGTTTCTGCTGGCGATGACCTTGTTCTCGCTCGGGACGATTCTTGCCGGCTTTGCGGATGCCTTCCCGGTCCTGCTCGCCGGTCGGATGATTCAGGCTTCTGGATCTGCCATCATGATGCCTCTGTTGATGAACGTCATGCTCGTCAGTTTCCCGATCGAAAAACGCGGCACCGCGATGGGCTTCTTCGGTCTCATCATGATGGGTGCACCGGCCATCGGTCCGACACTATCCGGCTGGATCATCGAGCATTACGATTGGCGGATGTTGTTCCATTTCATCACGCCGATCGCCTTGATTGTTCTAGTGACCGGATTCGTCTTACTCCGTGACGTCAAAGAACGATCCAATGCCAAGCTCGACTTTACGTCGGTCGTCTTGTCTTCCTTCGGATTCGGAGGTCTGTTGTACGGCTTCAGTTCTGCCGGTTCTAAGGGATGGGACAGTCTCCATGTCATCTTGGCCTTGATCATCGGAGTTGTCGCCCTCGTCACGTTCATCCTGCGTCAATTGAAGATGGAACGTCCGATGCTCAACTTTAAAATTTACCGGTATCCGATGTTCGCCCTGTCGTCAGTCATCTCGATGGTCGTGACGATCGCGATGTTCTCCGGGATGCTGCTCTTACCGATCTACGTTCAGACGATTCGCGGTATCTCTCCCCTCGATGCCGGTCTGATGTTACTGCCGGGAGCCATCTTGATGGCTGTCATGTCGCCGATCAACGGAAAACTGTTTGATAAGATTGGCGGACGTCCGCTGGCGATTACCGGATTGTTCATCACGGTCGTCACGAGTTACTACTTCAGTCAGCTTGAGATGGATACGACGTATACGCATTTGATCATCCTGTATTCTCTCCGGATGTTCGGAATGTCGATGGTCATGATGCCGGTTTCGACTAACGGACTGAACCAGTTGCCTACCCGTTACTACCCGCACGGGACAGCGATGAACAATACGTTACAGCAAGTCTCCGGTGCAATCGGAACAGCTCTGCTCGTCACGATCATGTCGACCCATGCGAAGACACGCGGGACAGAACTCGCGCAGGAAGCGGCGAAAAACATGACGAGTCAACCGACTGCCGAGGCTGCTGCTGCTATGAAACAGCAAATCGTCATGCAGGCGACGCTCGACGGCATCAACTATGCCTTCTTCATCTCGACGTTTATCGCCGGTCTTGCGTTTGTGCTCTCGTTCTTCATCAAACGAGCGACACAAGCCGAAGATATCATCAGCAACCGGTCGTTGAATGAACAAATCGTCAAACCGCAAGTCTCAAATCAGTAAATCAATTAGTTCTTACGACCGCTTTATCCTTTTGGATGAAGCGGTTTTTTTATGTTGAATCTTTATACTGGTACCCCCCATACCTATATGGTATAGTCGAACCAGACAAAGAAGCCAAAAGGAGGTGCCCTCTCATGGCGCATGATCACCCGCTTGTTCCCCGCTCATCCGAGGAACAAGATGCCTTAACGAAACGCTTAAAACGGATTGAAGGTCAAGTCCGCGGCATTGCCAACATGGTCGCGGAAGACCGCTACTGCATTGATATCTTGACCCAAACCGCATCGATTCAGGCCGCACTCCGGCAAGTCGAGCTGCAGATCATCGAACGTCACGTCAAGATGTGTATGCACGATGCTGCAACGGGTAACGAGGACACGGATGTGTATGTCGATGAACTGATGGCCGTCATCGCGCGTCTCAAGAAGTAAGGAGGGATCCAGATGTCGAAAACGATTGAACTCAACATCGAAGGCATGACCTGTGCTGCCTGCTCCGCACGGATTGAAAAGGTCTTAAATCGGATGGACGGTGTCGAAGCGACGGTCAACCTGCCGCTTGAGACTGCTCGAATTGCTGTTCCGGACGACATGGAAGAGCAGACGATCCTCGATAAGATAAAAAAAGTCGGCTACAGCGCCACGCTTAAGACGACTCCGCACGAACAGGTTCAAAACCGCCGGATGCTCTACCGCTTTTGGATCGCCGCCTTGTTGTCTTTGCCGTTGTTGCTCAGCATGGTGTCACACATCCCGAATAGTCTGGTCCATTTGCCATTCCTGATGAATCCGTGGCTCCAGTTCACGCTGGCGACACCGGTCCAGTTCATCATCGGTGCTCCGTTCTATATCGGAGCCTATAAGAGCCTGCGCAGCGGAAGCGCCAATATGGATGTCCTCGTGGCACTTGGGACATCGGCTGCCTACTTTTATTCGGTCGCGGAAATGCTGATCCATCCGGCGATGCCGAATCTCTATTTTGAGACCAGCGCCGTGTTGATCACACTTGTCCTTCTTGGAAAAGTCCTCGAGGACCGTGCCAAACAACAAACGACGGGTGCCATTAAAAGTCTTCTTTCCTTACAGGCGACCGATGCGGTTGTCCTGGAACAAGGCGTCGAACGGACCGTCCCGATGGATCAGATCCAAACCGGAATGCAGCTCGTCGTAAAACCGGGACAAAAAATTCCGGTGGACGGAATGATTGTATCCGGTGATGCTTATCTCGACGAATCGATGTTGACCGGTGAACCGCTTCCGGTCCATAAAACGAACAACGACGCCGTCATCGGAGGCACATTAAACACGAACGGACATCTCGTGATTGAAGCGACAAAAGTTGGTCAGGAGACGATGCTTGCGAACATCATCCGCGTCGTCGAACAAGCGCAGACGGAAAAAGCGCCGATTCAGCGGCAGGCTGACCGGATTTCCGGTGTCTTCGTTCCGATTGTCGTCGCCATCGCCTTGCTGACGTTAGCGGTCTGGTGGTGGACGACCGGTTCGTTCGCGGAAGCCATTCGTCCGGCAATCGCCGTGCTTGTCATCGCCTGTCCGTGTGCCCTTGGACTTGCGACACCAACTTCCATCATGGTCGGAACGGGCAAAGGAGCCGAACATGGTGTGTTATTTAAAGGTGGTGCGCAACTCGAGTCGTTACAGCATGTCGACGCCGTTGTCTTTGATAAGACGGGAACGTTGACAGTTGGTCGGCCTGTCGTCGTCAAGACATTTGGTCAGGAGGAAGCCCTTGATTTTGCGGCAGCACTTGAGAAAAAATCGGAACACCCGCTTGCGCATGCGATTACGGAGGAACGGGATGTCGTCTTTGACATCAACCGCTTCACCGTTGATGCCGGACGAGGTGTCAGCGGAGTGATTTTAGGGCGTGACGTGATCGTCGGATCGGCACGCATGATGCGGGAACGTAATCTTGCTCTCCCTGACTGGTCGGCTGCCGGCGCTACATTCGTGTATGTCGCAGTTGATCAGGAAATCAAAGCCGGATACGCCATCCGGGATGAACTGAAACCTACCACCAAGCAGGTCATTCAAGAACTGCAACAAACAAAAGCAGTCTACCTGTTGACCGGGGACCGGCAGGAAGTCGCGGACCAGCTGGCAGTCGAACTTGGTATTCCGCAAAATCACGTCTTCGCTGATGTGTTACCGGTTGAAAAAGCCGACCACGTCAAAGCATTGCAGGCAACAGGACGACGGGTCGCCATGGTCGGGGACGGCATCAATGACGCGCCGGCACTGGCGACGGCAGACGTCGGGATTGCGCTTGGCAGCGGGACAGACGTCGCACTCGAAGCGGCAGACGTCACGTTACTTGGACACGACCTGCAGCAAGTCGTCACCGCCATTCGACTCAGTGAACAGACGATGAAAAACATTCGGCAAAATCTGGTCTTCGCCCTCGGATACAACACAATCGGGATTCCGATTGCCTGTCTCGGCCTCCTCGCCCCTTGGGTCGCAGGTGCCGCCATGGCATTCAGCTCTGTTTCCGTCGTCACAAATGCGTTACGCTTAAAACGTATTCCATTATCTAAAGGAGGACATCTATCATGAAAGAAACAACCATCCCTGTTATCGGTATGACATGTAATCACTGTAAAGCGAGTGTCGAATCGGCACTAAATGAGTTGGACGGTGTAACCAACGCAACGGTTTCACTTGCGGACAACACGGTCACGGTGACACACGAAGACGTCACGACAGAACGTCTTGTCGACGCCATTGAAGAAATCGGATACGACGTTCCATCCGCTTAAATATTTTGCGCCAAACTGTCTGAAACACGCAGTTTGGCTTTTTTATTTTGAAAAAAACGGGAATGGTTCTACAAGGAGGGGTTCGTATGGTACCGAAAATCGAATTCGTAGAACACTTCGATGACAACAAAGGAAAACGATTTAAAATCGAACTTTGGAATCTCGGAACCTTCACATTCAGCGCTGAGTCAGCCAAAGGACCTGTCACCCGCTTTACGTCGATCGACATTCAGTTCGTTCAAGGTTGTGTCAGCCGGATGCGGACAATCGTCGACGCCAAAAAAGCCTTTCAAGAGGATCAACCTGTCTAATTATTGTTTGACACATATAGCACGTACCCTTCATTTCAGAAGAGGTCATTTCACTCATGGTCCAAGACCGTGAGTTTTTTTGTTTCAGGTCAATGTTTTATCAGCCAGAACTAAATTTTATAGAAAACGATTATCGGATTTCCAGAAACAGCCGATAACAAACAAGACACTAAAAATCTTAATTCCAAGAAAATCGGGGGCAAATCGTGCGCAATCCATTTAAAACTAAATCATCGACGTCGACCTATCAGGCGACAATCGGATTTCCAGACAAACGACTTATTACGAAAACAAGTGATCCGAGCTTAACAGGACGCTTAGAATACATGGGCTACACGGAAGAACACCTGCAAACCTTAAAAGCGATGGCACCTGTCGTCAACAGCATCTTGGATGAAGTCCTCGAGCAAGTACTCGATCATTTGCTTCTGCATCCAGAGATGGTCCAGATTGCTCAAAACTCATCGACACGGGAACGGCTCAAAAAAGTGTTTGCTGACTACTTCGGCAGTTTATTGACCGGTAACATGGATGATAAGTTCTTGGCGATGCGGACCCGCATGGGGAAAACGCATAACCGCAACTTCGTCCCGGTGACCTGGTTCATCGCGTCTTACGCAGCGTTTAATACATTGTTGATTCCGAAAATCGTTGAGCATTTCCAACACGATCCGGCTCAGTTGTCGAATGCCATTTTAGCGCTCAACCACGCGATGAATCTCGATGCGCAAATCGTGACGAGTCAATATGTGGATGCCCGTTTACATGAAGTCAGTGCGGCAAACGAATCACGGAGCCGTTTGTTACAAGACGTCGTGCGTGTCAGCCAGGAAGTCGCAAGTACTGTCGAACAGACGGAAGGTGCGATCTCGGAAACGAGTCGTCGCGCGACACAAATCTTATCTGAAACCGATCAAACGGAAAAGACAAGCCGCAATCTGGTCGGATTGACATCAGAAAATGAAACGCAGATGGAAAAAATGGAGCAACAATTCGTCCAATCGACGGAACAAGTCAGCACGTCGTTGACGAGCATTCAGCAACTGAAAACGACGTCGGATGAAATCGTCAAGATGACACAAGGAATTGAAGACATCGCGAATCAGACGAACTTGCTTGCCTTGAATGCGTCGATTGAAGCCGCCCGGGCCGGTGAACACGGGAAAGGTTTCTCTGTCGTTGCGATCGAAGTCCGCAACTTGGCGGAAAACGCGAAGTTACTCAGCAGCAGCATCAATACATTAATTCAAAAAAACAACGGCAACATCAACGAGTTGGTGTCACAGATGGAGGACATCACGCGTTCGAACTCCGCTTCCCGCAATGAGTTGCAACAAGTGAAAGTCGGGATCCACACCGTTAAAAAAGAGATGGAAAACTACTTAGACATGTTCGGACGTAATAAAAATGATTTAAGTCAAATCGTCCAAACGATCCAAGGCATCAGTCAAACGACACAAGGGTTGTCTGCTTTAACAACGGATCTCGTCGCGGCTTCTGAAGTCAACGCCTAATTCCGCCGGAAATCGTTTTTCCAATCCGTTTTGACTAAACAAAAGGACCAATCCGTTATGGATTGGTCCTTTTGTTATTTCTCCTGTTCCGCCGTCACGACCAATCGTTCATCGTACCCTTTCGATTGGGTGAACGTTCCGATACAAGTAATCAAGGTTAAACGTTGTGCAAGTGTCGCACCAAAAATCGATCCGACCGGTGCTTGATCAACGGGATAAGACTTCACGTTTGTCACCACGTATGAGACTTTCTCACCCGTTTTTGAAATTACTTCAATCCGCTGCCCCTGCTTGACCTTCGCTAAATCATAAAAAACTGCCGGTCCATCCGTATCATCTAAATGACCCGCCAAAATGACATTGCCGGTCTGGTTGGCTTTCGCCCCATACTGGTACCATCCGACTTGATCCGTCTGTTTTGGTACGTCCATTCGCCCTTTCGTATCCTTCCCGACGACTTCTACTTTTGTATCCACGTCGATGGTCGGAATACGTAAACGTGCCGGAACAAATGGTTCCGTCTGTTTCTCAGTTGATTTTGGCTTCGGTTGCTCAACGACAGGTGATGCCGGTTCCTCTGACTGTGGTACGGACGGAGCAGCCGGTTTCTCTGCTCCTCCACACCCAGCGAGCATCACGGTACAGAATAAAAGGAGATTACGCGTTTTCTTTACGACGGACGACATAGGCTGTCCCAACAAGTGCTGCTCCAGCAAGTGCTACGAGTGCCCAAGTTGTTGCCATTGAAGAGTTTTCCGTTGTTCCGCCGAGACCAGTGTCCGGCATTGCGGCCATTTCACCGCCATCTGGAATCAAGAGGACGTCGAAGGCTGGTTCTCCTTCAAGTAAACCAATTGCAAGTGCTGTATAGTTTTTGCCACTGTCGAGCTTGATACCATCTAGTGCTTTGACGACATCTGTCGCACCGGCTGGGCGTACTTCAAGATCATACGTGCCGGCATCCAGTGTGCCGTAATCTGAGACTTTCGAGAATTCAAGGTCGCTGAAGAGTGGATCTCCACCTTTTGGAGCGACGTCAACTGCTGGTGCATCCGGTGCAAAGTGAGCGACACGGACCATTGATTTGCCATCTTCCCCTTTGCCGTTATCTTCCATAACAGCAAGTTTGATGTCTGCTAATTTACCGATTGCCGCAACAGAATAGAATTTTCCCGCTTCGATGTTGAGTGTTTGAGAAAGTACAGGATCTTTTGTTGTACCTGCTGCGAAGACTTCTACTTTATGTTCTCCTTCTGGGAGAGTGAGATAATCTGTGACTGCTTTAAACTCCGCTCCTGACACGGCTTTTTTGCCGTCGACAGCGATGTCAACTGCTGGAGCATCCGGCGAAGCATGAATTACACGTACCATTGCCTGATGGTCCGCTGCGCCTACTGGGAGCACAAAAAGTGCGAATAGCAGAGCAGCTGTAACGAAAGATAAAATCTTTTTCATCTTTTTTTCCACCTCTCATGTCATAATGTATTCCGCTCTCAAACCAACATTTCGTTTTACACTTAGAACATTTCCCTTGTGGTGACATCTTAAACTTAAAGTAAATCACAACCTCTGTAAATGTTTGAGTGTGCTTTTTTTTCAAAAATTGCATATTGCGATTTTATTTTAAATGAAATAAATTATAATTAAAAACAATAGAAAAGAAGGTTTTTAATTATGAATTCATTGGATATGAAGATAATTAAGTTACTTATGCAAGATGCCCGAATGAAGTGGTCGACTCTTGCAAAGCACATCGGCTTATCGGCTCCCGCAACAGCTGACCGCGTCAACCGTTTACAAGAACAAGGGATGATTCGTCGGTTCGAGACTGTTCTCGATCCTGCGCGGCTTGGCTACGATCTTGGCGCATTCGTTGCCGTTTCCCTGGAACGCCCCGAACACCGTGATCCTTTTTTACAACGGATTCAGGAGTTGCCGCATATCCTTGAATGCCATCATGTCGCAGGAGAAGATGATTATCTGCTGAAAATCCGGTGCCGCAATACCGAAGAATTAGACGATATCATCACGAACCAGATCAAAAGCCTGCACGGCATCTCCCGGACGAAAACGACGATTATCATGCGGACATTAAAAGAATCGACGGCTTTACCGCTGCTTCCGGAGGATTGATCCATGGTAATGAACGGTTTGCTGATTGGCTTCGCCATCGCAGCTCCGGTTGGACCAATCGGGTTACTCTGTATCCAACGGACACTTCAGTTCGGTAGACGTTTCGGATTCGTTTCCGGTTTAGGGGCCGCCACAGCGGATTTAATTTATGGACTGATCGCTTTATCCGGCTTATCACTGATCCAGCTGTTTGTGACACATACCGTTCCGCTTCAATTCGTCGGCAGTCTGTTTCTCTGTTACTTCGGCGTGAAAACACTTAAGCAGACACACGCGGTTCCGTTATCGAGGCCAACTACCTCATTAGCAGTAGCATATGGATCGACCTTACTGCTCACGTTGATGAATCCGATGACGATTCTTGCCTTTTTAGCCATTCTCGCCCGTTTTCAGGAGACAGCAGTATCGCCACTCAGCTTACTGCTTGGTATTTTTCTTGGTTCAGCCAGTTGGTGGCTGTTTTTAAGCCAACTGATGCATCTCGTCAAAAAACAAATTTCTCCTGCTCTCTCCCGCTCCATTCAATACTTGTCGGCTTTCTTGTTGCTGGGTTTTGGTGGATACGGATTGTATGAACTTCTGATATGACGAAAAAAGGTCAGATTCCGCAAAACGGATCTGACCTTTTCGTTTTTACTTGATAAACCCAATCATCATTTCACGTAAGACCTTGGCAGCCGCGATCGCTGTCATGTCAGACTGATCATACGCCGGACAGACCTCAACCAAATCGGCTCCAATGACGTCGACATCCGCACGTGCAATCATATGAACGACTTCAAGTAATTCTTTTGTCGTCACACCGCCGATTTCCTGCGTCCCGGTTCCGGGTGCCGCCGAAGGATCGAGCACATCGATATCGATCGTCACGTAAACCTTTTTACCAGCAAGCTTCGGTAAAACGGCTTTTAACGGTTCGACGATTTCGTATTTAAACAAGTTGTAACCGGACGTCTTCGCCCATTCAAACTCTTCTTTCATCCCTGAACGAATGCCGAACGAATAACAGTTTTCCGGTCCGATCAAGTTCGCGATTTTTTTGAGTGGTGTCGAGTGCGACAACGGCTCTCCTTCATACGAATCGCGTAAGTCCGTATGTGCATCAAAGTGCAGGACAACAAAATCATCATAATGTTTGTCGAAGGCTTTGACGACCGGCCATGTGACGAGGTGTTCGCCTCCCATACCGAGCGGGAACTTTCCTGCCGTCAACAACGAATCGACGTATTCTTCGATCATGTCGAGTGACTTTTGGGCATTGCCGAACGGTAACGGAATGTCGCCGGCATCAAACAATTTTGCATCGGCGATATCGCCGTCAAGATACGGACTGTACTCTTCCAGTCCAAGCGACACTTCACGGATCCGGGCTGGACCAAATCGTGAACCGGGACGGAAACTGACCGTCCAGTCCATCGGCATACCGTACAATACACCTTTTGCATCTTCGTGAGTCGGTTGACTCGCGATAAACACTTTACCTGAATAAGCTTCATCAAAACGCATCATTATTCCTCCAGTCATAGAAAGGAGTGCCCCTAAAAACGGAACACTCCTGACGTACAATTAAATCGTTAAATCTTTGACGAACTTCGGTAGCGCGAATGCTGCTGTGTGAAGTTCCGGTGTATAGTACTTCGTTTCGATCTCGTGGAAACGCTCTGGTGCGACAGCGAGAGGATCATGTTTTTTCGATCCAATCGTGAATGTCCACAGACCGCTCGGGTAAGTCGGAACGTTGGCAATGTAGAGTTTCGTGATTGGGAAGATTTCTTTGACATCGCGTTGGACATCACGGATCAAGTCTGGTGTGAACCATGGGTTATCCGACTGTGCGACGAAGATACCGTCTTCTTTTAATGCTTTTGAGATTCCTGAGTAGAAACCTTTTGTAAACAGGTTAACGGCAGGACCAACAGGTTCTGTCGAGTCAACCATGATGACATCATATTCATTGACTGCTTCTGCGATATGCATGAAGCCGTCTCCCACGATGACTTCAACACGTGCGTCGTCGAGACCACCTGCGATGTTTGGTAGATATTTCTTCGAGTATTCGATGACTTTTCCGTCGATTTCAACAAGAACAGCCTTTTCGACTGATGGGTGTTTTAACACTTCGCGGATGACGCCACCGTCTCCTCCACCAACAACCAGAACCGATTTTGGATTCGGGTGTGTGAACAGTGGAACGTGTGCGACCATTTCGTGATATACAAACTCATCTCGATCTGTCGTCATGACCATTCCGTCAAGCAACAACATCGTACCGAACTCGTCCGTCTCAACCATCTCCAGGCGTTGAAACTCCGTTTGTTCGCTCTCATAAACGTGGTTGACACGGAATGTGATACCGTAATCTTCCGTTTGGTGTTCCGTGAACCATAACTTTAATTTTTGTTCCATTTGCGATAGAACCCCTTTCTTTCATCAAGACAAAAGTTGTTCGTATGCGAGTGGCGTTTACGGCGCTTCTTAATCATACAAATGCGAGTATACCGGACTTTGAAAGAAACTTCTATATAATTCGAAAATTTTCAACCGTTTTTTAGTCGACGAATGTGACGATTTCATCCAGAGACCGCCGTTGTTTTTCACGTTTTGGCTCGTCCGACCGATAACCGAAGGCGACCATGACCGGGACGGTAAAAACAGATCGATCCAGTAAATCATGCTGTTCCAAAAGGTGTTCGACCGCCTGCTGATCAAATCCTTCGATTGGACAGGAATCAATCCCGATTTGTGCTGCCGTCGACATCATGTTTCCGAGCGCAATGTAAGCCTGTTTTGCTGACCAATCTGCCATCGCTTTTTCATTGCGACCAATCTGAAAGTCTTCTTCGAGGAACAAGCCATATCGTTTCGTCCGACCGGCTTTGGCTTCGTCTGATAAACCGAGCACATCCATCATATGTTGCACATGTGCCCCATCCGGTTGCATCTGTTCCCCTGTCCGGGCGAGGAAGATGACATAATGGCTCGCGGTCGGCAGTTGACCTTGCGCCCCCCACGAGACGTTCCGGATTTCTTTGCGGAGCGCTTCGTTTTGAATGACAAGCAGATTCCACGGCTCATAGCCAAATGAGCTTGGTGAAAGACGTGCCGTCTCCAAAATAAATGAAAAATCTTCTGCTGTTATTTTTTTCGTTGGATCAAATGACTTGGTTGCATGGCGGAACTGAAATGCTTCTAAAATCTGTTGTTTCGTTTGCTCGTGATGCATGGTTGATTCCTCCTAATGATGTGATGACTACTTGATACGATATCAAACCCCTTTCGGCACGTCTGTTATTTTGCTTCGTTGATGTGTGTTACAAAAAAGCAGAAGCGGGAAATAATAAATATTCCTGTTATTTTCGCCCTTAACAACAGGAAGCCTGAACCGCTCCATCAAGGGATTCCCACTGAAAATACTCCATGTCATTGAAGCCCTTCCACTTTTAGTCATTACCCATTGTGATTTGCCAGTTACCTCCAAAGTTTGTTACGGTAAGAACTTGCGTGATAAGGTTTTGTTTTTAAAGAACGCGGGAATTATTAATGTCGTTGTCTAAAAAGAACACAAAACTCACATGTAAAATTCGAAAGAAGGTGTTGAACACGATGGAAAATAAACGAAAAAGTAAGATCACGAACGTCTTTATTGTATCCGTCATTTTCTGTGTGCTCTTTACCATATGGGGAATCTTGCCTGAATCACTCATTGGTGCCGCAAATCTTGGCAATGTTACTGGAATCGCTCAAAACTTTGTCTCAAACGGCTTCGGCTGGCTTTATCTCATTGGGATGAGTGCCTTTTTATTAATTGCTATCTTCTTAATTTTTTCCCGTTTCGGTTCAATCCGACTCGGTAAAGACTCGGACCGTCCGGAGTACGGACTCATTTCCTGGTTCGCGATGTTATTCAGCGCCGGTATGGGGATTGGTCTTGTGTTCTGGGGTGTTTCGGAACCACTGACTCACTTCCATACGCCACCGGTCGCGACAAGCGATCCAACGGAAGCTGCTCCGCTCGCCATGCGCTACTCGTTCTTCCACTGGGGTCTTCATCCGTGGGCGCTTTATGCGATCGTTGGTCTTGCCATCGCCTACTCGACGTTCCGTAAAGGACGTCCGGCAACAATCGGCGACACGGTCGCCTCGCTGATGAAACCGAAGTACGAAGCAGCAGGTAAAGGAACGGTTGAAGTACTCGCCATCGTTGCCACTGCGTTTGGTGTCGCGACATCACTTGGTCTCGGTGCTCAACAAATTTCCGGGGGGCTTCATTTCCTCGTCGATAGTATTCCGAACTCATTCTTGACGCAATTGATCATCATCTTGGTCGTATCGGTCCTCTATATGATGAGTGCTGCTTCCGGTCTCGATAAAGGAATCGTTCGTTTAAGTAACGCCAACATCGTCCTCGCGACACTCTTGATGGTCGGAGTTCTGTTCCTCGGACCGTTCAGTTTCATCATGGATTTGTTTGTCCAAACGACAGGCGCTTACTTGCAAAACCTGCCTGTCATGAGTTTCCGGGCATCAGCCTTTAATCCGGATGAACGCGGCTGGATTAATGCGTGGACAATTTTCTACTGGGCGTGGTGGATCTCTTGGTCACCATTCGTCGGAACGTTTATCGCCCGGGTTTCAAAAGGACGGACAATCCGTGAGTTCGTTCTTGGTATTATGCTCGTGCCAACGATTTTCGGTTTGCTGTGGTTCTCCGTTTTCGGTGGATCTGCGATCTGGAACGAATTGTTCAACAACGTTGATCTCATTTCGACGGTCAACGACAAAGGTGTCGAAACCGGCATGTTCGCCTTGTTCGAGACGTTTGGTGGTCTCGGAACGTTCCTCAGCATCATTGCCGTCTTCTTGATCACAACATTCTTCATCACGTCTGCCGACTCGGCAACTTACGTCCTCGGGATGTTGTCTTCCGGTGGTAGCTTGATGCCAAGTCTGCGTATCAAATTGACATGGGGAATCATCCAGTCATCCATCGCTGCCGTTCTCCTGTATGCCGGCGGGCTCAGTGCCTTGCAGGCAGCAGCCGTTCTCGCGGCCTTCCCGTTCATCTTTGTCGTCGGGATGATGGTGATCGCCCTGTTCATGGATCTTTCCAATGAACCGGATGCTGCGAAAGCAACAGACGATTTGAAAAAAGAAGCGTAACTGTAGTCAGACCCTGTCTCCCTCATGCGGAAGACAGGGTCTTTTTGGTATGCTGAAGATAAGAAAAGAGGTGGGGACTTGCGTCTCAAAAAAAAATGGTTCATTCCACTCGGGATTCTTGCTCTCAGCAGTTGGTTTTTGTACCGGGAAAACAATCAAATCGACACGACGGCAGTAACCGTTCAATCGGATAAACTGCCTGCCGCGTTTGACGACTATAAAATCTTGCAGATTGCCGACTTGCACGGGAAATCGTTTGGTTCCCGTCAGAAGTATCTTTTGAAAAAAATTAATAAGCTCCAGCCCGATCTCATTTTAATGACGGGTGACTTGATCGATTCCCGACGTGACGGTGAAGCAGATGCTCTTCTGCTGATGGAAAAATTGGCGGCAGACTACCCTGTCTACTTTGTCACCGGCAATCACGAAGTCCGGCGTAATTTCACGATTTTGCCGAAGCTTGAACAGCTCGGCGTAACGGTTCTGCGAAATACATCCGTTCCGCTTGAGCAGGAAGGACAATTCATTGAATTGCTCGGAATCGACGATCCGACGACGACCCGCTGGAGTGAAGGGTTGCAAGAGCCGGACGGAATCCGTCAAAGTCTCGATCAAGCCCAGTCAGCAGTCGACACCAGCGCCTTCCAACTGTTGATGGCGCACCGCCCGGAATACTTGCCGCTGTATGCCGAACGAAACATGGACCTCGTCCTGTCCGGACATGCTCACGGCGGACAAATCCGGCTTCCGTTGACTGACGGGATGTATGCACCGGGTCAAGGATTTTTCCCGGAGCTGACAGCGGGACAACATACCATCGAGCAGACAAAGATGATCATCAGCCGCGGACTTGGCAACAGTCTGTTCCCGTTCCGGATTTTCAATCACCCCGAGCTGATTGTCGTGACATTACGCACGTGATCCATCAAAAGGGGCAGACTGAAAAAAGACAAGGGTGGCAGATTATCATTCTGCCACCCTTGTCTTTGGAGAGACTGACTTTTGAGTCAGCCCCTTATTTTAAGCCAATGCTTCATGTAATTCCGGCTCTGCATTCTCCCACATCTCCGGTTTGTGTGTTTGCAGGAATTCACGCAACAATCGTTTCGATATCTCATCCATATGACTGACGACGATCCGACCTTTTAACGATTTGTCCATCTTGTTGACATGATCCGCCAAAATCTTAAAGCCGCGTCTCGCTTCGACATCGACTAACAGGTCACACGCTGCGACGCCGCCGTAATAAAAGCCTTCCGGTTTCCGACCGACCGTCACCCAGACGATCCAGTACGGTTTCCCGTTTGGTGTATCCGCTTTGTCCGTCGTGAACTTAATCCGTTTTTCGATTGCCGCTTTGGCATGCATGGCGCCCATATCGATATAAGCTTCACCATCTTCCGGTGAGATGATGACTGGTGACATGCTGTTTAGGCTCAACGTTCCGACACCAAATCCACCGTGTCCGTCTGTTGAGTTATCTGAAATGATATTAAAGTTAATTTTCTTTTCCATCGTTTACTCGTCCCCTTTTACCGCTGTTGCTTCTATCATACCGCATCCAACAGTCGGCGCAAGTCTTCGTTTATCGTCTCAGCGTCTCCAGCTGGTCACGTGTGACACGACGAATCGTCGGTAAGCGATGACACTCAAGGGAAGTCAGCTCTTCGTGGGCGGGAGGATTCAGCTCTTCCAACTGCACTAAGGCTTGATCATACAGCGTTTGCGCACCGCGTCCAAACAAGATGACCCGCTCGAGTGACGAACATCTTGAGCGGATGGCCCGCAATTGTTTGGCCAGCTCCCGAACGCGCTCCGAAATTTCTTCTTCAATTTCCGGCGTTGGTTTCCGATTTTGAAAAATCGGCTTAAATCGGACATCATCACGTAACAATGTCAGCATCCCGTATCGTTTCGCTTCCTCGTTGCCGACAAGTACAGCCAGTTCCTTGTCCGTCACGAGCCGTCCAAACGGAATGTTTTGTCCGAACAACACTTCCGCGACCTCGAGACCTTTTGCCCCTGACAGGGGGTACGTATCATCTTCTGGTAAAGCGCGGTCAAAAATCAGTAGCGTATGGATTTTTTTACGAATCACCGGTTCCATCTCCATGCCTTCACCTCATCCTCATCATTTGTTAGTGTAAGTACTTCTTGCTTACGACAGGCTACTCCTGTCTTATACCCTTCTTTTTCGATTTCCATGTGCGGTTTGACGCAACCCGGGTGACGTACGGTATACTGATGGCGTGTTGAACTTATGCCAGAAGGAGGAATAGAAATGCCTTACGTTACAGTCAAAATGTTAGCCGGACGCACGGTTGAACAAAAACGTGCTTTGATCGAAAAAGTCACAGCAGCTGTGTCTGAGTCAGTTGATGCACCAAAAGAAAACGTTACTGTCTTCATCGAAGAGATGGAGAAAACCGATTATGGTCAAGCTGGCGTGATGTTCGCTGATAAATAAACACTTTTCAGGAGGAACGATTCTACCGTATCGTTCCTCCTGTTCCATATACTTACCGGAGAAAGGATGAATTATCATGGCAACATTCAGCTTACTCGGCGCAACCGGGAGAACGGGACGACCATTACTCGACTTACTGCTGCAAGAAGGACACGAGGTGCACGCACTCGTTCGTTCTGAGCAACACGGTTTGCCTGATCATCCCCATCTGACAGTCATCCAGGGGGATGCCACCGACGTCGATGATCTCGAACGTGTCGTTCAAGGGACCTCGGCTGTCTTCAGCTGTCTCGGGACCGATCAAAAACAAATTCTTTCGGTAGCGATTCCCCACCTCGTTACAAAAATGAAAGAACAACAGATTGACCGCATCATCTTTGTCGGTACGGCAGGCATTCTGGATGCTTCCGATGAACCCGGCAAGTACCGGTTCCAGTCGAGCGAATCCCGTCGTCGTTCAACTGTCGCGGCCGAAGATCATCTGAAAGCGTATCTGACGCTGAAAGATGCCGACGTCGATTACACCGTCATCTGCCCGACACAACTCGTCGAAGAAGAGGCAATCGAGGACGTGTTGATTGAATCCAACCGTTTTACGCAAGACACCGGTCCGATTCCACGGATCAATGTCGCCCGCTTTGCGTATGAAGTCTATACGGAAGATCTTTTCCACCGGGAACGGGTCGGGATTGCTTCGCGCGGTTAAAGCAATGAATATGAACAACAACAAAAAAGAAGGACCTGATTTTAAAAATCAGGTCCTTCTTTGATTGAGCGACCGGATCGTCACCCCAATTTAAATTACAGTAACACGCTGACGACGATTGCCGTCAAGACGCTGACCAGTGTTGCTCCGTAGAGTAACTTCAGACCAAAGCTTGCTGCGACACTACCTTGACGATCGTCAAGTCCTTTGACCGCACCAGCAATGATTCCGATTGAAGAGAAGTTCGCGAACGAAATCAAGAAGACGGAAACGATTCCGAGTGTCCGCTCTGAGAATTCTTTTGCGTATTCAGGCAAGCTGAGCATCGCGACGAATTCGTTTGTGATCAATTTCGTTGCCATGATACTACCTGCACTGACCGCTTCGGCCCATGGAATCCCCATGATGAAGGCGAACGGTGCGAAGATGTAACCAAGGATGTCTTGGAATGAGATGCCGAGTACCATCAAGAAGATGTCATTGACCATTCCGATCAAGGCATTGTATCCGATCAACATCGCTCCGACGATGATCGCAACTTTGAATCCGTCCATGATGTATTCGCCGAGCATTTCGAAGAACGTTTGTTTTTCTTCAACGATTTCCAAAATATCTTCTTTTGGATCAACCGTATACGGATTGATGATCGAAACGATCATGAATCCACCAAACAGGTTCAAGACGATGGCTGTGACGACATATTTCGGTTCAACCATTGTCATGTACGCTCCGACGATTGACATCGACACCGTCGACATCGCGGACGCACATAACGTATACAGACGGTTCGGCGGTAATTTACCGATTTGTTTTTTAACCGTGATGAAAACTTCTGACTGACCGATTGCAGCTGACGCTACGGCATTGTATGACTCAAGTTGTCCCATGCCGTTGATTTTCGAGAGAACTAAGCCGATCCCACGCATGAGAAGCGGTAAAATTTTCGTGAACTGTAAAATCCCGATCAAAGCCGAGATGAAAACGATTGGTAACAGGACGTTGATGAAGAATGGTTGTGACCCTTCGTTCGCTAATCCGCCGAAGACGAAGTTGATACCGATTGCTGCATAACTGAGCAATTTATCAAAGACTTGGGCAATCCCTTTAATGATGATAAAACCGAACGACGTATTCAACAGGATGAATCCAAGAACAAGCTGAAGCACTAGCATGACCGCAAGCGGTTTCAATTTGATGCCTTTACGGTTGCTACTGACAAGGAATGCCAAGCCGAACACGACGACAAGTCCAAGTATTGCGATTAAATATTTCACGAACTATCCCTCAATCCATAGTGTATTTTATCAGTTGTACATAAGTACGAGGTCTGACGTTCAATCTCTTTCCCAAGTACTAGAATAATCAACATTCGGAAGAACTGCAAGGGGTAAAGTTCATTTAGTAACCGCTTTCGTCATTTTCATAAACTTTCAATACAATGTTTTCCATCCGTTCCCGAACATTGGCCCGACTGATGTTCGCCTTCCCATATGCTTTCCAACCGGGATACACATCGATTGTCTCAGGTTCAAAATCAAAAACAGCTGTTAAATCCCACTTTCGGTCATACGAAAATCCGCTCCACTCGATATATTCAGCTAAAAACTGCTCTGCTGCCTCGAGTGATTCGAGCAGCGCCAGATTTAATCGGCAATGGGCGACGTCGACTTCGACCGGACCCACACAGGCATTGATCCAATCGACTACGTTATACTTTTCAGCTGATTCGTATAACACATTGACCGGATGGAAATCACGGTGAATGAACCGGATCTGCCGACTCTCTGCCGGCGGTTCTGCTACAGCTCGTTGCCATACTTCAGTTTGTTTCGCCCAAGACGGAACCATTCGTTGCGTCGCATACGGAGCATACTGATACCGGCGTTCCGGGACCGGCAGTTGATGAATCCTCACTAACGTCTTCGCCAGTTGTCTGAGATAGGACCGATCGAGCGGCTCGAGTCGAACGGTTCCCGGCAGATGCGTCATTTGGATCCATGGCGGAATGTCGCCCTCCTGCGTCAATTGATAATTCTCAACATCCGGTCCAAGATGACCTGCGGCCTGTAACGCAAAAACCTCGTGCGCGACGAGGTCCGGTTCCTGCTTGAGCCATGCAGCGTTTGTATGAATTCGAAAGACACTCTCCCCCGCTCGAAACACATGCGAGGAAGTGGCGCCTTTTAACGGTTCAATCAGTTCTTGCTCCAACCCGACACGCCGTAAAATGGTCGCGATGATGTCGTTCATGACTCTTCTCCAAGTAACAATTGGTCGATTTGCATCTTCTCATTCGCAAATTCGCGTAAGTCGTGCAAGATTTCTTGGGGATAAAACAGCTTCTCGTCCGTCTGACGCGAATTGGCAATCGCTTGAACAAGAGGCGAGACTTGAGAAATCTCTTTCATCTGACCGCTTTTCATCTGGAGCATGATCGGTTGTTTACTGATTTCTCCATTGTCCCCGTACAAGTCATACGGCAGGCGGCTGAGCTTGTCTTCGAGCAGATAATAGGTTGGATCAAGACCAATCTGTTCAAATAAGGAACAGAGTTTTTTATGAACACGCGCCCGTTTATCAGCCGGGTAATCGACATATTTAAATAATTTCCGGTCGACGAACCGACGTGCCAGATCGCTTAATACCACGTCTTCCTCCTCCGCCCACTGTTGGAAGTAGAAGTAGACGATTGTCTCGTCGAGCGCCAAATAGTTTTTTAAGGACATCTGTTGTGTAAAGAGTGGACTTAAATGAATCGGATCAATCGCAAATTCGTAATCGCCCGTATACAGTTCTTTGGCCCGTTCCAGAATCGCTTTTAATAAATAATCACTCGATCGCGTGACGGGATGGAGATAGACTTGCCAGTACATCTGATACCGCCGCATGATGTAATCTTCAATCGAGTGCATGCCGGACTGCTTGACGACCATCTGATTCGGTGCCGGACGCAGGACACGCAGCATCCGTTCGAGGTCAAACTTCCCGTAACTGACACCGGCGAAGTGCGCATCCCGCAACAGGTAGTCCATCCGGTCAACATCGAGCTGGGAACTGATCATCGTCACGAGCAATTGGTTCGGGTGGGTTTTATTGATGATCGACGCCACTTCTTCCGCAAACCCTTCACCGACTTGATCCAAAACCTGCTTGATTTCTGTATCCCCCAAGATGATCCGTTCCGTCCATTCCTCATGATCGACGCCAAAGACGTTCTCAAAGGCATGGGAAAAGGGTCCGTGTCCAACGTCGTGCAGCAGTGCTGCGACAAGCGTCAATTCACGGTACTGATCGTCCCAGTCGGCACGACCGTTAAAGACGTCAATCAATTGCCGCGTAATCTCATATACGCCGAGCGAATGGTGGAAACGGGTGTGCTCGGCTCCATGGAACGTCAAAAACGATGTTCCGAGTTGTTTGATCCGGCGCAAGCGCTGAAATTCCTTTGTTCCGATCAATTGCCAGATCAATTGGTCACTGACGTAGATGTAACGATGAACGGGATCCTTAAATACCTTTGTTTCTTTTAATTGCCCCAGTGACTGATACATACGCTCTCTCCTTTTAATGGTTCGTTCTCTATCGTTCTATTTCGGTCTGAAACGGTTTGTTCCTGTTCCTTCACTTGCTTCTTACAGAAAGTTTACATCGCCTTATGCTATAATGATGTCGCAAATCCAGAAAAAAAGGAACGAGCCTATGGGAATCGAACTCTTAAAACAAGAACATTATCGTATTTTTGATCAAACGTCACTCGGAAACGCCTTTCATGCGACACAATCGTTTGCGATGGACGATACATTATGCGCCTCCGTCGCTACAGAGGGTGCGGCCATCCGCTCGTGGGTCCACCACGAAACCGTTGTCCTCGGAATCCAGGATGCACGTCTTCCTCATCTCGATCAAGGAATCGACGTTTTGCATGCCCATGGTTTCCAACCGGTCATCCGGAATTCCGGCGGCCTTGCCGTCGTCCTCGATGCCGGCGTCCTCAACGTCTCGCTTGTTCTTCCGGAACGCGGAGGGATTGATATCGACAGCGGATATGAAGCGATGCTCGCTCTTGTCCGCCGTATGTTCGCCGAAGAAACCGATGCGATCGTCGCCGGAGAGGTCGTTGGTTCGTATTGTCCCGGATCGTATGATTTATCGATTGCCGGTAAAAAGTTTGCCGGCATCTCACAACGACGTGTCCGCGGAGGCGTCGCTGTCCAAATTTATCTCTGCGTGAACGGCAGTGGCAGTGCCCGAGCGCAACTTGTCCGTGATTTTTACGCTGCCGCCTTACAAGGAGAAACAACTAAATTCGTGTATCCGACCGTCGTCCCGGAAACGATGGCTTCCCTTGAAGAGTTACTGCAGCTTCCGTTAACGGTCGAATCATGTCTCTTGCGTGTCTATCGCTCCTTGATGGAACTCGGCGCGACACTCACACCGTCCGTCTTGAGCGAAATCGAGAACGAACGCTTCGGTGTAAACCTGGGTCGGATGTTGGATCGAAATGAAAAAGTCCTAGGTGAATAAAGGAGAGAACGAACATGATACGTTTTATTACAGACAGTGGTGCCGATGCACCCAAAGAATTACTGAATGCCTATGACTTTACCGTCATGCCGTTTGGCGTATTGATTGGAGAAGATACGTTTTTTGACGGGGAATCCATTTCGCCGCTCGAACTCTACGCCAAAATGCGGGAAGGTGCCGCACCTAAAACGTTCCAAGTCGAGGTGTCGCGGATGGTCGAGGTCTTTACGGCGCACTTTAAACAAGGTGACCCGTTTATCTATCTGGCGTTTTCCAGCGAACTGTCCGGTACTTACCAAACCGCGACGATGCTTGCAGCAGAACTCGCTGAAACCTATCCCGATGTCCCGTATGCGATCATCGACACGAAAACCGCTTCGACCGGTCAAGGACTGTTCGTCTTAGACGTCGCTGAATATGCAAAGACGCATTCATTTGAGGAAACGAAGACCTATACGGAACAAAAAATCAGTACCGTCCGACACTTATTTACGGTCGAATCGCTCGAATACTTGATGCGCGGCGGGCGTGTCTCGCGGGCAAGTGCCTTCATCGGCGGTTTGTTGTCGATTCTTCCGCTGTTGACGGTCGAAGACGGGAAACTGATTCCAAAAGAAAAGATCCGTGGTCAGAAAAAGGTCATGAACCGGATCGTCGAATGGATGGAAGAAGCACGTCCTGCCATCGACGGACACCGGATCATCATCGGTCACGGCGACTCGCTCGAACGGGCAGAACAATTAAAACAATTGATCGAAGCCCAGTTCTCTCCAAGTGAAGTCTTGATTACGATTGCCGGAGCGGCCATCGGTTCGCACACCGGACCGGGACTGCTTGTCATCGGCTATGATTTGCCGGCCTGACAGCCGCTTGATTTTATTCACATTAAAAAAATCCGAATGATCCCCCCTCTTCTTGATCAGGAAAGGTTGGATCATCCGGATTTTTTGTTTTTTAATCTGTTATTTCACTGTTTTATCGTCTCGATGCATACGGTGTCCGCTCTGTTCCCGGTTCAAAAAGCCCGAGTACCAAAAAGCGGAACAACACATATACAAACAAGAGCAACGTCACCAGTTCAAAGAACAAATAGCCAACGTCTTGCAAGGACAGTCCTGTCCGGATTCCGTTCCACAAGTAGGGAAGATCTATCGTCAACAGACCGATCAGACCGGCAGCCAGCGCTTCCGCCCGCGTCAGCGGATGGCGAAGCGAATAGGAAACCCGCTTGACGTTAAAGATGTTCTGGATTCCGCCCTCTGATGTATAGCCTTTGTACAGCCCGAACGCCGCAGCGATTGCTACGAGGACAAGGAGCGACAGCGGTGCAACGAGATTTACGATGACCAGCAGGAACAGCACTGTCAAGACAACGTTCGGTTTCATTCAGACTTCGTTCCCGACGCGACCGGTTCCCCTTGGTTCAAGTTGACCGTCAATGGTTTCGTCGTGCCTTTGCCCGAAAAGTTTTCGATCAAGTCTTTCACATCGATGCCGGATGATGCTTTGAGTGTTTCCTGCAACGATGCCATCAAGTCAGTGGCGTATCCGGTCACCCGATTTGCTCCGCCGCCTTCCCCGCTTCCTGTATCGACGACCGTGATCTTGTCGATGTTGCTGAGCGGTGTCGCCACTTGTTTCGCATATTCCGGCATCATCCGGACAACCATATCGAGAATCGCCGCTTGTCCAAACTGTTCGAACGCTTGAGCGATTTTTTCTTTCGCTTCGGCTTCTGCAAGACCTTTCAAACGGATGATATCGGCTTCCGTTTCCCCTTGTGCCCGCTCCGCTTCCGCTTTGGCCAGACCATCAAGACGAATTCGTTCAGCGTCGGCTTTCGCGGACGCTTCAATCCGGTATTTCGTGGCATCGGCTTCCGCGTATTGTTTCGCGCGGTCGGCTTGTGCCGCCTGCTCGATCGAGTACCGGTCGGCGTCCGCCCGTTTTTTGACTTCCGCATCATATTGTTTCTCGCGACGGAGAATCTCACGTTCTTCCAGTTCGATTTGCTTCTGACGTTCGATGATTTTGATCTGCATTTGTTGTTCCGTGACTTCCTGTTGGGCACGCGCATTTTCGAGATCATATGCTTGGTCGGCTTTCGCTTTCGCGATGTCCTGCTCGCGGCGGTAATCGGCCATCTTCAGCTGATTTTCTTTTTCCGCTTCCGCAATTTCCGTCGCCCGTTCGAGCTCTGCTTTTTTGGCGTCTTTTGAGGCTTCCGCCCGTTTGATCCGTGTTTCTTTTTCCGCATCAGCCGTCGCGATGTCTGCATCACGGCGAACCTGGGCAATCCGCGGTTTCCCGAGTGATTCCAAATAGCCGTTTTTATCCCGGACATCTTTGATCGTAAACGATACGATGACCAGTCCCATCTTCGCTAAATCCTGAGACGCGACACGTTGGACCTCTTGCGAGAATTTATCGCGGTTCTTATAGATTTCTTCGACCGTCATCGAACCGAGGATCGAACGCAAATGACCTTCAAGGACTTCCCGGGCTTCGCCTTCCCGGTCTTCCTTTGATTTACCGAGAAATTGTTCGGCTGCCGTCGCGATTTCAGAAATCGAGCTGCCGATCTTAATGATAGCTGTCCCGTCCGCCATGACCGGAACCCCTTGCTCCGTGTAGACTTCGGGCGTTGTCACTTCGAGTTTGCTCGACAGTAAACTGAGTGGTGATGCTTGTTGAAATACCGGTAAGATGAAGGCTCCGCCGCCGCGAATGATCTTGACCCGGTTGCCGGATTCATCGGTGTTGACGGTCGGACTATTTCCGAGGTAACTCCCGGATACGATTAAGGCTTCTTCCGGTCCGACTGTCCGGTATTTCGTTACGAATAAAGCAATCAGCGCCAAAATCAGAGCGCCGGCAATGATGGCTACGATAATAATCGGATTCATGAAAACATCTCCTCTTTCCACTGGATGGGATAGGTCATGACATGCGCCACGCCTTGTTTCATTTCAATGATGATGACTTTTGTTCCTTGTTCTAAAGCAGGACCTTCAAAAAGAACGGCTGATTTGGCAATTCGTCCTGATACATCATCGACGAGAATTTCACCGTACCCCGCTTCCGGAATCGGGACGATGACGATCGCACTGCGTCCTTCCAAGGTCTGTTCTGAAAAACTGATTGATTGCTCCGCCTTTGCCAAGGGAACAAAAATAAATAGATGCAATAAGGACGTGACGACAAGGCTGATTCCGGCACTGATCAGCAAAATAACGAGTGAACCCAGTGCTGTCAGATGCTCCAAAGCAAAACCGAAAGCTGACGTCACGATCACAAAGGACAAAATCAACGTCGGATGAAAGATTTGATCGATGCCCGGAATCAAATCGGAGAAAACAACGGACAATAAGACGCCGCAAGCAGCGGCTGCCAGTGCGTAAAGATACAGTGTACTAACGTCCATCTTCGGTCACCTCGACGAACGGACTCGATCCGTAGAGTTGGCGGTAAGCTTGAAGATAGGCATACCGGTTTTCTTCATATAACAATCCGGCCAGTTCCCGTTCCCGAGGACTGTCCGCTTCGCGGCGCCGCCTGTCATACTTTTTTTGTGCCGCATAATGCCGTGCCAGCAGACTTTCAAGTGTCCGTTGATCACGAAGTTCAGGTACCGGCCGTGTACCTGACAAGTGTCGTTTTTTCATCCGCCTGCTCCTTTCCTGCGTGCTGAGCTCACTTTTATTTACGGTCTCTTTTTGGAAATAGTTTCAAAATCCACGGAATCCTTTTTGACTTTTTTCTGGAATCTGAGTGTATCCGCAACAAAAAAAGCCGATTCAACAGGAATCGGCTTCGTTGTCATGATCTGCTTATCCTTTTTTTCGAACGATCAGCAGCATGTAGACGAGAAGTGCCAAACAATCAAGCGTCATGATGATCAATCCCATCGGCAAGGCTGAATCTTCGCCCATCACCCCCACAAGTGGAGAGACGAGTGAACCGACAAGCATCGGCAACAAACCGAGCAACGCCGAAGCGCTTCCTGCCGTCGACCCATAATTTTGCATGGCCAAGGTGAAACCAAGCGTCGAAATCATCCCGACACTCGAGACGACAAAGAATAATGGAATCATGACCAAAATCAAGGAACTCGACAAGGTCAAGGCAAGGAAGAGACCGATACCCGCAAGCGCAACGACCGTTAACGCAATCCGCATCATCTTCTCACTGTCGACCCGTCCGGCCAGTCGTCCCGCGGTTTGCGCCGCGATGATGATTCCGATTCCGTTGATCCCAAACAAAAAGCTGAACTGTTGTGGACTGGCGCCATAAATATTTTGTAAGACAAACGGCGAGCCGGAAATATAGGCGAACATCGCTCCCATGACAAACGCTTGGGCGAACGCGTATCCGAGGAACGTCCGGTCCGATAACAACCGTCCGAATGTCTGGAACGTCGTTTTTAAGTTCCCTTCCACCCGATGATGAACCGGGAGTGTTTCCGGTAACCGGAAGGCGACGGCAATCAGCATCAGTGTACTGAGAATGGCAAGAAGGTAAAAGACAACCCGCCAGTCTCCGAACCGTAAGATCTGCCCACCGATGATCGGTGCCAAAATCGGTGCTGTTCCGTTGACGAGCGACAACGCCGCAAAAAATTTCGTCAGTTCGGGTCCTTCAAATAAATCACGGACAATCGCTCGTGAAATGACGATCCCCGATGCACCTGCCGCCCCTTGAACAAACCGCAAGGCAATCAAGACTTCAATCGTCGGTGCAAAGGCACAGGCGAGTGAGGCGAGCAAGTAGGCGAACAACGCCATCAATAAAGGGCGTTTTCGTCCGCGTACGTCACTGAGCGGTCCAACGATAATCTGCCCGAGTGCCATCCCGAGCATACAGGCAGTCAAGCTCAGTTGAATCGACGAGGCACTGGCGCCAAACGAGCGCGACATGTCGGGAAACGCCGGTAAATACATGTCAATCGACAGCGGACCCAGTGCCGCGAGTGATCCTAAAATTAAAATGAGCGTCAATCGTTTCGTTTGAATCGGTGAGGCGTTTGTCATCGTCTTCCTCCTTTTAAGATGTCACGTAATCCAAGTCATGTAAGACATAGGCAAGGAAAAAGACTACCGATGGATTCTCATAGGCCGTTTGGACTTTCTTTAATTGTGCCCGGTAACCCGTCTCGTATTCGACGCCGTTCAGTTTCCGCTCCATGTTCATCTTAATCAATGCATCGAGTTTGTCGACGACATCGACCATCTGGCCTTCATACGTTTCATCTTTGGCTTCGACGACAAACCGGTGAAACTCACGCTGCATCGATGCCGGAAGCA
Organism: Exiguobacterium sp. RIT452; assembly: GCF_003598705.1. Taxonomy (NCBI): domain Bacteria; kingdom Bacillati; phylum Bacillota; class Bacilli; order Caryophanales; genus Exiguobacterium; species Exiguobacterium sp. RIT452. The sequence goes on from NZ_QXJB01000006.1 coordinate 54,489, forward strand.
GATGAATCAACGCTTCCCCTTCCGTCCGCTCATACGCTTCAAAAGCCGCTGCCGTGACAGGCGTCGCATGTTTGACGGGACCGAGGACATCGCCTGTCGTTCCTTCGACCAAATCATGACAAAGCAGACGCGACACGACTTCCGCCGTATCGATCTCCACGCCGTACTTCTTCGATTCAATCAAGCCGTTGAATAGCCCAAGCGATGCAGCACGGAACGCATGCGTCGCATCGTTATCATCAATCGTATTAAAACGGCCTTTCCAGCGCCGGATCGTATCCATCATCAGGACGTTGTCGATGAAGCGCGACATGGTATCTTCCGCAAACACGGAATGGGTCAACGTCCGGATCGCATGTATAGGATGATCTAAAAGCACTGTCTGCAATTCCGCCGTTTTGGCTTTAAAGAACGTCGACCCGGTCATGTCGGCTTCCCGTTTCGCAAACAACATCGCATCAAACGTATCCACCGCCTCGACCATCTGTCCTTCCCGCGAATCATCTTCCGCAAAGACAAGATAGTTCGTAAAATCCGGTTGCAACGACTTGGACAGCAGCGCGACGAGTTTTTCACTCGCTTGTTGTTCCATCGCCTGAATATGCGCATGCAGCGTCGGTTCTTTTTTCGTCCGGTGTTTGATCGGTCCCGTGATGACTTCGTTCATGTCGTGAAACAAAGCTTTTCCGAGTAACGACAGACGATCCAACTTGACGCCGGTCGCCTCCTCTTCGATATAACTCGCCATCAAGCTGAATAACGCGACCCGAAAGCTGTGACTCGCCGCATTATCCGGAAAACGCGGAGCGTACTCATCCCAGCGCGGAACATTTTGCATCCGTGTCAACATCCGAATGAAATTACCGTTTTGCATCGTCATCTCTCCTCATTCAAAAACGGGCAGGGGAATGATGACCCTTGCCCGCTTTTCTTTATTATTTTTCTGTTTTCGTACCACTTCTAAACCAACCTAACACCAAAATCAGTGCGAGGACAACCCAGAAAATAGTTTGCCAAAGTGTACTCTCCGGAAATTCATGTGGTAACACGTCAATCGATGGATGAGCAAGCGTCATGACGACTAACTTCACCCCAACCCAGGCGACGAGCCAAAAGGCAGCTTCTTCAATACCCGGTCGTTTCTGTAACAAGACGACGAACCAGCTGGCGAAGTAACGCATGATGACCAGTCCGATGATTCCGCTGAAGAAGACGACCCAGAATTGTCCGGTGTTCAATCCGCCAATCGTTCCGCCAATCATCGGTAGCGTCGTCGCCATGGCAACCGCTGCCAGCGTCGAATCAACGGCAAATGCTAAATCTGAAAACTCGACTTTGACGACCGTCCACCAAAAATTAGGGGACGCTTTTTGTGATGCCATCGCGTCCGGCACTTGATGTTTGTTAGATCGTGCTTCCACAATCCCTTTGAAGGCGACATAAAACAGATAAATCGCCCCAAGTGCCTGCAATTCCCAAACCGTCGCCAAGTACGAGGCGAAGAAGATGGCGACAAAACGTAAGACGAGGGCCCCAATCAATCCATAAAACAAAGCTTTTTTCCGTTGCTCATCCGGTAACGGACGAACGAGGACAGCCATGACCATCGCGTTGTCAGCAGACAACAGCCCTTGCAAGATGATCAAGACGAGCCCAACGGTCGCATACTGCGTAATTAATCCAATATCCATAAAACGAATCCCCTTTTTGTTCAGTAAGTTTATTATAATGCGGCTTACCTAAAAGAAAAAGACTGAAGGCTTGAGGATGATTTTTCTTTTTACCCGGTCCGGAGGATTTTCAGACAAAAAAAGGCTCTCCATTTCAGGAGAGCCTCAGCTTTCTTATAACTCTTTTTCGACTTTCTTTTCTGCATCTGGATTTGATTTCGTTTTTGGAGATGAGAACCAACCCCAAAGTGCAAGACTGACCATCACTGTCCAGAAGAAGATTTGCCATGGTGTACTGTGAGCAAAACCTTCCGGAAGTTTCATTGCTTCAAAAATCGTTCCTTCGATCGATGCATGGTAGTTCGGGTGTTCGAGTGCGAGGACTGCGAGTTTTACCCCGACCCAAGCAACGATGGCGAAAGCGGCTGTTTCAAGACCAGGACGCTCGGCCAGCAATTTAACGAAGACACGTGCTGCGAATCGCATCAAGACGACCCCCATCAGTCCACCCGTTAAGATGACGACGAAGTGACCTGTGTTTAAGCCACCAATTTCTCCAGTTCCCCAGTTCGGAAGAGCAACAGCCAGTGCGACGGCTGCCAAAATCGAATCGACGGCAAACGCAAGGTCAGCGAATTCGATTTTTGCAACGGTTCTCCAAAACTCTGCTTTTGAGACCGGTTCTTCTGATTTTGGTTCTTCGTCAAGTTCATTTTCGGCGCCATGATTTTCACCAATTCGCCGGGCCTTGACGGTTTTGTAGATATGCCGCAGTCCCATGATCAAGAGATAGGCGGCACCAAGTGCTTGAATCTGCCAAATGTCGACGAGGAATGAAATTGCGAATAATGCCGCGAATCGAAGCACAAATGCTCCTGCCAATCCATAAAATAAAGCCTTTTTCTGTTGCTCGCCCGGCAAATGTTTTACCATTACTGCCAAAACAAGCGCGTTATCTGCCGAAAGAAGTCCTTCTAAAGCAATTAAAACAAGGACGACCCAGGCATATTGAAGTACTAACTGCCAATCCATCTACTTCATTCCTTCCTATACAATATAAGCTAAATTAAGAATTCACACGACACGATAGTTTACACGTTCACATGAACACATACTATATGATAGTATACCCGATTGCAAGCAAGTTATTCCATCAAATCAGCAAACTGTTTCTTTCGAGACTTGCGAGTTTCGTTTTGGGTCGTGTTCGTGATAAAATTCATAGCAACGATATGTCGCGAAACACATTCACGGAATCATCAGACTTGCTCGTCTCTAGCATTCCTGTCATGTTATTACTACTTGCACTACTACAAAAGGACAAAGGGGCCGATCTGAATGTCTACCTACCCGATTACACTGCCAACCAAAGAAGAGCGTCACAAGCTTTTTGGTTCTGTTCCCCCTATTAAAGGAACAAAACCAACTGAAAAAGATAAAATGGTCGATCTGCAAAATACACCAAAGAATTTCTTATTTGCACTGGATGCAGTAGGTATCTCGAACGTGAAACATCCTGTTGTCATTCAAGATGGCGAGACGACACAAGCAACCATCGCGACGTTCGAACTGTCGACTTCGCTTGTACAAGACCGTAAAGGAATCAACATGAGTCGTTTGACAGAACAACTCGACCAGTACCATAACGAAGGCTGGGTCGTCACAAATGAATCACTCATTCAATTCGCTCGTGATCTCGCTGAGCGGATGGAGCAATCAGAAGGACAATTAACAATCCGTTACCCGTGGTTCTTCACACGTAAAGCTCCGGCAACGGGACTCAGTGGCTTGATGAATGCCGAAGTATGGCAAACCGTCAGTGTCAACACCGAAACAAACGAAGCCACATTGTCGGTCGGTTTGACGATCAATGTGACGACACTTTGCCCATGTTCAAAAGAAATCAGTGAATACAGTGCCCATAACCAACGTGGTTACGTCACGATGGAAGCTGCTTTACGCGACGAAGCGGATGACTTCAACTGGAAACAAGAGCTCCTCGACGCTGCAGAATCAAATGCTTCAGCACCGCTTCACCCGGTCCTCAAACGTCCGGATGAAAAACGTGTCACAGAAATGGCATACGAAAACCCACGTTTCGTCGAAGACATGGTGCGCTTAATCGCTGCCGATCTTTACGAAATGGATCCAATCGCGTCCTTCTTCGTTGAATGCCGAAATGAAGAAACTATCCACCAACACGATGCGATTGCTCGGATTACGTTCGACAAAGACGCACAATAATCAAGAACATCAAGGAGCGGGCTTCCAAGTCGCGTTCTGCATAGAAAAGGATGACGGACTTTAAAATCTGTCATCCTTTTTTTCGTTGTCCTCTTTTTCGGTAGCGTTTACACTTAAAGCGAATGGAGGGATGTCATGCTGGAACTCATCCCCTTTTTACTGGAGCGTTTGGGGATCATGATCATTTTAGCGTTCATCCTCGCCCAGTGGGGACCAACACGTCGTGTGCTGAAGCAACCGGAAGCCGGTTGGCAATTCGGCTTGCTGATTTTATTTTTCGCCACATACGGCATACTCAGCAACTACACCGGTGTCAAAGTCGATTTGGCCAAGTTTTTACCGCATACCTGGCTTGATGAAGTGAACGGGACGTCTGCCATTGCGAATACACGGACGATGATCGTCGTCATCAGCGGCTTGCTTGCCGGTCCCGTCGGCGGCACGATTACGGGACTGCTCGTCGGAATCCACCGGTATACACTCGGTGGTTTCACCGCCTTCGCCTGTGCCCTCGCGACCGTGATCGCAGGTGGTGTCAGCGGGTGCTTACGTGCTTATTGGCGTGATCGCTTGGGAAGCCAAGCGCTGCTCCCGATTTGTTTGACCGGATTTTTAATGATTTTTGAAATGTCACTGATTCTTCTGTTGTCTGATCCCTTCCCGGCTGCGATCGAACTCGTCCAGTTCATCTTCATCCCGATGACGATCGTCAATGTGCTTGGCGTCTGGCTGTTCCTGTCGATCATTCGATTGGCGGCGCGGGAGGAAGAACATGTCCGGGCACGGGAAGCGGAGCGCTCGCTGCATATCGCCGACTTGACGTTACCGTACTTAACACGCGGCTTGAATATCCAAACGGCCGAGGCCGTCGCGGACATCCTGTTGCAACAAACACGTGCCGACGCGGTCTCCTTGACCGATCAATCCGTCATTCTGGCGCATCTTGGCGTCGGCAGCGACCATCATCAAGCGGGTGGTCAATGGACGACACGTCCGACCGAACATGTCTTGATGGACGGACAACTCCGGCTTGTCACTGACCGCGATGACATCGGCTGTCCGAAATCAGATTGTCCGCTTCAAGCCGGGATCATTGCTCCGTTGACAATCGGCGGAACAACCGTCGGAACGCTGAAAGTCTATTATCCGCACCCTGATGTACTGGATGCGGTCGAAGTCGAACTGATTGAAGGGTTAGCGAAATTATTTTCGACGCAACTCGCACTCGGTAATGCGGAACGACAGGCAGGTTTGCTGAAGGATGCGGAAATCCGCGCCCTTGAAGCACAAATCCATCCGCACTTCTTGTTTAATGCCATCAATACGATTTACGCTTCCTGTCGGACGGATGTCGAACAAGCTCGGAGCTTGTTACTCGAATTGTCGACTTTCTTCCGCAGTAATTTGCAGGGTGCCCGTTCGACGAAGATTCCCTTACAAAAAGAACTGGAACATATCGAAGCCTATATTTCACTCGAAGCGGCCCGATTTCCCAATCGTCCCTTCGTCGATATTGATCTTTCGGACGGGAGCGAACAGTTGCTGGTTCCACCGTTCATTCTCCAACCGCTCATCGAAAACGCGTTCCAGCACGCCTTCTCTCCCGGACAGACCGGCTATGTGGGAGTGACCGCTTGGACAACGGCCGATCAATTGGTCTTGGAAGTCGTCGACAATGGATGCGGCATCGCACCGGAACGACTCGCCCGTCTGGGTCGTGAAGTCGTCGCGTCAAACGGAACCGGAACCGCGATCTTTAATACAGCAGAACGAATCAAAAGTCTTTATGCGGAAAAAGGGGCCTTCCGATTGACCAGTCAGCCCGGGGAAGGTACAACCATCACCATCCATCTTCCGCTCGAAACAGGAAAGGAGATGCTTCATGCGCACGATTCTAATTGAAGATGAACCGCTTGCCCGCGACGAACTCCGCTATCACGTCGTCCGAGCCGGACTCGATGTCGTCGCCGAGACCGGACATGTCCTGGAAGCGGAGCAACTCGTGCGAACGCTCCAACCGGACCTCGTTTTTCTCGACATCGAATTGATTGACGGGAGTGGTCTCGACATCGCCAAACGGTTGCAGTCGATGCCCCACCCTCCGGCTATCTTGTTTGTAACCGCTTATGATGCCCACGCACTCGAAGCTTTCGAACTGAATGCGTATGACTACATCTTAAAACCGTACGATCCGTCACGGATTGTCCGGGCCATTGAAAAAGTCATGCGAAAACCACTCGCCAAAGCGCCGCGTGTCGAACGGTTGGCGGTCGAGTCGGGAGATCAGTTGAAGCTGCTTTCCCCGCGAGAGGTCGATTACATCGTCGCCGAAAACGGTAAAACCAAAATCGTCACCCGCTCGGACGCCTATCCATCGAATGATACGTTACAAGAACTCGAAAAAAAATTAGCCGATCACCGTTTCTTGCGTGTCCACCGGTCTTATCTCGTCAATTTAGCCGCCATCGAAGCAATCGAACCATGGTTCAACGGTGCCTATACGATTAAAATCCAACAAATTGATGTTCCGGTCAGTCGGACGTATGTCAAAATCTTAAAGGAAGCGCTCGGGATCTGAGTGTTTCCTTTTTTCCGTTCATCGCCCCTTTCCAACGTGTCATCCTTCAAAAACAACCACTTGTCCCCAAAATAAAAGAAAGCGTTTTCATTTAGCGTACACTTTCCTTATACCAATTTACGAGGAGGTCTAATGAATGAGCGCTACCCCGATTGTCATTGCTGTCATTTGTATTTTATTAATCGTCTATCGTCTTTACGGCACGTTCATGGCCGTTAAGGTCCTAAAAATCAAAGAGGACCGGGAAACACCGGCCCATAAATTCGCCGATGGAAAAGACTATGTCCCGACGAACAAGTGGGTTTCGTTTGGTCACCACTTCGCCGCCATCGCGGCTGCCGGACCGCTTGTCGGTCCTGTACTCGCCGCTCAGTTCGGTTACTTACCCGGTCTGCTTTGGCTCCTGATTGGAGCCGTCATCGGCGGTGCCGTCCACGATATGGTCGTCCTGTTCGCTTCGATGCGCCAAGACGGTCAATCGTTATCGGAAGTCGCCAAAAAAGAGCTCGGACCGGTCGCTGGTTTTTGTGCCGGTCTTGCGATGCTCTTCATCATCACAATCACGATGGCCGGCTTGTCGATGGTCGTTTTGCATGCCCTTGAACATAACCCATGGGGAACGTTTGCTGTCTTCTCGACGATTCCGATCGCGATGGCAGTCGGTATTTACTTACGTAAAGGCGGAAATCTCGTGTTCGCATCAATCGTCGGCTTTTTACTGATTCTTGCAGCAATCGGTTTTGGTCCGCAGCTGACAGATACGTTCATCGGCAGTTGGTTTGATTTATCTTCCCGCCAACTGGCAATTGCTTTACCGATCTACGCCTTCTTTGCTGCTGCTTTACCGGTTTGGCTGTTGCTCGCTCCACGGGATTACTTATCGAGTTTTATGAAGATCGGGGTTTTCCTTGCCTTGATCATCGGGGTCTTCATCATCAATCCGGAAATCCGCTTCCCCGCTTTCACGAAATTCGTGGATGGTGGTGGTCCGATCATCGCCGGTCCCGTTTGGCCGTTCATCTCGATCACGATCGCGTGTGGTGCGATTTCCGGTTTCCATGCTTTTGTCGGTTCCGGTACGACACCCAAGATGATCAATCGTTGGAGCGACATCAAACCGGTTGCCTTTGGCGCCATGCTCGTCGAGTGTCTCGTCGCCGTCATGGCCTTGATTGCCGCGACGTCACTCGAAGTCGGTGACTACTTCGCGATCAACTCGACACCTGAAGTGTTCGCGACACTTGGTATGAGTACGGTCTATCTTGACGAAATGTCGCGGGAAATCGGGCTTGATCTAGCCGGACGGACCGGCGGAGCAGTTTCCCTGGCCGTCGGGATGACGTTCATCTTCCGGGCGATTCCATGGTTCCGGGAAATTGCCGGCTTCTTCTTCCAATTCGTGATTCTTTTTGAAGCCGTCTTCATCTTAACGGCAATCGACGCCGGGACACGGGTTGCCCGTTACCTGATTCAGGACTTCTTCGGGGAATTCTACAAACCGTTAAAACGGGTCGACTGGATTCCCGGTGCGATTTTTGCCAGTGCACTCGGTACGTTCTTCTGGGGCTATCTGCTGTTCTCCGGTGACATCGGATCGATTTGGGCATTGTTCGGCGTCTCGAATCAATTGATGGCATCCATCGGATTGATTATCGGAACGACGATCATCCTGAAGATTGCCGACAAAAAGGTGTATGCCTTAACGACATTCATTCCGCTCGTCTACTTGCTCGTGACGGTGACGTTCGCCGACATCTGGATGGTGGCAAACGTCTATGCCAATCCGGCATCTGCCGGCTTCAGCATCCTCAATACGGTGCTTTCCGTCACGATGGGGATACTCGCGATTGTCATCACAATCTCTGCTGTCCGCAAATGGATTGAGTTGCTCAATTCACCACGTTGGGAAAAAGTTAAAAAGTCGGCGTAATCATAAAACCGCTTGGATCATCACGTTTAAAGGTGATGGGTCCAAACGGTTTTTGTGTTTTTCTGAGTCCATTCAACTACTTTCGAACCAACAATTCAGTCGCCCGGACTGTTCCCCAAGGCGAAACATCGGCTTTGACTTCCAGTTTTTTTGCATCTTCATATCCTTTACCGGTGCCTTGTTCGACATAGTACTGGGTCAGCTGGGGAATCGTCACGTATTGATCGTAATAGTCACCGGCAACAGACCCGAAAAAGCGTTCATTGGAGATCCGGTCGATCTTCGCATAACCGTCCGCATCTGTCGTAAACGTGACGTAGACTAACCCTTTCTTGACGGAGTCCTCCGGTTTTAAATCCGGATATTGCAGCATGACATATTCTCCGTACACAGGACTAAACGGATCAAAGGGTTCCGCCCGGAAACGATAGCTGTCACCCAACCAGGAAATCGAATAAAAGCTCAGAATCACACCTAAGACGATGATGATTTGCAGGACCGGAAACAGATACCGTTTCATGACGTCACTCCTCCCTCACGACGTTTTCGGATCCACCACAAGATGCCGGCAATCAGGAATACGAGCACTGCTCCGACTAAGAAAAACAGCGACATATCGAGCCGGTTCCAGGCATAGATGAAGTAGATTGTCAGCTGGACGGCGATGAAATAGAGGAACGGAATCGTCAATCGGCTGCCTTGGCGTTCCCGTTCAATCAAATAGACAAAAGCGAGGATTTCAACGAGCGCCGCGATTAAAATCGCCCGTTCATCAAACCATAACAATCCAAACAGACCGAGCGGCAAAATCCAAAGCAACGGTTGAAACTTCCGGTAGACGAGGTAACCGATTCCGATCGTGAACACCACAAGAGCAATCGCTTCCCCCCAAGGAATCGAGGAATCCGTCGTCTCGGCACGGACCGTCAGATAAATCAAGGAGTTGATTGCGGCGACGACCAGGTAGAGATGGTATAACACCTGACGATGCGCTTCTTCTTTGACGACGAGTAACAGCGGAACGAGGGCAAATAACGTCCAAATCGGCCACAGGACACCGTCATAGGAGACAAGGGCAAACAGTTCGAGACCCGCCAGATAAAGAAACAACCAACTGAGGATCAAGGACGGGAAAGATTGGTTGAAATAAAACCATGCGAGCGAGACAAGGACGAGGAAGACGATCGATGTCCAGTCAAGAAACGTCGCCTGCTCGCTTCCGAATCCCCCGACGCCGGTAAAGATGTTCAGACCGGCGATGAAGGCAAGAATCGCGTATGCGGGATGACGCCAAGTGAAGAAATGACCGAGCGCTGCCAGAAATACGGCCCATCCAATGAAGGATCCTTGCATCGACATATGAAAACTTTGGACCGTGACAATGAGGGCTCCCGCAAACGCGATAATACCGAGAACACGAAAGGCAACGGGATTCCAGATCGTCCGTCGCTCCGACAAATCGGCGAGGACGTAACAGCTGACCATGAGCACCAGGACTAACCCAATTTTAATGAGTGCGGGAATCGCTTGCCAATTTGCTGCTAAAAAGCTGAGTAGGGCCAGACCCACGAATGTCAGGCCGACAATCAACAAAAGCGGGACACGTTTCTTTTTTTGCCGGTGTGTTTCGTAGTCTTTGATCCGGTTGATGGTCTCTGCGTCAATCAGACCCGCTTGTTGCCACTCCATCAATTTTGTCAGTCGTGCCATCGTCAACACCTCCCGATTATGAATGACCAGGCTATAGTTGTATTTTCCCGTTTCAGGGGACGTTCAAGCAAAAAACACCGGAAATCTCGTCGGAAACAAGACCTTTTTCAAAGACAAAAAACGACCGTCACCCGCAGGGACGATCGTTTGAGAGATTAGACTTTAAAACGTGAAACAAGAACTTGCAGTTCTTCTGCCATATCGGACAATGTTTTGGCCGACTGCGAAATATCTTCCATCGAACCAAGCTGTTCTTCTGTTGTCGCAGCGACACGTTCTGCCGCTGAAGAATTCTCATCGGCGATATGCGCGATTTCCGTCGCAGAGGCTGACACTTCCTGGACGTTTGCGGCAATTTCTTCGACTGTTGCCGTGACATCTTCAATGCGCGGTGTCATCTCTTGTGTCCGCAACATGATTTGTTCGAAACGGACTGCCGAATCTTCCGTCGTTTCCAGTCCCGCCTTCGTATGATGCGACACTTCTTTCATCAGGAAGACGGATCGTTCCGTTTCCTGTTTGATGTTTTGAATCAAGTCAGAGATTTGTTTCGTCGAGTCCTGCGATTGTTCCGCGAGTTTACGGACTTCACTTGCGACGACGGCAAATCCTTTCCCGTTTTCGCCTGCTCGTGCCGCTTCGATGGCCGCGTTGAGCGCAAGCAAATTCGTTTGCGTCGCAATACCGTTGATGACATCGACAATCTTTCCGATTTCATTTGAACGGTGTGCAAGCGACTGGATGACTTCCCCGAAGTTTTCGACCGAGGCATCAATCGCCTTCATCTGTTCGACGTTTTTCGCAACGGCTGCTGTTCCGTCTTCCGCTTCTGTTGCCGTCGCGCGTGACAGCTCGGACACGTTGGTCGAACTTTCAGCAATTCGCATGACGCCGGAAGTAATGGCTTGTAAAGAAACGGCATTCCCGTCGAGTTGACGTTTAGATTGACCGGCACCTGCCGCCATCTCTTGGATCGAGCCGGCGATTTGTTCAGAAGCTGCCGTCGTTTGTGTGGCATTTGCCATCAACTCTTCCGAAGAAGCGGCAACTTGACCAATCGATTGATCAAGATTCGTGATGATCGACCGGAGCGATCCAATCATGACGTTAAAGCTTTCTGCCACTTGCCCGATTTCATCGTTGGATTCGACGACGACCTGCTCCGTCAAATCACCTTCTTGAATCCGTTCCGCACTCTTCGTCAAACGGTTCAGCGGACTGATGATCGAACGTAAGATAAAGAATAAGAGTACAGCGGCCAAGACGAATGTCGCAGCGATGACGCCGAGTGTCGTCCAAAGGATACTCGATGATTCATCCGTGATTTCATGGTCGTACAGTGTGCCGGCGACCTTCCAGCCCGTCAGACTGTTCGTCATGAAGTCCATTTGTTTTTCTTCATTTTCAAACAGATAGGAAAATTGTCCCGCTTTACCGGCGTAGATTGAATCGACCCAGTCCCCTGAGGCTGTTTCACCGGGTTTTAATGTCGGGTGACTGACGAATTTTTTATCGGAATCTAAAATCGTCACGTAACCTTCTTTACCGATTTTGATTTTCTTGGCGATTTCCGCGATTCGATCGACATCGACGTCCACCGCGATGACACCACGTCCGTTGCCTCCGGTTTGAGACAAGGTGACCATCATTTTTCCAGAAGCTGCATCGACATAGGGATCGGTGATGACGACTTTACCGCTCGCATCTTCTGCTGCCTGGTACCACGGACGGTCCCGTGGATCATAGTCTTCCGGCATCGACTGTTCCGGATAAATCGTCATTTCCCCCGTCGTCGTCGCATAATAAATGTTGGCGGCTTGCGGGTGTGTATCTAAGTATTCGGTCATTTTTTCTTTTAAGTCGAGGTTCTGCTTGCCCGATTCATATAACGTGCCGTCGATGCGATCCGCAAAAAACGCGACATCCCGTCGCATCGGATCAACGATGTTCATGATTTCGTCATTCATCCGGTCGACACCGGCATGGGCCGACTGAAGAATCTGATCCGTGATTTTTTGTTTGGCTTGACTGTATGAGACAAAGCCGATTAAAAGTGACGGAATCAATAATAAGAGCATAGAGGTCAAAATCAGTTTTTGTTTGATGCTTAACGTGCGTTTTTTCTTTTCTTTCATCTCTCTCTCCCATTCTCGAGTACGATGACTCGTTGTTCTATTCTTTTTATCGGCTAGAATGTGTATTTTTTCACAGCAAATAAAAAAAGAAGAAAATTCCTTTTTGTAAGGAACCTCCTTCTTTTCACTCATTTCAGTTAAGCTTCTTGATCGCCCTTCCAGTTCATCATGCCGCCTTCGACATTAATGATGTCGTAACCGTACTGTTCGAGGAAACGTCCGACGTTCTCACTTCGGGCCCCTGCTTTACAGATCAGATAATACGTTTCGCCTTCTTGCAGTTCGGTATAGCGCTCCCCGATTTCCGACATCGGCAGGAAACGGACGTTTGGAATATGACCGGCGTCGTACTCGTCTTGTTCCCGGACATCAACGACGTGTAACGCTTCGCCCGCTTCAAGCTTTTCTTGTAATTCATCGACATGGATCGTTCTCATAGTAGTTCCTCCTCTAATTTCATCTCTGTTCAGTGTAGCAAAACTGACGTCGAAACAGAACAAAAGAGACCAGCCGAAGCTGATCTCTTAGGTCATTCTCCTGATGCTTGATCAAGCGATTGACGTTTTTCCTTATGCATGCCCCGTGCATAATAAACGGCAATCAAAATCACGTACCAGAGCGGACCGACGATTAATGCGATCCGTGTGCCGGCATCAAACGCCATCAAGACGATGACACCTGCGAGTGCGGCTAACGCAAGATAGTTCGCAATCGGGAAAAACGGAACGGCGAATTCAGCCGTACCATGCACTTTTCGTGCCCGCATTTGAGCAATCAAGATCATCGCCCATGTCCAGACGGCTCCGAATGTCGCGATGCTCGTGACGATCGCAAACACATCTTCCGGCAAGAAGTAGTTCAAGGCCACGCCGACTAACAACGCGACGCCCGAGAGAATCGTTGCCAGTGCCGGGACACCATTTTTTGAAATCTTCGCGAATCGTTTCGGTGCTTCCTGGTTTTGCGACAAGTTCATCATCATCCGTGCCGTCGAGAAAATCCCTGAGTTACACGACGACAACGCAGCCGTCAAGACGACAAAGTTGATGATACCGGCCGCTGCCGGAATACCAAGTGAATCAAACAATAATACAAACGGACTACTGTTATTCTGACCGACTTGATCCCATGGATAAATCGACAGAATGACGAACAACGCTCCGATATAGAACACGAGAATCCGCAAGAAGACGTTATTGACCGCCTTACGGATCGTTTTCTTCGGATTTTTTGCTTCCCCTGCTGTGACCCCAATCACTTCAATCCCTAAGAAGGCAAACATGACCATCTGCATGGCAAGCAAGACACCACCAAAGCCGTTTGGCAAGAATCCACCATTCGACCAAAGGTTTGAAATTCCGACCGGTGTGCCGCCATTTCCGAAACCGATGAAGATGGTCAGCATACCAAGAATGATCATTGCGACGATGGCGATGATTTTAATCAACGCAAACCAAAATTCAAACTCACCGTAAAATTTAACGGCAATGAAGTTGATGCTCGTCATTAAGATGAGTGCACCAAGTGCCCACATCCAGGTCGGTGAATTCGGGAACCATTCTTGCATGTAGATCCCGACTGCCGTGATTTCCGCCATACATGTAAAGATCCAGAGCAACCAATAATTCCAGCCTGTCAGGAATCCGGCTAACGGACTGACATACTTTCGTGCATACTCGGCAAAACTGCCGGATACCGGCTCCCGAACAGCGAGCTCCCCAAGTGCCCGCATGATGATGAAGATGATGATGCCTCCGATTAAGTAGCCGATCAATATACCTGGTCCTGCCAGTTGAATCGCTTTCGCTGATCCCAAGAACAGTCCGACACCGATTGCCGCCCCCAGCGACATCAGCGTAATGTGACGTTCTTCCAGCCCACGATTCAGTTCTGTCTGTTGTTTCATCTGTACGACGTCCTTCCCGTCTCTGTTTGTTTCCTAGCAGTTCCCCTAACCGCTACGTTGTCAGTATAATGAAATTGTGTCCGTTTTGTAAACGTTTTCAAGTGATATTTTTGTTCAAGAACACATACTCGAAATATTCTGATTTATGTAACGCAACGAGAAAGGAGCAACCGTCTATACAAACTAGTATAGCGGACTGCTCCCCTCTGAGAAGTTACAAACCTTATTCAACTTTGGCGAGACGTGATTTCTCCGTGTACGGTCTCTTTTCAGTCAACCGGAATAAACCGTTTAACAGAAGGGCCGTCAACGATCCGGCGACGATCGGACTGTCCGTCAAGACGCGGACTTGTTCCGGCAGTGACGCGACGATTGCCGGATTCATGCTGATGCCAAGCCCGACACCAAGCGCTAAGGCAACGGTAATCACATTATCATTTTTGGCAAAATTGACACGGGATAAAATCCGAATCCCGCTCGCTGCAACCGTCCCGAACATGACGAGCATTGCTCCACCGAGAACGGGTTTTGGAATCAAGGTCGTGAACGTTGCGACTTTTGGTAAAAAACCAAGCAGAATCAAAAAGAATCCTGCAAACACGATGACTTTCCGTGTTTTGACCCCCGTCAGTTGAACCAGACCGACATTTTGGCTGTACGTCGTATACGGGAAACTGTTAAAAATCCCGCCGATGATCGTCGCTACCCCTTCCGCGCGGTAACCGCGCGCCAAGTCTTTGTCCGTCAACTTTTTATCGGTGATTTCCCCAAGCGTCAAGAAGACACCTGTCGACTCGACCATCGAAACAAGTCCAACCAACGTCATCGTCAGAATCGCTGTTGCATTGAACGTCGGCACACCAAAGTAAAATGGTGTCACCATCTGGAACCACGATGCCTCGGCAACCGGACTGAAATCAATCATTCCCATGCCGAATGCGACCAATGTGCCAATCAAAACAGCAATCAACACCGCTGCGGCTTTTGAAAAGACGGTCCCGTATCGGTTGAAGACCAAAATCAAGACAATCGTCAACGCAGCGAGTCCTAAGTAGCGTAAGTCGCCAAAATCCTTTGCGCCTTGTCCCCCACCGATATCATTGATGGCAGCCGGAATCAGCGAAATACCGATGATTGTGACGACTGATCCAAGAACGACCGGCGGAAACAAGACGGCGATCCGGCTGAACACACCGGAAATCACTAGGATGATCAGTCCACTGGCAATCAAGGCACCGTAAATCGCTGTAATGCCTTGCAGACTCCCGATTGCAATCATCGGACCGACTGCGGTAAACGTACAGCCGAGGACGACCGGTAACCCGACCCCTGTATATTTCGTCACGAAGACCTGCAGCAACGTCGCGACACCGCACATGAACAAATCAATTGCTACGAGATACGCCAGTTCTTCACCGGATAAACCGATCGCACTACCGACAATCAAAGGAACAATCGCAGCTCCGGTATACATCGCCAATACATGTTGCAGACCAAGGCTTGCTGCCTTGACGTTCGATAATGTCTTCATACGTTCACCCGGTCAACAAACGTCGCTTGTCCGGCTTCCAGTTTTTTAATCCGTGCCAACGATTCGACGCGGAACCCGGCATCCAGTAATTTTTGACGGCCCGGTTGGAATGATTTTTCAATGACGATTCCGAAGCCTGCCACTTCAGCTCCCGCCTGTTCAACAAGTTTCGCCAGACCAAAGGCGGCTTCGCCGTTCGCCAGGAAATCATCGATGATCAACACCCGTTCGCCTGCCTGCAGATACTTTTCAGCGACGGTGATCGTACTTGTCTGTTGTTTCGTAAAGGAGTAGACTTCCGCTGAAATCGTCCCTTCGTTCAGCGTCAACGACTTGGTTTTCCGGGCGTAGACCATCGGGACGCCAAGACGTAAGGCTGTCATCATGGCGGGGGCAATCCCGCCCGCTTCAATCGTCAAAATCCGGGTGATTCCGGCATCTTTAAACCGATCCATGAATTCATAGGCGATTTCCCACATCAAAGTCGGATCGACCTGATGGTTTAAAAAGGAATCGACTTTTAAGACCTGGTCCGATAAGACCAGTCCTTCTTGTGTAATCATATCTTCCAAACGTTTCATAACTGATTTCTCCTTTTTTGACGAAAAAAAACGTACAGCCGCTACCCGGGGGCAGCCACTGTACGCTAAAAAGAGAGCAGTAACTCACCACCCGTAGTCGGACCGTTACGGCGATCCGGTAGAGACTCGTGGGCCAATTCCCACTATTATACGAGCGTTGCTATACGTTTATTCGTTGATGCGTGATGTGTTCCATTTTACGGAGTTCACTGAAAAAGTAAAGCCTTTTTCGAAAATGGCTTATACTTGGCGTTCTTCAACCGCTTGAGCAGCTGTGATGATCGCCAATTTGTAGACGTCCTCTTCGTTACAACCACGTGAAAGATCGTTGACCGGTTTGTTGAGACCTTGGAGAATCGGACCAATCGCTTCGAATCCACCGAGACGCTGGGCGATTTTGTAGCCGATGTTTCCAGACTCAAGGCTTGGGAAGATGAAGACGTTCGCTTGACCCGCAACATCTGATTCCGGTGCTTTTGATTTCGCGACACTTGGAACGAATGCTGCGTCGAATTGTAATTCGCCGTCGATTGCAAGTTCCGGCGCCCGTTCTTTCGCAAGACGTGTCGCTTCGACGACGCGTTCTGTTTCCGGTGATTTCGCCGAACCTTTTGTCGAGAAGCTGAGCAACGCAACTTTCGGCTCGATGCCGAATGTTTTCGCCGTTTTGGCAGAAGCGATGGCATTTTCAGCTAAATCGTTAGCGTCAGGTGCAATGTTGATCGCGCAATCGGCGAACACGTACTGCTCGTCGTCACGGACCATGATGAAGACACCTGATGTCTTTTTATAACCTTCTTGCATCTTGATGATTTGAAGTGCCGGGCGTACCGTATCGCCTGTCGCGTGCATCGCACCAGAAACAAGACCTTCTGCTTTGCCTGTGTGAACGAGCATCGTACCGAACGTGTTGACATCTTTGAGGATGACTTCACGCGCCTGTTCTGCTGTCGCTTTTCCTTTACGGCGTTCGACGAATGACGAAACCAGTTCATCAATTCCATCATATGAAGCCGGATCGATTGTTTCGAGATCCGTGACATCGATTTGGTTCGCAGCCGCTGTCTCTTCGATTTTAACGCGTGGTCCGATGACGATCGGTGTCACAAGACCGTCTTTTTTCAAACGGACAGCTGCACCAAGAACACGTGCGTCGATTCCTTCAGGGAAAACAATCGTTGGTTGGTGGGCTTTTACTTTTGTCTCAAGCATTTCGAATAATTGCATGATATTAGCTCCTTTTATGGCGAATAAGTGTCGGTTTTTGTTGTACGTTCATTCCAGTGTTCATTATACACAGTTCTGTTTCGTTATTAAAACAATTTGCAAAAAAGTGTGTTTTTCATTCCTGCGACTGACTTTTCGAATACTATTACAGTATTTTTTTCATATAGTACAGTTCCGGACATTCTGAAAATCTCACACCCTTTAAGAGCATACCCTGTTCCTTCGGGATATATGTCCGGTCCGCTTTTGAAATGAACCGTTTTCTTACGGGCAATTTGAAAAGATATGGTAAGATTGAACATGGATCAACCCGTTTACCATTCCAGATTCAGGAGGTTTTCTTATGCAACATCAATCATCAGAACCAACCGTTACGCAACAAGCCGCCGAAACACTCGACGGCTGGTATACATTCCATGATTTTCGCCGGATTGACTGGAGCCGTCTCAAGCAAGTCGAAGCTGCGGTCCGGACAAAGATGGTTCATGAATTCCAAGCTTTCTTGAGTGAACTCGCACAAGTCGAAGAACAAAAAGAAGGAAGTCATGCCCTCTATACGATCATCGGTCAAAAAGCCGACCTCGTCTTGATGGTGCTTCGTCCGACGATGGAAGACATTCAAGCCGTCGAAGTCAAAATGCAGAAACTTGATCTCTACGATTACCTGATCCCAACCTATTCGTATGTGTCTGTGGTCGAACTGGGGACATACCGTGGTTCAGGAGAAGGCAATCCGTATGAAAATCCATACGTCCGTGACCGCTTGTATCCAATTCTGCCAAAATCGAAGCACATCTGTTTCTATCCAATGAGTAAATCACGCCGCGACGGCGATAACTGGTATACCCTGTCGATGGAGAAACGGAAAGAGCTGATGTACCGTCACGGGATGATCGGTCGAAGTTATGCCGGCAAGATTCAACAAATCATCGGCGGATCAACTGGATTTGACGATTGGGAATGGGGCGTCACGCTCTTCGCCAACGATATTCTCCAGTTCAAGAAAATCGTCTATGAAATGCGCTTTGACGAAGTCAGCGCGAAATACGGCGAATTCGGTGAGTTCTTCATCGGGAATCGTCTGGAGTCTACCGATCTCGAAGCACATTTCGCACTTTAATCTGCTAAATCACGTTTCATAGAAAAACCCTACGGGAATATACTCTTTGCGGCCACAAAAACTGTCAGATTTGTACCTGAAGGAGGAATTACCATGGGGAATGCTATGAACCGATCAACGCGATCGCGTGAATTGCAATTCGCTGTGCTTTCAAAAGAGCTAAAGCCAGTCGCGGAACGTGTACTGGATCGCTATGAGCAAGCATTATCGAAGCTAAATAAAACACAACCTGCAAAGCGCTGAGGCATCTGCTTCCATCGCTCTATATCGTACCGGTGAACAGACGATGTTCTGTTTGCCGGTTTTTTTGCGTTCATCAGAAAAGGATCTACCCGCTTCACGTTTCTCTGTTCGAGTCACGTGAAGCAAGTAGATCCTTACTGTTACAATCCTTTATACGCTCCGATGGCGACAAAAATCCAAGCCGCGATGAACAGGACACCACCAATTGGTGTAATCGCTCCCAGCTTCGTCACTCCTGTCAATGCCATCACGTACAGGCTGCCGGAGAAGAAGACGATTCCGGCGAGCATCAACCAGCCGGCCAGTGAAAATTGTGAAATCGACACTTTTAATAGCATGCCGCCCAGTGCCAAAATGCCAAGCGAGTGAACCATCTGATAGAGGACACCGGTTTGCCAGTTCGCGAGCATCCGCTCGGACAACATATCTTTTAACGCATGGGCACCAAACGCCCCGAGTGCCACTGCCATCATCATCGACAGTGCCCCAATCATGATTAAGATTTTCATTCTTTTTCTCCCCCTAAACGTCGTGCTGGTAAATTCCATTCATAATAATAGGATAGCATACGTAAAATCGTGATCAGCCCCAGTAATGTGAACAAATGGAGAGGATTGGTCAGTTCAAACCGATCGATGACGAGTGCCGCCATGACGGCCCACATCGCATAGATTTCTTTATGCAGGACCAGTGGTTTGCGACCGGCGAGCAGATCGCGGATCACTCCGCCGCCGACTCCCGTCAAGACAGCTGCGGAAATCGTTGCCGATAATGGCAATCCTTTGGCGGAAGCCATCAACGCACCTTGAATCGCAAACGCTGATAAACCGAGTGCATCAGCGAGCACTCCCCACCGTGTCCAGTGCGGTAAAAATAATTGCGGTAAAACGAAGATCAGCAAAGCGACTAAAATTGCGATTAAAAACAGACCGCCTTGCGACCAGAGCGCGGAGACCGGGACCCCAATCAGCAGGTTTCGGATGGCGCCGCCGCCAAATGCCGTGATCAACGCGAGTAACCACACGCCAAACAAATCATATTTTTCTTCCATCGCGACAATCGCGCCACTCATCGCAAACGCAACCGTTCCAATGATATTTAATAAGTCCCAGGACATACGCACATTTCACCTTTCCCATTAGAAATTCCAATACTTACTATACGCTCTTTTTTGATTCCGGCAAGCTTATTTTTTCTGTCACCGATTCAACCGTTTGTAAGTGACGTTTTTAGGTAAAGTAACCTATACTGAAACAAACTGTACAGGAAGCTAGGTGACCGTATGAAACGTTGGGCGCTTTATCGGATTTTCATCATCGTAACGATGTTCGCTCGTTACATTTGGACGATTTATCGATTCACCCGGAAGAACCGACCCGGTACGAATAACGAAGAATTCGAGCGGATCATGATTACGATCGCCCGTGATTATAAGAAAAAAGCCCTTCGTCTCGAAGGACTCCTCATTAAACTCGGACAGTTCCTGTCGATCCGGGCAGACTTGTTTCCTCCGTCTGTTTTAATGGAACTGACGGAACTCGTTGATAAAGTCCCGTCCAGCAAGCTTGGCGAATCCCGAAAAATCATCGAGGAGGACTGGGGAACGACAATCGAAGACATTGTCGACGATATCTCTCCTCGACCGATTGCCTCTGCTTCAATCGGTGAAGTCTACAGCGCGACCCTCAAATCAAACGGTCGCAAAGTCGCGATTAAAGTTCAACGACCGAACATCGAACAAATCATCAAAACCGATTTCCGGGCGATGCGCCTCGTCATCGCCATGCTCCGCCGGACATCACTCAACAAATCAACCGATTTACAGAGCCTCTACCGTCAGATGGTCTTCGTCATCGGAGATGAGCTGAACTACCGGACAGAATTAAAAAACGGTCTGTACTTCAAAAAGATGTACGAAACGAATCCCGTCATCTATATTCCGGATTACTTTGAAGAACATTGTACGAACCGTGTACTTGTCATGGAGTGGATCGAAGGTACCCGGATCACGGATCTCGAGTATTTAGAAAAACATAATATTGACCGGGACGAATTAGCCCGTAATCTGTTTTTAAATG
Organism: Exiguobacterium sp. RIT452; assembly: GCF_003598705.1. Taxonomy (NCBI): domain Bacteria; kingdom Bacillati; phylum Bacillota; class Bacilli; order Caryophanales; genus Exiguobacterium; species Exiguobacterium sp. RIT452. Next base: position 75,442 of record NZ_QXJB01000006.1, read on the forward strand.
CCGGTGAACAGCTGTTGTTCGGTGGAAAATTCCACGCCGATCCCCATCCGGGTAACGTCCTCGTCCAAGGTGACGGACGCATCGTCCTGCTGGATTTCGGAATGATCGGGGCGACGACCGCTGATGATATGCGGGCCATTCAACGTATCCTCCAGTCGTTCGTCACGCTCGATTACGATGCGATCGTCGACGGGCTCGAAGATTTACGGTTTTTGTTGCCAAACGCCAATAAACAAAACATCCGACAAGCGATTGAAAAAGCGGTCACCTTCTATCTTGAAAGTGACATGGAGAACGTCGATACGAAGTTGATTGAAAAAGTATTATCCGATATTGAATTACTTGTTCGAAATGAACCGATTCAACTACCGGCCGAGTTTGCGTTTTTCGGTCGGGCCGCCTCGACGATTCTTGGCATCCTGCAAATTTTATCGCCACAGATTAATTTACTGGACCTTGCGAAACCGATGGTCCGAAGATGGTTGGATGAAGAAGGCAAAAACCAAAATCGTTACTTACAAATCGCCGGTTCCTACGCAGCACGACTGCTTGCTTTCCCGCGCCTCGTCAACGATGCGCTCAGTGAGCCGACCCGCTGGCGTCTGTTTGAACAACAGAAGTTTTCCCGGGTCGCCAACATGGAATCGCTGAAGATCCGCCAGTGGACCAGTTCCCTCGTCGGGATCGTCAGTTTACCCGTCAGTTATGCCGGCTACTTCTTGGCACAGTATGATTTAATGGGCGCATCCCTTACCATTGCCATCATTGCTTTATGGAATGCCCGGCGCATCGGACGTCAGATTGTCCGGATTGCCGATGAACCGTTTAAATAACCGCCACAACGTCCTTTTAACAGGACGTTTTTTTATATTGAAATAACACTTTTCCGTTTTGGTATGTTTTTCGAATCTGTTCCTGGGGTACATCTTCAAGTAGATAGATACAAAACCAGAAGAGGTGAAACACTTGATTGATATCTTAATTGCGCTCGTACCAGCCTTGATGTGGGGGACACTTCCGTTAGTCGTCTCTAAAATCGGTGGTTCGACGGAGCAACAAATTATCGGAACGACACTTGGTGCATTGATTTTTGCCATCATCACCTTCTTTTTTGTCAGTCCTGAACTTTCCACAACGGCTTGGGTTGCCGGCTTCTTCTCAGGTGCTTTTTGGGCGCTTGGTCAGATGAACCAGTTTGCAGCCTTCAAACAGATGGGTGTCTCGAAGACGATGCCGATTTCAACCGGGATGCAACTTGTCGGGACTTCTTTGTTTGGTGTCCTCGCCTTTGGTGAATGGTCGAATCGGACCGCTTTAATTCTCGGCATCAGTGCGCTCGTCCTGATCGTCGCCGGAGCTGCTTTTACTTCCTATAAAGAAGACAAGAGCAAACAGGATGAGAACATCGGAAAAGGGTTGCTCCTGCTGTTGATCTCGACGGTCGGGTATGTCGGGTATGTCGTCATCGCCCGTTGGTTCAACATCAATGGTTGGGAAGCGGTATTGCCGCAAGCAATCGGAATGGTCATCAGTGCGATTCTGCTGTCACTTCGTAAAGGGAACTTGTTCACGAAGAAAACAGCCGGTAATACGATTGGTGGTCTCATGTGGGCCGTCGGGAACATCGCTTTACTGTTCGCTACAGCCAAAGTCGGTGTTGCAACCAGCTTCTCATTATCACAAACCGGAGTCGTCATCTCGACGATCGGTGGTGTCGTGCTCTTAAAAGAAGCCAAGACGAAAAAGGAAATGACGTTTGTCATCATCGGCTGTATCTTGGTCGTCGTTGGCGGAATCATGATTGGATTCACGAAACAATAATAAGGAGGAATTGATTTTATGTATAACAGTCTAAAAGGAAAAGTCGCCATCGTCACAGGCGGATCAATGGGAATCGGTGAAGCCATCGTCCGCCGTTATGCGGAAGAAGGCATGCGTGTCGTCATCAACTACCGGAGCCATCCGGAAGAAGCTACTAAAATCGCAGATGCCATCAAGCAAGCCGGTGGTGAAGCCATTACCGTTCAAGGTGATGTGTCAAAAGAAGACGATATGATCAATCTCGTCAAACAGGCGGTCGAGCATTTCGGACAACTCGACGTCTTCGTCAACAATGCTGGTGTCGAGATGCCGTCCCCGTCTCACGAAATGTCACTCGAAGATTGGCAAAAGGTCATCGACGTCAACTTGACCGGTGCTTTCCTCGGAGCACGTGAAGCACTCAAATACTTCGTTGAACACAACGTCAAAGGAAACATCATCAACATGTCGAGTGTTCATGAAATCATCCCTTGGCCGACATTCGTTCATTACGCTGCCAGTAAAGGCGGCGTCAAACTGATGACCCAGACACTGGCGATGGAGTATGCTCCAAAAGGGATTCGCATCAATGCGATTGGTCCCGGTGCCATCAATACACCAATCAACGCCGAAAAATTCGAAGACCCGAAACAACGGGCGGATGTCGAAAGTATGATTCCTATGGGCAACATCGGCAAACCGGAAGAAATTTCAGCGGTCGCCGCATGGCTTGCCTCTGACGAAGCGAGTTATGTCACAGGCATCACGCTGTTCGCAGACGGCGGCATGACACTTTATCCATCATTCCAAGCTGGACGCGGGTAACCCCCGCGTTTCTGCTCTATCAAGGGAGGAACCCCTCATGTCGAATTTTTTTACGCTGTTAAGGCGCGGAAATAAATCCGCCCTCGCTGCCGCCATCGTCAACACCATTATTGCCATTATAAAATTCGTCGCTTACATCTTAACCGGGAACATCGCCATGTTTGCGGAAATGATGCATACGATTGGTGACGCAGCCAACCAGTTTTTCGTGTACATCGGATCAGCTTTAAGTAAAAAAGCACCGACCAAACGGTTTCCGAACGGCTTCGGTCGCCTCGTCAACCTTGTCTTGCTCGCAGCGATTCTCGTCGTCGCGATCCTTGCCTATGAAACCATCCGCGAAGGGATTTTGCATATTCTGCATGCCCCGGGAGATAAGACAAGTGGTCTGTGGATCATTTTGACTGCACTCGGAATCGGTGTCGTCCTTGAAGTGGGTGTCTTCTATAAAGCGATGATTGAAGTCGGTCATGAAACCGGTCTGAAATCACGTGGTCTGACATTAGTCGGTCAAAGTTTTGCGAACTTGTCGCAAGCAAAACCTGCGACCCGTCTCGTCTTTATGGAAGATTTAGTAGCGACGCTTGGCGGTATAATCGCCATCATCGCGGTCTTGATTTCCCATTATACGTCGTTTTATCAAGCGGAGGGTATTGCTTCGATTCTCATCGGTCTGATGATGTTTTATGTCGTCTATAACGTCTTTATCCAAAATGCGGCCGGTGCCCTTGGCGAGATTGATGAAGTCTTGACGGCAAAAATCGGCGAAATCCTGATGCGCGATCCAGATGTGCGAGATATCGAAAAGCTGGAAGTCATCAAAGAAGGCGATCACTTCCATGTTGAAATCGAACTCGAAGTCGATCCGGGACTGACGATTGCTCAAGCAGACGATATTAAAGACCGTCTCGAGTTGCAAATCCGTATTCTCAAAGGCATCACCGATGTGACGATTGCCTTTGATGAAGATGATAAGATTCAACAGTATCAACCCCCGACGCAACCTTGATCACAACAGTAGCGTACATGTCAAAGAGGTACCTCCGATTTTTTCGGCAGGTACCTCTTTTGTGATGAACGTTTAATTGGCAGCCCGGATAAATCCTGCTTCTTTCGCTTCCTGTTCGCTGCAAAATATCTCTTCCGGATTCACTTCCTCGTATGAGCGTCCCCCTTCGACGTGATAGATTTTTTTCCCTTGACGGTTGATGTTGCCTTTGATGTTTTGACAGTCATCCGTTTGCTTCACCGGCTTCTCGGTCAGGACGGAAGCATCAAATCCACGCTCAGTCGCATAACCGGTCGTCTCCCAAACGCCGATCTTCTTCTCTTTTGCTTCTGCTTCAATCTCTTGAAACGTCTCGACGTAACGCGTATCCGGTTCATAAATATAGGCGACACGCGCCAGCCCCTGTCGAAGCAATTCCTGGTTGATCATCTTTCCGTCTGCCCAGACATACGCGAGCAGCCGTCCGTATCGATCTGTTTTCGATTGACCCCGTTCAATCAGGACATCACTGCCGGCAGGCAAGGCGTCTTTCGTAAAACGTGAAGCTTCCGGTCCATACGGTTGAACCGGTTTTTCCGGATTAACCGTTTCTGGTGTATCAACCAACAGCAGGCGGACATCTTCTGTCTGACCATTTTCCAGTCGGACTTTGACCGTATCGCCATCGATGACACGTTCGACGGTCGCTTGTGTCACCTTCTCCTCATCCGGCTGTTGAATCCCGGTCTGTGCATCCGGTTCCGGGTCAAGTGCACAGCCGGTTATGAACATAACGCCGATTATGAATAACATATAACTAATCCATCTTTTCATCTGAAAGTTCCTCTCCTATCCGATGACGAATCATGAAAAAAACGCCGACATGAGACACGTCGACGCTTTATTTCCTCAATTGATCCGGCAATCCGTCGTACAGCTGACGGGAATGACCCGATTTTTAGCGACGCGGTCATAGATTACTGCACCGACTCCGAGACGAATCGATAACGAGACAAACGGATACGCCGGTCGTAGAAACGGCAACGTCTTTGTCAGTAAACGAATACCATGAATCCCGGCATACCGGACACCTTGTTCGGTTTCGACATGCATCCGCTCGAGTAAAGCCGGCTGTTCAAACGTCCGGACTTGCCGTGCATCGATGAACGTCAACTGATCAAACCGATCCAGCTGTTCCAAGAACCGCTTGGATTTCTGACAAAGCGGACACCAGCCGTCAAAATAAACCGTCAACGTTCTCATTCGGCAGCCAGCACTTTTTCCACGTCCGTTTTGTTCGTATACAACGTATAGAAGGCTTCAGCCACGTTCTTCGGATCAAGCGCCGTTCCACGTTTGACTTCACCCGCAATTGTGACCGTACCAACGTAGACGTTGTCATCTTTTAACGTGTCATGCAGCATATGCGTCAACTGACGCACGCCGGCTTTCCCGATTGAGAGACCCGGCAGTGATTTGATGGCGTGAAGAGCGGCACCACCACCTGTGATGAGGATTGCTCCTTCTTTACGCGCAACCATATCCGGTGCAACGATTTGTGCGGCATGTAACGCCCCGAGCACATCGATTTCGAATTCTTTTGTAATCTGTTCTGCCGACACCTCAAGGACCGATGCCTGATGTAAAATCGAAGCGTTGTAGACGAGGACATCGATTTGCCCGTACTGATCTTTTGTCCATTCGACAAGCGATTCCAGATCCGTCCGGCGTGACGCATCACATTCGACGCCAACGGCTTCAATGCCTTGTTCCTTCAATTCCGTGATGACGGCAGCCAGTGTTTCTTGCGTGCGCGCAGCACAGACAACTTGAAAGCCTTCTTTTCCGAATCGTTTACTGATTTCGGCTCCGTTTCCTGGACCTGCTCCGATGACGATGACTGTTTTCATAATCTGTTCCCCCTTGTTTTTTGCTTCTACTCTATTCCCGGAATCAATTTGATTTACTCAAAAATCGAGTAAAGACGGTCCTTTTTCCTCTTTTTCCTGAGCCACTCCCATGAATCGGGCCAGCATCGGGTCAACTTCCGGCGTTGCCGGCTGGGATGTCGGAATCATGACAGATGCAGTCGTTTGTTCTGTCTGCGGTTGCTCCAATAACAATTCACAGTAGGCTTTCATGGCCGCAATGTGTCCCGTTTGATCGGTGCCGCTTGTCTGTTCAATCTTCGTCATCGTCTGTCGCATTTTTTCGATGACATGCTGTTCTGTAATCATCTTTCTCACCTCGTATGATAAATTGAATGTATTAACCGAAAAGGAAGTGTCCTTATGATCCGTACTGCTTTAGTTGGTTTTGGGCTTGCCGGCGAACATCTGCATGCTCCGTACATCACTGCTCCTGATTATCAGCTCGTTGCCGTCCAATCCAGTCGTCCGGAAGCCGTTGCCGGAAGTTATCCGGATGTGCCGGTTTATTCGTCACTCGAACAGTTATTGGCGTCGGAAACGATTGATCTTGTCGTCATCGCCACACCAAACGCCGAACATTATCCTCTCGCCAACACGGCACTTTTGGCAGGGTGTCACGTCTTGGTCGAAAAGCCCTTTACCGTCACCTTGGCTGAAGCCGAACAGTTGACGGATCTTGCACAAAAACAACAGCGTGTACTGACAGTTTACCATAACCGTCGTTACACAAAAGACTTCCGGACCTTACTCCAACTGGTCGAAGACGGCGAACTCGGACGGGTTCAGACGCTGGAAGCGCATTACGACCGGTATCGTCCGACTGTTCGGGCACGCTGGCGGGAACAAGACGTTCCCGGAGCCGGTCTCCTTTACGATTTGGGGTCACATTTGATCGATCAAGCACTGATGTTGTTTGGCGAGCAGCCCGACCGTGTCTTTTGTGATCAGACGATCCAACGTCCTGATGGTCCGGTCGAAGATTACACGCATCTGATCCTGACCTTCGGAACCCGCCGTGCCATCCTGCACATCGGATCGCTTGTGCCGGCTCCCGGTCCTTCGCTTGCCGTTCACGGAACAAAAGCCAGTTATTTCGTCGATCATGTCGATACGAAACAAGAGACATATACATGGGGCAGACCGGAACAACCGCTCGAAGCCCGTCCCTTCCTTGAATCCGGCTTTAAGAACTATTATCTTGATCTCGCAGCCGCGCTTCGAAACGAGGCACCACTGGCTGTTACGACAGAGCAAGCCCTGCTTGTCATGAAAATCATCGATTGTGCTCAAAAAAGCGTAAAAGAGGGTAAATGGATAGAAGTAGAATAAATTAATCCATTTCAGACGAACAGGGGGAAATATGCATGTTTTCAAGTACGGAACGAACAGCATGGCTAGAAGAGATGGGACAGGAACTGCTCGATGTATTGGTCATTGGCGGCGGAATCACCGGGGCCGGGATTTTACTGGACGCTCAAAGCCGGGGCATGCGGACCGGGTTGATTGAGATGCAGGATTTCGCAGAGGGAACATCAAGCCGTTCGACGAAACTCGTCCACGGCGGCTTACGTTACCTGAAACAATTTGAAATCAAGTTGGTCGCAGAAGTCGGAAAAGAACGGGCAATCGTGTATGAGAACGCCCCGCATGTCACGACACCCGAGTGGATGATGTTGCCACTTGTCGAAGGCGGCACGTTCGGCAGTTTTTCAACGTCAATCGGTTTACGTGTCTATGATCAACTGGCAGGAGTCCGGCGACATGAACGACGGACGATGTTGTCAAAAGAAGAGACGCTTCGTTATGAACCTCTTCTCCGATCGGAACACCTCGTCGGCGGCGGACGTTACGTCGAGTATAAAACGGATGATGCCCGACTGACCGTCGAAGTCTTAAAGGCGGCTGTCGGATACGGTGGACGCGCTGTTAACTACACGAAAGCGGAGTCACTCGTCTACCATAACGGAAAAGTCGTCGGGGTCGAAGTCCAAGACGTCTTAAGCGGTAAGACGTACACGATTCGTGCGAAAAAAATCATCAATGCAACAGGTCCATGGGTGGATGAGTTGCGCGAAAAAGACGGTTCAAAAGCCGGGAAATCACTTCACCTGACAAAAGGGATTCACCTCGTCATCGATCAGGCCCACTTCCCGTTGCAGCAAGCGGTCTACTTTGACGTCGCCGATGGACGCATGATTTTTGCGATTCCACGCGAAGGCAAAACGTACGTCGGAACGACCGACACGAATTACCAAGGGGATATTTTGGAACCCGGTGTCACGGAAGAGGACCGCGACTATATCCTCGACGCGACGAACCAGATGTTCAATGTCGAACTTCGTCCGGAACATGTGGAATCGACCTGGTCCGGATTACGTCCGTTGATTCATGAAGACGGAAAAGACCCGAGCGAATTATCACGGAAAGACGAAATCTTCGTCTCAAAATCCGGATTGATGTCTATCGCCGGCGGTAAATTGACCGGTTACCGGAAGATGGCCGAGCGGATCATCGACATGGTCGCTGATCAGTTCAAAGAGGAAGAAAATCGGATTTATCTGGCATCGCGGACCCACGATATCTTACTCGGTGGTGGCCATCCCGACGGCAGTAAAGGATTTGCCCGTTATTTAAAAGAACAGCAGCCAAAAGGCGAAGCCCTTGGACTGTCGCCGAAAGAAGCAACTTGGTTGATTCAACGCTACGGCACCGACGTCGAACGCGTCTTTGAATTGATTCGTTCGCGCGGCAGCGAAGCCGAACGGTACCAGTTGCCGTTACACTGGTTCGGCGGACTCTTGTACGGACTTGAAGCGGAACTCGTCATGCAACCGGGCGACTTCTTGAACCGCCGCGCTTCTGCCGTCTTCTTTGATTTCCCGAATGCCGAAAAACATGCTGACGGTGTACTCGCCTTGATGCGGAGTGAACTTGGTTGGTCAGCGGAAGAAGAAGCCAAAGCCAACGAAAGCATTCAACGGGAGTTTGACGCCGTTCGAATTAAAAGCTCGATTCCAGCACTCTGATGCATCATTGACGGAATTCTTCTTTGGTTGAAGTCATCACAACAGAAAAAATGCGACCCCTCTCGGGATCGCATTTTTTTATTTGTCGTCCGAAGCTGCGAATTCAGCTGCCGGCATATTTTCTGGAGACAATTTTGAATTCTTTCGAGCAAACGCAAAGTACAAGACAAGTCCAATCGCAAGCCAGATAAGGAATGCAATCCACGTCTCGAGTTTCAAGTTGAACATCAAGAAGAGACAAGAAGCGATTGCTGCAATCGGTACGTACGGCATACCCGGGCATTTGAATGCCCGCGGGAGATCCGGTTGTGTTTTACGAAGAATCAAGACAGCGACTGAGATCAAGACGAATGCTGCAAGAGTTCCCATGTTAACGAGGTTGGCGATGACGTCAAGTGGGACAAGTCCTGCGACGGTCGCACTTCCAAGACCAATCATCCATGTTGCTTTGAATGGTGTTTGGTATTTCGGATGAACTTCTGAGAACACTTTCGGGAACATTCCGTCACGAGAGATGGCGAACGCTAAGCGGACCATTCCGTATGTCATGACGAGAATAACCGTTGTAATCCCGAGGATGGCACCTAGATCGATGAATCCTGCAACCCAGTTTTGACCTGCCATTTGAATGGCGAGTGAGACCGGGTGGTCGACACCAGCAAACTGTTGGTAAGGAACGATCCCTGTCATGATGGCGGCGACGATGACGTAAAGCACTGTACACACTGCCAATGAACCGATGATTCCACGCGGTAAGTTCTTTTGTGGTTCCCGTACTTCTTCTGCTGCTGATGTAACGGCATCAAAGCCGATATACGCGAAGAAGACGATGGCGGCTCCTGAGAAGACGCCCCCCCAACCGAATGGAGTGAACGGAGCCCAGTTCGTCGGTTCGACATAGCCGACACCAACGACGATGAACAAGACGACGACGGCAAGTTTAATGACGACCATGATATTGTTGACACGTTTTGTTTCTTTAATTCCCATCGATAAGAGAGCTGTAATCGCAAGTAAAATCAAGAAGGCCGGTAAGTTAAAGAATGTTCTCGCTCCCTCCACTGCACCGGGAGCTGCTGAAATGGCTGTCGGAAGATGAATCCCGAATCCGCCGAGTAAAGATTGGAAGTAACCGGACCACCCTGCCGCGACGGCACTGGAGGCGAGTCCGTACTCCAGTATCAAGTTCCAACCGATGATCCAGGCAAAGATTTCACCCATCGTCGCATACGTATACGTATAGACGGATCCACTCACGGGAATCGTCGAAGCGAACTCCGCATAAGCGAGTGCTGCTAACCCACAGGCAATGGCAGATAAAATGAAAGAAACAATAAGACCAGGTCCTGCTGTCAATGCTCCTGTTCCGGTTAGGACGAAGATTCCCGTACCAATGATGGCGCCAATTCCTAAAAACGTTAAATCCATTGCGCCAAGATTTCGAGCAAGTCCACTGTTACGTTGACTCGCAGCAATCATAGCGGAAACATCTTTTTTCCGCGTCAAACTCATGATGATACTCCCCCTGTTGTGTGTTTAGTTCGTATTACAAAACATGTTTTGCAATTACTTAAACCAAAATTTACGAAGTTTTCAGATAAATTGATATAGGTCATTTGTACTATTTGCAAATTGATATCCGCTTACATAATTTCCGGTCACTAAAAAAAATTCTTTCCGCAGCCTTTTAAACAGGCTTCCAGAAAGAATTTTTCAGATGAAATAATCTTCAAACACAGAGATCAAATATAGGGATCACCGATTAGCTAACCAAGTTAAAAACACTTGGAAATCAAGGGTTGTGCGTGCCGCATAGGCACTTGACCAGCGTTGGATTTGCCGGGTGAATTCTGCATCGGATACTCCGATCGATTCGATGATGACGACGTCCGCATGATGCTTTAAAATATCAACATCAATTCCGGCATCCATGTCTGCCCGCGCATGGATTTTGGCGGTAATTTGACCTTGAATCGAAAGGACGTTTTCGAGGTCTTCCTGGCTCTTGATATGCTTCGCTTTTAATTTCTTTTTGTAAGGGGAACGTTCACGCAGATAATATTCTCTTCCTTTCATCGTCACATATCCAAGATAAGGATCTTCATGCGCCTGCATGGCTTTTTGCGACGTAACGACACGGCGTCCTTGATGGACCGCTTCGACGTCTTCCAAATAAACGGGCAGGAAGAGCGCCGGCACTGGCGATTGCGCTTGTTTCATCTCTAAAATCAAATCCTCATGTTCGCCGCCCTTTCCTTCCACGAGGATGTAATACCGTTCGAGACCAATTGATGCCGTGCCGCTATCCAGTTTATAGACGATATCTTTAATTTCGTAAAAGGCATCTTTCTGCCGGTCTTCTTCATCAATCGAAGCGATGTAATCCGGCCAAATCGATTCAATGGCGGCATACGTCGCTGCATCGACTTGCTTCATGTCCGGTAAATCGGCAAATTTGCGTTGTCCTTCGACGACAGTGGTTCGCTCCCCCAACAAGTCCGCCTTCTTTTTCTCTGCCTTTTTGATTAGTTTACGAATCGGTCCTTTTGTATTATCAATCGTAAAACATACTTTGCTTGGATTTTTACCGTCGGCATATTTCCGTAAGTCATCTAAGTAATGGTGGACATAGGCGGCGATTGCCGGTTCCGGATCGTATCCCGCTTCCTTCGCAAACAGTTGGACGGAGACGGCCATCCGGATCACATCATACAAATAAGAACCGAGATACCCTTCATCAAAATCATTGACGTCATAAATGATTTCGCCTTTGGCATTCCCGTGGACTCCGAAATTTTCGAAGTGTAAATCACCCTGAATCCAAGTCGGCGTTTCACTTGGTGTATCAAATCCCAACGGAATTCGGGTCAGATCGTAATAAAAGAGATGGGAGCTGCCACGGAAAAAAAGAAACGGACTGGTACTCATCTTTTGATACTTCACTTGCCGCGCAGTTTCATCCAGTCCCCGAATTTCGTGATCGTAAAAATCGAGCACCTTTGCAATCGTTAACTGTCGAATTTCTTCATATACACGTGTGAACATGGAAAACCCTCCTTTTTAAAATTCGTAAAAAGACAGCAAAACGAATCCGCTTTGCTGTCTTTTGTCTTCATTATTCGAAGTGTTTTTTATATTCCCCATATCCCGCAGTATCAAGCTCTTCTAACGGAATAAATCGCAGGGCTGCCGAATTGATGCAGTAGCGTAAGCCACCCAACTCTTTTGGACCGTCATCAAAAATATGACCAAGATGACTGTCTGCATTAGCGGAACGGACTTCTGTCCGCGTCATGCCGTGCGTCGTGTCGAGTTCGACTTCCATTTTGTCTTCAGAAATCGGTTTTGCGAAACTCGGCCATCCGCAGTTCGAGTTAAACTTGTCTTTTGACGTAAAGAGTGGTGTTCCATCGACGATATCGACATAAAGACCCGGTCGTTCCTCATCCCAGTATTCATTGCGGAAAGCCGGTTCTGTACCGTTTTCCTGTGTGACTTTATACTGGATCGGCGTCAGACGTTGTTTCAATTCCTGTTCCTTGCCTTGATCCTTCCAGGCTTCTTTGACGAACTTCGCCCGACCGGAGCCGACACTATACATCTGATAGCGGAACGGATTTTTTTTGTAATAATCTTGATGGTACTCTTCCGCCGGCCAGAATGGTTTCGCCGGACGAATGTCGACAGCTACCGGTCGTGAGAAACGGCCGGATGCGTCAAGCGCCGCTTTTGAACGTTCAGCTGCTTGTTTTTGTTCTTCATCAACATAGAAAATGGCTGGTTCGTACGATTGACCGCGGTCGTTAAACTGCCCGCCGCCGTCCGTCGGATCGATTTGGCGCCAAAAAACTTCAAGTAATTCCTCATACGTGATGACAGACGGATCATACGTAACTTCTACGGCTTCTAAATGTCCTGTTGTTTCTGAACAGACCTCTTTATAAGTCGGGTTTTCTGTATGACCACCTGTATAACCGGAAATGACTTGTTCGACACCATCATATTTATGAAATGGCTTGACCATGCACCAAAAACAGCCACCTGCGAATATTGCTTTTGCCATCTAGCTTCCCCTCCTCTGTATATGCCTATTTTAACGCGTTCCGTCCCACTCCCCTACTATCTTGCTCAGTCAATCTTCGGGATTCGCTTTTAAGCGCCGCATGACAAAATAAATCGCGACAAACACTAAGATCAATCCACCAAACGAATACCAGATGTTGTTCATGCGATAGAGCATCTGATAAATTGCTAACGTCACAAGCAGAATCGCAATCGGGATGAATGCTCGTTTAAAGTGATACCAATAATTCACTGGGGTCGCCTCCGTTTTTTCTTTTATCTTACTTGATTTCCCGACCCCGTAGTGACATTATTGCGCACGTTTATATTCCTCGAGATATTCCGCATAACGCGTATTCCATGCTTGCAAGGCATACCGCCACAAAATCACTGTTGTTACGACCAACAGAAGCGTGACCGGCCAGAACCAATTCGATACGATGCCATCCGGATAAGCGACACCGATTTTCGAAAATAAGACATACATCCAGACGATGGATGACGTCAGCAGGACCGAGACCGGGATCGCATATTTCCAGGGCGTCAACTCGACATTGCCGCGACGGTACGTTTTCTTGGTCGCTGTCGCCGGTCGGTATTTCCCCATCACGATCATAAACAGGACTTCAATCACAAGCAAAATGCCGTACCCGTGAATATAGCTGATGCCGTGATCCCATCCGAAAATCTGTTTGAGACCAAACACAAAGAAGTAATAGGCAATGACGTGGAACACGATGACGATTTTAGCGGCAATCGGCGGGATTGTCCGCATAAACATCCCCATCAGGACAATGACCAGAATCGGAATGTTAAAGAATCCTGTAAACTGACGAATTAAGCTCCACAGACCATCCGGTGCATACATGAGAAAAGGCGCGACGATGAACGAAATCAATGCCACGACGGTTCCGAATATCTTACTGACCCGGATCAACTGCTTTTCCGAAGCGTCTTTGGCAAACACCGGTTGATAGATATCGAGAACGAATAACGTCGCAATGCTGTTGAGCAACGAGTTAAACGAACTGAACACAGCACCTAGCAACACTGCCAGGAAAAAGCCCATCAAGGAGACCGGCAGGAGTTCCGTGATCAGTTTCGGATAGGACAAATCGCCGCTTGCCAAACTGCCACCATACAAGTGAAACGCGATGATCCCCGGAAGCAACATGAAAATCGGCACTAATAACTTTAAAAAACCGGTCATCAACACACCTTTTTGCCCTTCTTTTAAATCCTTTGCGCCAAGCACCCGTTGAATGACATATTGATTCAACGACCAATAAAATAAGTTTGCGAACAAAATCCCTGTGAAAATAGAGAAAAAGGGTACCGCATCATCCGATGAGCCAATGGCATTTAACTTTTCCGGATGGACGGTTGCGATTTGTTTCATCCCTGCCAGCATATTGCCGTCTCCTAAAGCAAAGAATCCAAGAATCGGCACTAAAAACCCGATGATGACTAATCCGATGCCGTTTAATGTATCCGATACAGCAACAGCCCGTAATCCACCGAAAATAGCGTAGACGGCTCCAATAATGCCGACAATCCAAATCACAATCCAAAGTGACTCCGTGTATCCGAGACCGAACAAAGCCGGTACGTCAAACAGTTGTAAGACGGCAATCCCTCCGGAATACAGCATCGAAGGAATCGTGACGCACATATAGCCGAGTAAAAACAGCAAGACCGTCATACGCCGTACGGTCTCATCGTAACGTTGACTCAAAAACTCCGGTAACGTCGAGATCCCCATCCCGAGAAACTTCGGAAGTAAATAAATCGCCATGATGATGGCTGCAAAACCGGCCGTTACTTCCCACGCCATACTCGACATATTGCCTACGAACGACTGTCCATTCAAGCCGATTAACTGCTCTGCCGATAAATTCGTTAAAAGTAAAGACCCGGCAATGAATACGCCGCTCAACCCGCGCCCCGCCAAAAAATATTCATCAATTCCTTCCGTTTTTCCCCGCGTCATCCGGTAAGCGACGTAAGCGACAAGCGCCATAAAAAAGGCTGCCGATCCCAGCGTCAAAATTAAATCATATGTATTCATTGTTTTCTCCCCTTCTCCCCTTTTTTAAGCCAAACAATTGTTTATATGATTCCTTTTTATCACCTCTACAAAACAATATTTCAGAATTATATTGATTCTATTGATTTTTTTATACAAAAAAAGTCATCCTTTTAAAAAGGATGACTGTTGATCATGGACGTGGATGTTCCGGGAAATCCATTTCTGCATAAGGAACAACCGATGTCCGGTTTTTAAATTTATGACCCAACCAGAAGGCAAGGAACAACGGAATACCGATATACGTCGCGGCGATTCCGACCCAATCAATTTGATCCGCGAGGAACGCGGCGTAGTTTTGACCAACGATGACAAGGAAACAAAGTCCAAAGGCAAACAGTGGTCCAAATGGGAATGCCGGTGCAACGTACGGCAAGTCGCTTAACGAATGTCCTTGAGCAAGGAATCCTTTACGGAACCGGTAGTGACTGATTGCGATTCCAAGCCACGCGATGAAACCGGTCATACCTGAGGCATTCAACAGCCAGAGATAGACTTGACCGCCGAACATCGATGTCAGGAAGCAGAGTGCACCGATGGCTCCGGTCGCGAGCAAGGCATTACGCGGGACACCGTTTTTCGAGACTTTAGCAAACATTTTTGGTGCGTCGCCTTGACGTGCCAGTGTGTACAGCATCCGTGTCGAGGCATACATCCCCGAGTTCCCGGCTGATAAGACGGACGTCAAGATGACGGCGTTCATTAAAGCTGCTGAGAACGCGAGTCCGGCTTTTTCAAAGACGAGTGTAAACGGGCTGACGGCTACGTCCGTAATATCATTTGAAACCAGGTTCGGACTTGTATACGGAATCAACATCCCGATGACAAAAATCGCGAAGACGTAAAACAACAGGATCCGCCAGAAAACTTGTTTAACAGCTTTCGGAACGTTCTTTTTCGGATCTTCCGACTCTCCCGCCGCGATTCCGACGAGTTCGGTTCCTTGGAAGCTGAACCCGGCGACGAGGATAATTCCGATGACGGCAGGAATACCACCGACGAACGGTGCATCACCTAATGCAAAGTTTTTAAAGCCGACCGGTGCTTCCGATGTGAAGACACCGAAAATCATTGCAACACCGACAATCAAGAAAATGATGACAGTCACGACCTTGATCATCGCAAACCAATATTCTGCTTCTCCGAACCCTTTAACGGAGAAGAAATTTAAACCAATCATCAACAATAAGAAAATGGCACTGAAATAGAAACCAGGTACATCCGGGAACCAGTACGTCATGACGATTTGTGCCGCAACGAGTTCAACCGCAATCGTAACCGCCCAGTTGTACCAGTAGTTCCAGCCTAAGGCAAAACCGAACGATGGATCGACGAATTTCGCACCGTACGTCGAGAACGAACCGGCGACCGGCATGTAAGCTGCCATCTCGCCCAAACTCGTCATCAGGAAGTACACCATCAGTCCGACGATAGCATATGACAACAGGGCACCACCCGGACCTGCAGCGGCAACAGATGCACCGGATGCGATGAAGAGTCCGGTTCCGATGGCACCGCCAATCGCAATCATCGACATGTGACGGGCTTGCAGACCACGTTTTAAGCCTTCTTCAGTTGAATCAAGTTTTCTTTGGGGTTGTAAAGTATTCATGTGATTCGCTTCTCTCTTCTTAGATTTTTTTGAGAGGACACTTTTTGAAAAAAACAAAAAGCGCCCTCATCTTCCAGAAGGAAGATGAGAACGCAACATAGTAAAAGGATGCGCCTCATTCTACCGTCGTGAAAGATAGCTCCCCACAAGTCATGGTTGACCTGTGACAGTATTAGACCTGTTTGATCTAATCCCAATCGATCATCTTCAAAGCGATGATTGATTTCGGCAATTCTTCCTTTTCAGTCACCTCATCTGCCGCTTGACGACATCCGTAACTGTACTCATAAGAACCGCAACCTCCATCCCACTGGTTGAGTGAGAACTAATTAAGTTAGTGATTAATTTCGTGATTACCTCGTCATGTTACACAAATCGTCTTTAAATTGTCAATTCTTTTTTTGAATTGACGGCTCTTCATGGTAAAATTCCGTAATTTTTAGTACACTAAACAATAGAAGTTAACCGAGAGAAAGGATGTTGCTTGAATGCCACAAGAACGTGATCAACTGACTTACCGATTAGAGGAACAAATGCGTGTCATTCTCCGGACATTACGTCGTGAACTGAACCGACTGTTTGAAGGAACCGCGACGCGAAGTGAATTTTTCATCTTACGCAGCCTGTCCGAAAATGGTCCCCAACGTCCGACTCTACTCGCAGAACAGTTTGAGCTTGCGACAAGTCAGGTAACGGCTTTAACCGATCGCCTGTATAAAGCAGGCTTCGTCACTCGGACCCGTTCAACAGATGACCGGAGATCAATCGTCCTTGCTTTAACGGATGAAGGAGAAGCGGCGTTTCGTGAACTTGAAGTCGTCCGCCGGAAATACCTGCAGGAACGGTTTGGTACATTGACGGAAGAGGAACTGAACGTCATGGTTCGTGTCTTCGATAAGATTCTTTTGACGATGGATGAAGAAGCCGTTTCTTCCTAAAAATTGTGTGTAAAAAATATTTAACTTATTTTTCAGGCAAAGTTCACTTGACTGTGTACTTTGTCTTTTTTGTCGACTTTTCCTGTTTTACTTCACATTTTTCCATTTCTTGCCGTTAGTAAAATGAGTATACTGGAAGTATGTTACGGAAATGCGTTTACGAGGAGCTGGGAGGATTTGTTGTCCATCATGAATAATTTCATCATCAATTTTTGTCTACTGTTCACAACGATCACTCTTTTGTTTCTACCCTTTCGAAACCAACCGAGGATCACCCCTAAAACAAATGTAAAAACGCGACTTTTCTTAGGAGGAGCCGCCGGACTCATCGCTGTTCTCTTAATGTTCAACAGCATTCAAATCGATGTTGCACGGGTTGACTTACGAATTATTCCGGTCGCCATCGCCATGATGTTCGGTGGATTAACAAGCGCTGCCGTCACCGGTCTGATGATCATCGGGGCACGCTTTGCGATTACACCGCTCGACCAAATCGATGCGGCGATTCTTTCAGCGATTGTCATCAGCGTATTTATTGTCACGATTAGTGTCGTCAGACGCTACGTCCGCATGACGTTTTGGAATTTTGAGTTGATGATCGGCATCGGAATCTTGTATTCCTTACCCGCCATCTATCTGTTGACCCATAGTTGGTCGACATTCTTTAAAGTATCGGCAGCATATATCTTCTTTAATCTGATTGCCGGTTTTGTGACGTATCAGTTACTGACGGAACTCCGGCGCCACTTTGAGAACATTCAGTACCAACAAAAACTCGCGATGACGGATGCCTTGACCGGTCTCGCCAACCGCCGTCGACTGGATGATTCCTTATCCCTTGTCGGTTCTGCGGAAGACGGTTATTCACTCGTCTTAATCGATATCGACTTCTTTAAACACGTCAACGATACATATGGTCATGATGCCGGCGATGATGTCTTGCGTCAACTCGGTACAACCCTTGCTTCTCTTGCCCGTCCGGACGATTTAGTCGGTCGTTACGGCGGTGAAGAGTTTTTAATCATCTTGCCGGATACGTCCGCTGCTGAAGCGAAAAAAATCTCCGAGCTCGCCCGGATGACGGTTGCCCGGAATCTGTTCCCGACGACGAGTGTCCCTGATCTGCAAATCACGATTTCACTCGGAATCGCACATTCAAGTGGTTCGCATACGTCACTTGAAGCGTTGCAACAAGCAGATAAGGCGTTGTATCATTCTAAAAAATCAGGACGTAACCGCAGTACGATCTATACGAAAGCATTTGAACTCGAACAGGCCTGACCCCAACTGGTGCTGATTCAAAAATTAATCTCTATAAGACAAGGGTGGCAGAGAATAATTCTGCCACCCTTGTCTCGTTCCCAACGACTGATTCTCTTCACAGGTGCAGGCAAAAACAAACAAAACCCGATTTTTAAAAAGTATCTTGCGTACGATCCGGAAAACCGATACTCTCGACTGTTCCAAACACAATCATCCGACTGAGTTGGTCGGCCATGTAGGTTGCCGAGTAAGGGCGGTCATTGCGTAACCAAGAAATCAATAACCCCAATTGTCCCCCGATCACGTAGTTTAACAACAGATCCTGATCCACCCGTCTCGTTTCACTGACGGTATGCGCTTTAAACACGAGGCGGTAGTTTTCCTTTAACGTGTCCAAGAAACGGGAAATAAAGGTCTTGATCGGTCCTTGCAACAACATCGTCCGGTAAAACTGTTCATGTTGTTCGATGTGGATAAAGAGCCGTTCAAAATAACGGCTGACCTTTTCTACGGAGGGAGACTCGGATGGAACTACACCGTGAATCCGAATCGCGTCGACGAGTAACTGCATGTGATCCTCGACAATCTGATCCATCAAATCGTATTTATCCGTAAAGTGGGCATAAAACGTCGAGCGATTCACGTTTGCCCCGTCCGCCAGCATTTTTACGGTGATTACTGAAAATGGATGCTGTTCAAGTAAATGAAACAATTCTTTTGTGATACGGTCACGTGAACGTTTTGGTCGCGGATCGGATACCGGATTCATCTGCTCTTCCCCCTTTTTTTTAATAGTGTATCCGTTCTCATCGACTTTTCCAACACTTTGTCGGAAATTGTCGGTTGTATGTTGGTTATACGACCATATAATTAACTGTATTAACTACTCCTCCCCCCAGAGGAGTCTTTTTTATGGCTGATGGGGACAGTGGAGTAGACGGAAGAAAGGATGCATCTCATATTATGAACATGAAAAAAGTATTGCTGATTAACATTTTGACGTTGGTCGTGTTGATTGGTGGCGGTGCGATCGGTTACTACTATTACGACCAAGCGACGAGCTACGTCAAAACAGAAAACGCCAAAATTGACGGAAAGATGATTACGATTGCCAGCCCGGGTGCCGGTAAACTGACCGATTGGACCGCTAAAACGGGTCAAACACTGGACAGCGACGCAACGTTAGGTCACGTCATGATGGCGCAATCCGGTCAAAAACCTGTCTCCATCTCAATCGTCATGCCAACTAAAGCAACGGTCGTTCAGTCGATGGCGACAGAAAACGGTGTTGTCGGTGCGGGGACACCACTGGCTTACGGTTTTAACTTAAACAATCTCTGGGTCACGGCCAACATTGAAGAAACGGACATTGACGAAGTCAAAGTCGGACAAACCGTTGATGTCTATGTCGACAGTTATCCGGATACGACGTTATCCGGCGAAGTCGAACAAATCGGGATGACAACGGCTGGAACGTTTTCAATGATGCCGTCTTCGAACGGCAATGCGAATTATACGAAAGTCGCTCAAGTCATTCCGGTGAAGGTTTCCCTTTCACAAGAAAAATCACTCGACATTCGACCTGGTATGAATGTGACCGTCCGCATTCATAAGGATTAAGGAGGGACTTGTATGTCTATGACCTTCCTGTTCGGATACATGGCGTTTATGGTTGTCGTCCTCATCAGTGTCAATCTGATCGCCCGGCGCTCCCGTTCGTCCCGTCTTGCCGGAGCAACCGACGGATCGCTTGAAGTGGCTCTTGAAGAATCAGAGACGTTGCGTCCACCGGTTCAAGAACGGACACCACTCGCGACAGCGGACATCAGCATTCCGAAAGTCTTGACTGTGTTGTTGATCGGGATGTTTATCGCCATCTTGAACCAGACGTTGATCAACGTCGCTTTACCGGTCTTGATCAACGATTTTAACATCTCGACATCGACGGCACAATGGTTGACGACAGGCTTCATGCTCGTTAACGGCATCTTGATTCCGATCAGTGCATTTTTAATGCGGAGCTATACGTTTCGTCAATTGTTCCTCGTTTCAATGACGCTGTTCTTTTTTGGTTCCGTCATCTGTTCGATGGCAATGAACTTCCCTGTCATGATGCTTGGACGTGTTGTCCAGGCGGCCGGTGCGGGTATCTTGATGCCGCTTGGCTCCAACGTCTTCATGACCCTCTTTCCGCCGCACAAACGTGGTGCCGCCATGGGGATGCTTGGAATTGCAATGATTCTTGCCCCTGCGGTCGGTCCAACGGTGACAGGTTATGTCATTCAGAACTACGATTGGCATGTTCTGTTTTATGGCATGTCCTTCTTCGGTCTATTGACGCTTTTCCTTGGACTGGCATGGTTCAAGCTTGTTCAACCGTTGTCGAAACCAACATTTGATGCACTCGGTGTCATCTTCAGTACAATCGGCTTCGGGAGTTTGCTGTATGGATTCAGCGAGGCCGGAAATGACGGATGGGACAGTCCCGTCGTCATCAGTACGATTGTAATCGGCATCTTGGGCATTGCAGCCTTTGCGTTGCGTGAACTCTCCATGGATGATCCGATGTTGAATATCCGTGTGCTCAAAGTCCCTGAGTTTTCGTTTACCTTATTCATCAATGTCATCGTCACGATGGCCTTATTTGGCGGAATGTTATTGCTTCCGATTTACTTGCAGAGCATTCGGGGTTTCTCACCCGTCGATTCCGGTCTCTTATTGTTACCCGGATCACTGATCATGGGAATTACCGGTCCGATTGCCGGTCGTCTGTTTGACCGCTTCGGCATCCGCCCTCTGGCGATTTTCGGGCTGACCTTGATGACGTACGGGACCTGGGAACTGACTCAACTCGATATGGATACGTCATATCATTCCATCATGGGCATCTATATGCTCCGGTCGTTCGGAATGGCTTTCATCATGATGCCGATCATGACGGCCGGCATGAACGCCTTGCCGATGAAGATGATTCCGCACGGAAATGCGACGCAAAACACATTGCGTCAAGTGGCCGGTTCAATCGGAACGGCGATCCTCGTCACGGTGATGACACGCCAGACAACAGCCCACCTTGCAGACGATGCCAACCAGTTCACGACACTTGATCCTGCGCTTTCGCAACATATAGGGGATCTTGGTCAACAATTAGGCAGCTCGCAAGCGGCTTCGCTCAGCTGGTTCTCCCAGTTGACGAAACAAGCGACGATCACCGGTATCACAGATGCCTTTTGGGTCGCCACCGTCTTGTCTGCCCTTGCCTTAGTCTTGTCCTTCTTCCTGCACGGGAAAAAAGAACCGAATCTTGATTAATGTTTGACTGCTCCCGTTGACGGCACATCGTCAACGGGTTTTTGAATCATTCGCCTTTGCACTTCTTTTATAAAATCGCTACACTAAGGTCATTGAGTTCCATATCCAAAAGGAGTTGCTTTATGGTTGCCTTTCTACAGTTCTATGCGTTCATTTTTGCTTGTTGTTTTGCGTGGCAAGTCGGACGCCCTTCGTCTTGGTCCCAAAAAGTCACCCGTGCCTTTTTAACGAGTATCAACAGCTTGTTCATCTTTTTCCGGGCTTCGGTATCGATCTTCCTATTGATTGGACCGCTTCTGCTCGTCTCTTATGTCCTGTTCCCGAACTTGATTCAATTCGCAGGTCCCTTGTCAATCATCATCAGTGTTCTTGTCATCGGTCTCCTTGATCGGCTCGTCAGTTTAGTCGTCCTGCCGATTGCACGGTCGTTCTTCCTGAAAAAAAATCGGATGATGCCGCAGTTACTGGAAGCGTCGCTTTACACCCTTTCGATGGCATTGTTGCTCTACCTCAATTTGACGGTTGTTCCTGGTGTTCAGCTTAGCAGTGCGATGGCTCTGTTCTTTGGGTTTACGATTTATTTTGCCCACTATCTGTTCGCTTTGTTCCGAATTCGTCAGCTGAAGAAAAAACTATCTTCTTGATCTAAAAAAGCGCTGAATCGATTCAGCGTTTTTTTAATTAACCATTGACAATGATAATCGTTATCAATTATATTCTAAGAGTACTTACGTCAGGAGATGATCACGATGAACGCACGACAACTGATTTTGGAACGTCGCTCGGTTCGTGCCTATACGGATCAGCCCATTCCAAACGAAATGATTGAAGAAATTTTAGAAGCTGCCATCTATGCCCCGACGCATAAATTGCGTGAGCCATGGCGTTTCGTCCTGGCAAATGAGGATGGACAAGCACGTTACGTCGATCAGCTGATGAATTTGCTCGCTGCACGTGGTCAACTCGATCAGAAAACAGACGAGCAACGGCAAATGATGCGTCAGAAATTTGCAGACGTCCCCGTTTATCTGACTGTTTTATATGAGGTACAGGGAACGGAAGATCAGCAGATGGAAGATTTACTCGCAACGGCAGCGATGATCCAAAACATTCAATTGCTGGCGACTGAACTTGGTTTAGGTTGCTGTTGGAAAAGCGGCAAACATTGGTTTACCGATGGATACGCCGAATTGATCGGAGCAACAAAAACGGAGCGTGTCGCAGGTGTCATTCAACTCGGCTGGCCTGCCTTGATCCCGCCGCTGAAAAAACGGACAGCTGCCCGTGACAAGTTAACGCACTTCTAACCCGGTGCGCATTTTGCGAGCTACCCCTGCTCGCGCCAATCAAGCCCCATTAAAATCGAAGAGTCTACTTTTTCATTCCCTCCCCAAACGGAATCGTAAAAAGTAGGCTCTTTTTGTTTTCAAAGAGCGTGCGAGACGGCGCAGGTCGATTTACACTTGTTCCTTTAGAAGTCTTTGTGTATCCCCGATTTTTTCAAACTAAAAAGCAGGCAGGCGGATATTGAAATCCACCTGCCTGCTTTGTGAAAAACCGATTTTAAAATCAGCTTGTTCAGAACTTGTTGAAAAATCGTTTTTGTTAGACGGTCTTCATTTCTTCCTGATAAGCCGCATCCGGAAGCGCACCGGTCAGGATATGATCGACGATACGTTTCGTCGCCTGTCCATCTTGATACGTAAAGAATCGGGCCGCGAAGTCTTCGATTTGTTCCGCTTCGTATTGATTGGTTTTGATCCACGTAATGACATCATCAAACGATGACACGATGGGTCCCGGAACAAAGGATTCGTACGGGAAGTAAAAATCACGTTCTTCCTTGTACGCATTCAAATCGTTGACCAAAAAGATGATGGGTTTTTTCAGCAAGGCAAATTCAAAAATGACGGAAGAATAATCGGTCACCAAGATATCTGCAATCTGCATCAAGTCGTTGATATCCGGATAATCCGTCATATCGATGATTTGATCAGCAAATTCTGCCGGAACGACAGGACGATTCAAGACAAACGGATGCATCCGTAACAGGAGAATATGATCAGGTCCGAGCTGGTCTCGGAATTGTTGGAAATTCAGTTCTTGATCATAATGAGCGGTCGTCTGTCCGTTACCGCGGAACGTCGGTGCCAGCAAAATGAGTTTTTTTGCGCGCCATTCCGGATATTGTGCATACAGCTTGCTCTCAACCTGAAGTTGCCGTTTTTGATTTAACAGCTGATCGGTCCGTGGAACACCGAGTGGATAAATCCGGCTTGAATCCATTCCAAAGGCTTCAGCAAACGGTGCGATACACGCTTCGCCGGACACGTAGACCTTTGCATAGTTGCGGTGAATCACCACCATCTTCAGGTAATCATCGTCCGGTGAATACGACTTATCGAGCACACTGTAACCGAATTTCTTGAAGGCGCCGCACGCATGCCACAATTGAACGACCTCGGTTCCTGGACGCAACCGCGAGACGTAGACCGGATAATAGTAGTCATCAATGATGAAATAACGTGCTGTCGCCAGCTCATAAGTCGCCCGCATCATATGAAAAACATATTTGATCTGACCGAATACATTTTGCGGGAACCGTTTTAATAAAAAGACATACTGAAAACCGAGTTCCCGGCTTTCCAGTTCGTCATAGACGGCGCGGAAGTTATCGACGAGCTTGTCGGAACGATACGTCGCGAAAACAACTTTTTTTTGTTGGAGTGGAAAAAATTTCGACACCCAATACGTTAACAAAAGCAGATAGTGAACCGTCCGTCGTTGAATCAAACGTAATTTCTGTTTCATAAAGCGATCCCTTCTCTTTCCGGTCTCATCCTCACATACACCATTCCATGACAGTTTTCCCGAAACGGTTCGTCAAATCACTCTCAAACGCTTGATGGATATCTTCGATTTGTCGAATTTGGAAAACACCCGAGACCAAATTCGAGAGGTATGCCGGAATATCCGGATACAGTTGATACAGTTCCATCGTCCGGGCAAAATCAGCCGGTGTACTGCGGCTTGATCCATACACACGCAATCCTTTTTCAAGAATCATTCGTGTGTTGACCGCAACGGGTTCTTCCGAGACACCAAGCAAGGCCATCGTGCCTTCCGGGATGATGTAGTCGATCATCTGATTGATCGCATATTGACTGCCGATGCCCCCGACACATTCAAATCCATGATTAAAGGACACGCCTTCCGGAATTTGATCGATGTGGTACGTCTCGTCCGCAAACGAGAAATAATCCAATTTCGATTGGGTTTTTCCGAACACAAGTAATTTTGCTTCCGGATACAACTTCCGCAACATCAAGGCGGTAATGAATCCGAGATTCCCGTCGCCCCAGACGCCGAATGTTTCCCGGCGGCCGTGTGCAATCTGGTCGAAACGCGTCATCGCATGCACAGAGACGCTGACAAGTTCTGTGAATGCCGCGACTTCAGGATCCAAGTCAGCCGGAACGACGACGAGCCGGTCCGGTTTGATGAAGACATAATCCTGCATATATCCGTCGTATCCGCTCGAACGGAAACGGCTGGTCCGCAAATAATTTTCACCGATGATCTCATCCGTTTCCGATGGCGTGTTCGGGACCATCGCCACTAACGTACCGATCGGGAACGTTCCCGACGGATCATGGACTACTTTGCCGATTCCTTCATGAATCATCGCCATCGGCAGCTTTTTCGCCAACACTTCCGCACTGCGGCTTCCTGTGAAGTATCGCTGATCGGCATGGCAAATGGACAAGTAAGTCGGACGGACGACAACCCGGTCTGAATTGAGTGACCGTTCGTCATACGTCACCTCGATTTGGCGTGGCGCCACGAGTTGATAGACTTGGTTAATCATTGGTGAATCCGCTCCTTCAGAATTGCATTGGCGATCCGCAAGTCATACGGGGTTGTGACTTTGATGTTAAACAGTTCACCCGTCACGAGCGCAACATCTTCGCCTTTTAGCAACAAAATTTTACAAGCATCCGTTAAGATAGCACGTTCTTCTGCTGACAACGCTTCGTAATGATTTTTGAGTTTCGTGATCTGGAAACTTTGTGGTGTCTGTCCTTGATACATTTGATCGCGAACCGGAATTTCGGAGATGGTTTTCCCGTCCGTTGAAGCAACAATCGTATCGATGGCCGAGATGACGGTATCGCAAGCCCCGTATTCCAAAGCAGTCGATATATTTTCTTTGATGATACGGTGTGTCAAGAAAGGACGGACCGCATCATGCGTGACGATGATGTCTTCATCCGACAATCCATTTTTATCTTCAATCCAATTGATGGCAGCCATGATGGATTCGTTTCGATCGTTCCCGCCGGCCGTAATGACGATGCGTTGGTCTTTGCCGATATACTTCTCTAAGATATCGCGGGTATAGTTGATCCACGCTGTCGGGGTCACAATGATGATGTGATCAAAATCTTCATGTAGTAAAAATTTTTCGACGGTATGGACGAGAATCGGGCGTTCTCCAATCGAGAGGAATTGTTTCGGACGATCCACGTTCCCCATTCTTGTGCCTTTTCCACCTGCTAAAATTGCTGCATAAATCATCTTGTAACGCAAAGGACTCATCCCTAAACGACGGCGCTGTCATGAGTTCCCCTGCTTCCCTCCCTTGTCAAAAAGAATTTTTTGTTTCCACTTGCCAGCGATGTGGGTATGTCTTCAAATATGGTCTTTTTTTTCGACGATTTTGTTCACCAAACCAAAAAAAATAGACAAAGTTCTATTTTTTTTGGTTCATCACGATATAATGATGGGTGATTTCTAATATCACTATACTATGTTCATGTTGATTTTAAAAATCTGTCATTATTGTGTAAATGCATTGTAACCATTTAAGCGAGGAGAGATTGTTTTGACAGAAGAAACACAGATGCCGATTTTGCAGGCACAGGTTGATTATCTAGAGCTAGCCGGAACGAAATTCCGCTTTGAGGCACGTCTTTTCGGATTAACTGATTTTCTTCAAGCCGAGCAGTTACTTTTTGAAAATCCAGCGACTCCCGAACTGACAGAAGACACACAGCCGGAGGATGGATACATCCAGTCCGAAGCCGCAGAGGAGCCGATTCCGCTCGAGCGGGCTGTCATTTTCCGCAACAAACGAAACAAACGGACGTTTATCCTCCGTTTCCCGTTTGAAGGAGATTGGACAGAAGAAACATTCCGTGGCGAACTTGACCTCAATCACATTACTCCGACCGGTCGTCCGTTGCCAATGGGTTATTTTGATGCCTTTTTTGCCATTGTCCAAGGCAAATCGATCTTACATGAAGCACCATTTGGTGATACACGCGCCTTGATTCCGGTCATCTACCGCGTGGACACAAAACATAGCAACGCTCTGCTCAAACTCGAGTATGAACTGGTCGTCCAGTACTCGGAATACAGTAATACTTTAGGTTTCCATTCCCTTAAGCAAGGGGAGACGAAACGTTTTGTCCGATTGATTGAAAAATACAACAAGTCGAAAAAAAATTGGCGGAAACGGGCTTTTAAATTCCGTCGGTTTACCTTCAAGACGATTTACAATGTGACGAAATGGACGCAACCAATCCAAGACAAT
The DNA here is from genome assembly GCF_003598705.1 of Exiguobacterium sp. RIT452. Taxonomy (NCBI): domain Bacteria; kingdom Bacillati; phylum Bacillota; class Bacilli; order Caryophanales; genus Exiguobacterium; species Exiguobacterium sp. RIT452. The sequence continues at coordinate 102,881 of NZ_QXJB01000006.1, forward strand.
AAAGTTATTTTTGCTTCTGATTCAAGAAGTGATGTCAGCGGGAACTTCGCCTACATCTTGAACGAGATCGAACGACGTGACTTGAACCTCGATGTCAAAACGTTTTTCAAACCGAACCTTCAATCGAGACGTGATTGGCGTGATAAATTTACGTTACCGTATCATCTCGCAACGGCGAAGACGATCTTAGTGGATGATTTTTATCCGATGATCTATCCGCTTAATATCCGCAAAGGCAGTGATCTGGTCCAAGTCTGGCATGCCGTCGGCGCCTTTAAGACATTCGGCTACAGCCGTCTCGGAAAACCGGGTGGTCCAAGTGCCAACTCACTCAGTCACCGGAACTACACGAAAGCCATCGTCAGCTCGCATCATGTCGCCCGTCATTACGCTGAAGGGTTTGGGCTGCGGGAAGACCAAGTCATCGCAACCGGTATTCCGCGAACGGACATGTTCTTTGATCAAGATTACATCGCAGCTGCCAAGGAGCGGATTTATGAAGAATATCCGATCTTTAAAACAAAAAAAGTCATTATGTTTGCACCGACATTCCGTGGAAACGGCGCAAAGAGCGCACACTACGATTTCAGCCAACTGGACTTGGATGCGCTTTATGAAGCCTTCCACGAGGACTATGTCTTCGTCTTGAAGATGCACCCGTTCGTCCGGCGCCGCCTCGAGATTCCGGAAGTCTACGCCGACTTTTTCCTTGATTTGACCGACCACCGGGAAATCAACGAGTTGCTGTTCGTCTCTGATATTCTGATCACGGACTATTCGTCCACTTGTTTTGAATTTTCACTGCTCGACCGCCCGATGTTGTTCTTTGCGTACGACTTGGAAGACTACATCTCAAAACGCGACTTCTATTATGATTTCGAAGAATTTGTTCCGGGCCCAATCGTTCGAACATCCGAAGAATTGATTGAACGGATTAAAAACGAAGACTTCGAGATGCAAAACGTCAAAGCATTTGCCGAATACTTCTTTGAACATCAGGACGGGAAGTCAAGCGAGCGCTTCGTCGACCAAATCATTCTTGGAGAAAACAAATGAATTCAACACCAAAACCAGTGACCGCTTCTTATGATCATTGGCTCGGGAACTATAAAGTCTTACTGATTTTCATGGTCGTTTTTGGTCATCTGATCGAGACGTTCCGTAATCTGGATGGAAATGATTCCGTTCAAGTCGTCTACAACATCATCTATCTGTTGCATATGCCGGCTTTCATCTTCATGAGCGGTTACTTCTTTAAAGAAGTACGGCCGAAACGGATCATTTCGTTTGTTGTCCTCTATCTCATCTGGCAATCGATTCATGAAGTGTATCTCGCTTATGTCAATGATAAGGGGTTCGACGGTCTCATTGACGGATTGCTTCATCCGCTCGTCCCGAGCTGGACGCTGTGGTATCTTCTCGGAATCATCATCTGGCAAATCGTGACGCCCGGTTTCCTGGCATTACGTTATCCGTTGTTGATCAGTGTGGCGTTCGCCTTACTCATCAATGCCAATCCGGGGTCGATCACGAACTTCCTGTCACTCCAAAAAGTCGTCAGTTTTTACCCGTTCTTCTTGATGGGTTACCTTGTCAAAAAACAGGGATGGCTTGCAACGGGTGCAATCCGGGAGCGCTTGACGTCACCGGTCGGTCGATTGACCGGATTGATTGTCTCCGTTTCGATTGCCGTCGCGATGGCCGTATGGACGAAAAACGGCTTTGATACCGTCTGGCTGTTTTACCGCGATACGTACGGTGAGTTTGACGTGCCGCTTGTAAAAGGGGCATTGATCCAACTCTTTTTGTACGCGGTCAGTACCGTGATGATCTTTTCCGTCCTGATGCTCGTGCCACATCGGTCATTCGGGGAACGATTTGATCAGATCGGAATTCAGACATTGGCGATTTACTTGTTGCACTCGTTCATCGTCCGCCTGTTCCGGGATTCTGTTCCGCCTTGGATCGTCGAGTCGCCCCTGCTGTTAATCGGCTTATCTTTCTTGCTCGCCCTGTTTTTCGTCTGGATTTTATCGAGTCGTCCGGTTGTTCGACTGTTTCGACCGTTATTATCACCAAACGTCAACTGGCTGTTCAAGAAAACATCGTAAACTTTTCTTCACAAAAAGCACCTGATGCCAGGACCAGATCTCGCTTCTTGAGATTTGGTCCTTTTTGTATCGGTACGATAAAATTGACAGGATCTTTGCCTTGAAACTAAGATAGTAGAGGTTGCCACAATAAACGCTTACACAAGCGTGCAGAAAGAAGGGATCCCCTTGCAAGCGGATCAACGTAAAAAATTAACGGTCCTGATGATCAACATGTTCATCGCCGTCGGGAGCTTCGGGATCATCATTCCGATTCTGCCCGCTTATCTAGCCTCAATCGGTCAAGGCGGTACCGCTGCCGGTTTGATGATCGCGATCTTTGCCGGAGCACAGCTCGTCATGTCACCGGTTGCCGGAAAATGGGCTGACCAGTACGGTCGCCGCAAGATGATCATTTACGGTTTGATCGGATTAACCTTATCGATGTTCGTCTTTTATTTTTCAAATTCCGTCACCATCCTCTACATCTCACGGGCGATCGGCGGTGTTGGTGCAGCACTGTTGATTCCGGCGATTTTTGCCTACGTCGCGGATATCACGACGATGGATCAGCGGGCAAAAGGAAACAGTTACGTGTCTGCTGCCATGTCACTCGGAATCGTCATCGGTCCCGGGATCGGCGGCTTCCTCGCCGAGTTTGATCTGAAGTTGCCGTTACTTGTTTCGGCACTCGTCTCGCTTCTGGCCGTCTTATTCAGTGTCATCCTTCTTCAAGAAAGTGACGTCCATGACGCAACGGCGATGGCACCCGACGAAGGGTCCATGTGGAGCAAGCTCGGCGCGTCGTTCCATAAACCGTACTTCGTCCCGCTCGTCATCACACTGGTCATGAGTTTTGGTTTAATGGCATATGAGTCCGTTCTTGGTCTGTTCGTCGACAATCAATTTGGCGCCTCTCCAAAAGACATCGCCATCATGGTGACATCGACCGGAATCATCAGTGTCATTGCTCAGATTTTCGTCGTCGATAAACTGTCCCGCAGTCTCGGCGAAGGTAAAGTCTTGAACATCTTCCTGTTGATCGCGACGCTTGGCTTCTTATTGTCACTCCTGACAGCAAGTTACGGCGGCTTCTTCGCCGTCACACTCGTCATCTTCCTTGCGACGTCGATCCTGCGTCCTGTTTTGAACACGATGATTTCAAAACTCGCCGGAAACGAACAAGGATTTGCGATGGGGATGAACAACGCCTACATGAGCATCGGAAACGTCCTCGGTCCGACACTGGCCGGACTGTTATATGATGTCAACATTCTTTATCCGTTCATGCTCGGACTTGTCTTCCTGGCTGTGACTTTGATTGGTTCTGTCATCTGGCAACGCCGCCAATCCCGGCTGATCAAAAAAATCGAACAAACGTCTTAATACCAGACAAAAAGCAACTTGCTTCCAGTAGCACATCCGGAAGCAAGTTGCTTTTTTATTGGCTGGTTGTTGTTAAATCCCCCGTGCCAAAATCAGCATCAAAGGCGCGACACCAAATGACGACACGGCTGTGTTTCATCAAATCCACGTCTTTCGGGAGGACATAGTTTTGGTCTCCCTGATTCCCTTTTAGCGCCCCGAGACGGATCCCGTCTGCTGTCTCCTTACCAGGCTCGACCAAATAAACAAACAAGTCCGGTCCGTTCGTCGTTTGAAAATCTTCGAACCGCAGATATAACGCATCGTTTGCCGGTACTGTTTTAATTTTTCCGGACGTTTGATAATTTTTTTCACCGTCCACGAACGTTCCGGAGAAGTCAGCCGGTGCTTCTTCGGGAGCCGGTGTTGTAGGTTCCGACTGGTCCGTCTCGGATGCTGTTGTCTCATCTTCCTGTTTTACCGTCGAAGAACTCGGCGGCAACTCTTCGTCCACGGCTTGATTCAAGAACAGCGGCGACACGAGCCACCAACTCAACACCAATACACAGACAACCACGATCGCCAATATGATTTTTGATCCGTTTCGCACCGTCTCCACTCCTCTGCCTGAAGAACTTCCGACTGTCCGTTTAGCCGTATTGTTTTTGATGGGCTTTTTTTAACGCTAAATACTCTTCATCCGCCCGAATCAAATCCCATTTTTCTTGAAAAATCTCAGCCGACTTCGCTTTTTCCGGATCGATTTTCCGCTCGTTTAATTCACCGGTCGCTTTGTTTTTATATTTGCGTCCGCCTTTGTAATTCGTGTACCGGCGCGCCCGTGTATGTCCCATCTGAATGAACTTCCGCGCCATGTCCATTCCGACGAAGTCTCCGGCCGCTTTATAATCGAGATACATCTGATAGATTTTTTCAGAAGATTCCTTCGCAATCTCCGGCGTCTTGAATCGCCAGTGCGGCAGAATTTCTCCTTTATAGGGTTCAACGAGCAGGACACCCTGCTCGCCCCGTCCGACCCGATACTTTTCCGGTTCTTTCCGAAAATCTGTCGTCTCAAAATCCAAATCATAATCAAATGCCATGCACATCGCTCCCTTTCCCTAAAGGATTCCCGGGAACGGTCGGCTTTAATCGTGTGGGTACAGTCCGGTCGTATAAACAGCCGTCAAGGTTTTCGCAATCTCGTCAATCGTCGCTGTCGTCTCTTCCCGGATGACTTCGAACAGATACATTTCGTTCGCAAAAAACCACCCGCGGGCAACGAGTGTCGGATTGAGGTCCGAACGGGCGAGTCCTGTCGCTTGCGCATAACGGATGTCGCGGCTGATTCGCTCAATAAAGCGTTCGCGGATTTGTTTCCATTTGGTCCGGATGGCATACGATACGCCGATTGCCTGTTCGACGATCCGGAGCAGCTCGCGTTCTTGTTCGGCAAGCTGTAAAAAAGCAGTCGCCTGCTGTTCGATTTGCTCCCGTGCTTCTTCGGCGGTTCGGGGCTCAAACGGCTGTTCTGCGACCTGATGGAACTGATCCATTACGGTTTCGATCAAAACGATCAGCAGTTCATCCTTCCCTTCAAAGTGAACGTAGGCCGTTCCGTACCCCACTCCGGCCCGCTTAATGATTTGTGAAATCGTCGTCGTTTGAAAGTCGTTTTCGAGAAAAACTTCCCGGGCTGCCACCAACAGTTTTTCCCGCGTCCGGATCGTCCGAAGATGCCGTTTATCGATTTTCATGTCGTCTGAGTTCATGATTTTCCCCACCTCTCCTACTTCTCTATCCGATAATATTGACACAATGTCAATTTGTTTGCTACGCTTTTGTCAAAATTGATTACTGATTCATTTTAAGGAGGAACGGACATGGCATTGACCGCTAAGCGTGAGGAAGCAATCGAACGAGACGAACAGGATCGACTGGCCCCTTACCGGGACGAATTTTATCTGCAGGAAGGCTCGATTTACATGGACGGCAATTCACTTGGATTGTTGTCAAAACGTGCGGAAGCAACGTTGCTGGAATCGCTCGCCGATTGGCGGGAACTTGGGATTGACGGTTGGATGAAAGGACGCCATCCGTGGTTTGAACTGTCGGAAAAACTATCCGCCTTAAACGCACCGCTCGTTGGCGGAAGTGCGGATGAAGTCATGGTGACCGGTTCGACGACGGTCAATCTGCATCAACTCGTGGCAACGTTTTTTGCCCCGTCCGGACAACGGACAAAGATTTTAGCCGACAGCTTAACATTCCCGTCTGATATTTATGCGCTCCAAAGCCAGTTGCGGTTGCGCGGACTCGATCCGGCAGAACATCTCGTCCAAGTCGAGAGTCGTGACGGACGGTTTCTCGACGAAGCGGATATCATTGCCGCGATGACGGAGGAGATTGCGTTGATCGTCTTACCGACCGTCCTGTACCGGAGTGGTCAGATTTTAGATATGGAACGTCTGACACGGGAAGCGCATGCCCGCGGTATCTTGATCGGCTTTGACGGCTGTCATTCCGTCGGTGCGATTCCCCATGCCTTTCATGACTGGGGCGTCGACTTTGCCTACTGGTGCAACTACAAACATTTAAACGGCGGTCCGGGAACGGTCGGCGGACTGTTTGTCCATGAACGGCATTTCGGCACGTTGCCAGGTCTGACCGGCTGGTTCGGCTCCCGTAAAGATAAACAGTTTGATATGGATCATACGATGACTCCCGCCGAAAACGCCGGTGCCTTCCAAATCGGAACACCGCACGTCTTGAGCCTTGCCCCGCAAATCGGTGCACTTGAGCTGTTTGCAGAAGTCGGGATTGACGCAATCCGGACAAAGTCACTCGCACTGACGGACTACATGATGACGCTCGTCGATCAGGAATTGACGCCGTACGGCTTTGTGATCGGGAACCCGCGTGACGACAAACGGCGTGGTGCTCACTTGAGTCTCGAACATCCGGAAGCGGCACGGATCTGTAAAGCATTGAAGGCACATCACGTCATTCCTGATTTCCGGGCACCGAATATTGTCCGCCTCGCCCCTGTTGCCTTGTATAATAAGTTTGAAGATGTCTATGAGGTCGTCTCGATTTTGAAAACGATCATGGACGAAAAACAATATGAACAATTCAAGAACGAACGCGAAGTCGTCGCGTAAGGAGGAATTATGAAAGAACACCCTACTGAACTACGGCGTGACTTAAAAACACGCCAACTGACGATGATTGCGATGGGTTGTGCGATTGGAACAGGACTCTTTCTCGGAAGCGGTCTCGCCATCAGTCTCGCCGGACCAAGCGTCCTCGTCAGTTATGCGATCGGCGCCTTCATCGTCCTGCTGTTGATGGGTTGCCTCGCAGAAATGACCGTCGCCCACCCGACCTCCGGCTCATTCGGGACAATTGCCGAACAGTACATCAGTCCGTATGCCGGATTTCTTGTCCGCTACTCCTACTGGGTCGCAAACGTCCTGGCGATCGGTGTTGAAGTCAGTGCGATCGCCATCTATATGAAATACTGGTTCCCGGACGTCCCCGGGTACGTCTGGATTTTAGTCTTTGCGGTAGCCTTAATTTATATCAACGCCACGACCGTCAATACGTTTGCGACGTTTGAATACTGGTTCTCCGTCATTAAGATCAGTGCGATTTTAATGTTCATGATTCTCGGCGCCTATCTGGTCTTCGGCAGCAACTCACCGGACATCGGACCGCAAAACTTCACGAACGACGGCGGATTCCTGCCGTTTGGTTTTTCCGGTCTCTGGATTGCCGTCTTCATTTCGTTGTTTAGTTTTCTCGGAACGGAACTGATTGCCGTCACGGCCGGCGAAGCGAAAGATCCGGACGTCGCGGTGCCAAAAGCGCTGAAGGCCACCGTCTTCCGCTTATCGACGTTTTATGTCATCACGATTGCCTTGATGCTGATGATCGTGCCGTGGCAACAGGCGGGCGGCGTTGATCAAAGCCCGTTCGTCAAAGTGATGGAGATGTTATCGATTCCCGGAGCAGCCGGCATCATGAACTTCATCATCCTGACGGCTGCCTTGTCCGCGATGAACAGTCAGTTGTATGCGTCGACACGCATGATGTACTCGTTGTCGAAAGCAACATACGCACCGCGGATTTTCAGCCGCTTGAATACGAAAGGTGTTCCCTTGTTCGCGCTTGCCGTCTCGACACTGGGGATTTTCCTCGCCGCTGTCATCAGTAGCCAGTCGAGCGTGTCTTATCCGTTCATGATGGGGATTTCGATGTTCGGAGCAATCTTCACCTGGTTCATGATTTTCATCTCCCACCTCTATTTCCGGAAAGCCTGGGAACGGGATGGTGGGCGGAAACTGCCGGTCCGCATGATGGGCTATCCGTACTTGACGGCACTCGGGGCCATCCTGCTGTTTGCCCTCGTCATCACGACCTGGTTCACGGATTTCCAAATCGTCTTGAAATTCGGAGTTCCATGGTTACTGTTCTTGACGATTGCCTATGTTTTTTGGAAACGCAACAATCCGCCGCAAGCGGATCAGACGGACCGTTCACAATCACTTTGATGTAAAGGGGATCGATTGGAATGAAACAGACGGATGCGACACAAATCGAGGAAACGATTCAAACCGACTTCAAAAAAGATATGTCTTACGGGGATTATTTACAGCTCGACTCACTCTTGACGAGTCAGCAACGCTTATCGGACCACCATGATGAGATGCTGTTCATCGTCATCCATCAGACAAGCGAGCTGTGGATGAAGTTGATTTTGCATGAGATGACGGCCGCCACTAAAGCGATTGCCGACGATCAGCTCGAGCGGTCGTTTAAGATGCTCGCCCGAATCTCGAAAATTCAACAACAACTGATTCAATCATGGAGTGTCCTGTCGACGCTGACACCGGCTGAGTATCTGGAGTTCCGTGATTCGCTCGGACATTCGTCTGGATTCCAGTCGTACCAAAACCGGCAAATCGAGTTTGCCCTCGGCTTTAAGAATGCACAGATGCTTCGGGTCTATGAGCACGAAACGGCGCTGTTCGCTCAATTAACGGCAGACCTGAAGACACCGAGCATCTATGACGAGACCGTGCGGGCGATGAAACGACGCGGCTTGCCGATTGATGCGGCCATCCTCAACCGGGACGTCACACAAGACTGGGAAGCCGATGCGAGTGTTGAAGCGGCCTGGGCCATCGTCTATCAGGACGTCGAACAGTACTGGGATTTATATGAACTTGGTGAAAAGTTACTCGACATCGGCAGCCAGCAACAAATGTGGCGCTTTAACCACATGAGCACCGTCGAACGGATCATCGGTCAAAAACCGGGCACAGGCGGTTCATCCGGTGTCAGTTACCTGCGCCGCGTGCTCGACCACCGGTTCTTCCCGGAACTCTGGTCAGTCCGGACAAAACTTTGAGGAGGAATGTGAAATGAACCGTTGGATTGATGTCTCACAACCGTTAACCTCGTCGATTACGACCTGGCCGGGCGATACGAAGTTCAACTACACGATCAATTGGAGTAAAGCCGACACCGGTTCCGTCAACGTCGGTCAAGTCACGATGAGTCTGCATACCGGCACCCACATCGACGCACCGTTTCACTTTGACGATGCCGGTCAAAAAGTGATTGATCTTGATCCGGACCTCTATATCGGACATGCCCGCGTCATCTATCTGCCCGGTCGAACAGAGATTATCGCAAGTGACCTTGATGCGTTTGATTTAACCGATGTCCGCCGACTGATCATCAAAACGGACGGCTGGGTCGACAAGTCGATTTTCCCGGAAACAATTCCGGTCCTGACACCGAGTCTTGCCGAACGTCTCGGAGCACTCGGCATCGAATTGATCGGACTTGATTTGCCGTCTGTTGATGCGATCGACAGTAAAGAGATGAGTGCCCACCATGCCCTCGCAGCACACGGTGTCCACATCCTGGAGGGGCTCGTGCTCGATGCGATCACACCGGGTGACTATCATCTAAACGCCGTTCCGCTTCCGATTGTCGACGGTGACGGCAGTCCTGTCCGTGCGTTGATGCGACCGTATTAAAAAAACCGACAGAACGCTCTTCCAAGAGTTTTCTGTCGGTTTTTTCAGTTCTCCTTAACCGATACGGGGAATAAAACTTCTTCCGTCCGTTGCATGATCTGTCCGAGTACTTGAAGAGACGGATTGACTTCAAAATCAATATCGAGCGAATGATTAGCCCCTTTTATTTGTTCCAGTACGAGGTTCGAACTGCCGCACCGTTCCAACGCTTCCGGACTGAACTGATGATCGTGGTCACCGATGACCAGTAAACCGTGATGCCGGCTGTTCGCAATCGCTTCGACGATTGCCGGATCTTTTAACAAGGGTGTCAGCAAAACGATTGTCGCATCCGGAAAAAGTCCCCGCCGGATGAAGGAAACCAGAGGTACTGTTCCAAGCGATTTGGCAATGAAGTGAATCGTCTGATACGTTCTTGCCCGTAACACCTCATCGATGACCGCTTCAATCCGCCGACTCATCTCCACATCTCCCTGCTCGTCCGGTAAACTGAACAAGTCGTCCGAGACATACTGAACCTCGATCACGTTGACTCCCCGCTTTAGTAACATCATCCGGCTGAAGTAAAAGTACGGATGGTCATAAGCATAGCCTGCGCCGGACAACATAAAACAGACCTCGTTCGAATCGGAATAATAATGATTATAGCCAATCGCTTGATCGCCCACTTGTGTCTGACAGCGACGAATTTCCATCGGTGCTCCCCCTTTAATTTTTTCCTTACTTTACCATCCGATGCTTGAAGCGTCCATTAAAATTCCATTTACCTATCGTCCGAGCTTTTGCCCTTGTCCCGTCAGGCAATCGAGTACACTAAAACTACTACATCTTTTCCAGGAGGTTCTCATGCCGATTCGCTATTTTTCACGCCTCTCGATTGGTTTACTGTTGCTTGCAGCTGGTTGCTTTTGTTTTGGTTATGTCATGACACCCTATCCGCATCAGTCGTCCGGTAATGGCAATCCCGCTCTCCTGTTGATTCTGCTTCTCCCGGTACTGGCTATATTTACTACGATTACGATGGCACGTCTGTTCCTGCACCTTACGTTTCACCCGATTTGGCTGATGATTATGACACTGCTAAGCGGACTGTACCTCATCGGCGGTTCGTTGTATCAAATCATCCGGTACCAGGCTTATCAAGAAGAGCTGATCCGGATCGTCGTAGAGAACACGGATGATTTTGAGTATGCCGAGTCCCTCACCAACGCATTTAGTATCTTCATGAATGCTCAAGTGTTTAATCTCAATACTTTTTTCTTGTATGTTTGTCTGATTGTCATCTTAAGCAGCCTGACTGTTGGATCAAAGCGTCTGTTATCGAAACTCCATTTTTGAATAACCAGCTATGATTCCACAAAAAAAGCCACATCCCACGCTGACAAAGCGAAGGATGTGGCTTTTCGTTCAGCGGACCAGTTGATCCGGTGTAAAAACTGACTGTTCGACTTGTTTTAAAGCATAAAAAGCACCTTGTCGTGCCATCAAATCGGCATACGTGCCAACTTCGACGACTTGACCTTGTTCCATAACAACGATTTGGTCCATCTCCTCAAGTCCTGCGAGACGGTGACTGACTAGCAACAGCGTTGCATCCGCCGCACGTGCGAACAAGTGCTGTAAGATGGTCTGTTCCGTCAAGGCATCAACCGATGAGGTCGGTTCGTCAAGCAGGTAGAGCGGAGCTTGTCGTAAGAAAATCCGGGCAATCGCCAGCCGTTGTTTTTCACCGCCGGACAGGTTTTCCCCTTTTTCGAGCACCCGGTCGTCTAGAGCGAGCAACGAAAGACCCACTTGATTCAGTGCTTCAATCATCTGATCATCCGTTGCCTCGCTACTGGCCAACTTCAAATTGTCGCGAATCGTTCCATAAAAGAAATGGTTTTGTTGCAAGACGACATTCGACTGTCGCCATACCGCTTCCGGATCAATCTCTTGACCTAGCGTTCCCTCAATCCGGATCCCGTCTGCTGGATACATGCGCAACAACAGTTGCAGTAGGGTCGATTTCCCGGAGCCGCTCGCTCCGACGACTGCTGTTTTGCTGCCGGCAGGAAATGTCACGCTGACGTCTCGTAAGACCGGACGTTCCTGATCGGGAAACGCAAACGTGACCTGTTCGGCCCGGAGTTCCGGTGCCCGCGTCAGCTCAAACGGACGATAGTTCGGTTCAACCGTCGCTTCGACCACATCATCGAGCCGTCGCGCCGCGTGGCGGCTGTCTTCAAAGAAGCCCGGCAAAATCGCCATTGGGGCTGCATTTTCAAACACCGTCAACGAGGTCATGACGAGTAAGGCGAGGAAAACACCTTCGAGCTGACCGTCGGCGACCAGATAAGCACCGAGACCCAACACAATCCAGGAAATGATCAAGGTGGCGAGTGTGTTCCATGCAAGATTCGAGACGGCGTGCAGCCCGTTCCGTTTTTCTTCCGCGACGTACCGCGCTGCGACAGCATTCAGTTCTGCTTCCTTGTTCCCGAGTTGTTGGTAAATCTTTAAGTCCCGGTATCCTTGGAAGAGTTCCGTCACTTCCGTCGACAGTTCCCCGCGCCGTGCCCGAACGGACCGCGCAAAACGTTGTTCCCGGTAGGCAAACCAGCCGGGAATGATGAATCCAGTCAACAAAAGACCGATTACGAGGACAAGCGCAACACTGAGCGAAAAGAAGCTGACAAAAAAGATCGTACAAAGAAAAACGAGCACTAAGATGATCGGTGGATAAACAACACGTAAAAACGTATTTTGCAGACTTTCGACGTCGCCGACGATTCGTGCGAGCAAGTCGCCGCTCCGGTACTTGGCAAAGATGCCTGGTGCGAGCGGTTCAAGTCGTTTATAAAACGTCGTTCGTAAATCACTGAGAATCGTAAACGTCGCCCGGTGCGAATAATAGCGTTCGGCGTAACGACTCGCCGCCCGCGTCAAGCTGGACAGTTTCTGTAAGGCAATCAAGACAGCCAGTGTCTGGATCGGTGGCAACAGTGCTGCTTTCGAGATTAAAAATCCACTTGCCGCAAACAACCCGACCGCTGTGACTCCGGCCAGAACACCGAAGAAAATCGAGAAGACGATGTCTCGTTTTTGGTGCAACATCAAGCGAAAAATCCCCATCAACTCTTTCATCGTGTCTCCTCCCCTCGTTGAACGGCACGCATCATCGCATACTCCGATTCACGTCCCATCAACTCTTCATGTGTTCCTCGGTCGACAATCCGTCCTGCTTCCAGAATGACGATTTGATCCGATTGTTCAATCGTATGCAACCGGTGGGCGACCGTGATGACGGTCGCTTCACGTCCTAAAACCGTGATTGCTTCCTGCAACAACCGTTCCGTCTTGACGTCAAGACCGGTCGTCGGTTCATCAAACAAGATGATGTTTGGTCGTTTTAAGAACGCACGCGCCAAGGCAACGCGCTGTTTTTCTCCGCCGGATAATCCGCGTCCGCCTTCCCCGATCACCGTATCGAGTCCGTTCGGCAACTGTCCGATCAGTTCCGTCAGCCCGGCATCAGATGCGGCCTGTTCAATCGCTGAACGGGATGCCTCGCGTAATTCACCAATCGCGATATTCTCCGCAAGTGTCCCGGCATACAAATACGGATGCTGGGAGATATAGCTCAGTTGGCGGAACCAGCTTGCTTCGGTGATCATCTGACGGGGTTGACCGTCAAGTAACAGTTGTCCGTCCTGCGGATCGGCGAGACCCGCGAGCAACTGAAGGACCGTCGATTTGCCGGCACCGCTGCGACCGATCAACGCGACCTTCTGATACGGTTCGATTGCAAGATTCAGTTCGGTCATCGCAAACCGGGCATCGCGGTACGAAAAAGCGACGTCCTTTAATTCGATCCGTGGTGGACGGGCTGCCGGCAGTTCCGTCTGTCCGAAGACGACGCTCCGGTCATCTTCCGTCAGTTCCGCCGCAATTTGTTTCGCGGCCGCGACACTGCCCCGTCCTGTATGGAACGCTGCGCCCATTTCCTTTAACGCCAGATAGTATTCCGGCGCCAATACCAACATCAAAAAGGCCGGGACAAAGGTGATGCTTTGGAACAGAATCAAACGTAAGCTGACTTCAAGCGCAATCATTCCCATACTGAGCATCGAGATGAATTCGAGCATCAATGATGACAAGAAGGCAAGTTTCAGCACCGTCAACGTCGCATCCCGAAAGTCGAGGCTGCTCCGTTCGATGACGTCCTGTTGGGCCTTCGCCCGACCAAATAATTTCAACGTCGTCAGTCCCTGTAACGTATCCAGGAATGTTCCGGAGAAGGCATTCATTTTCTCCAGCTGCGTATCGGCCCGATTTTGGGTCATGATTCCGATGACGATGTAAAACAATGGAATGAACGGGGCTGTAATCATCATGACGAGTCCCGTGACCCAGTCATAGCTGAAGGCTGCGATCAGCACCATCAGCGGGACGATCGACGTCTGGATGACTTTCGGCATGTACTGACTGTAATAACTGTCCATCTCATCGACCGAATCCAGCAGGACACTGACCTTTTTTCCGGATTGTCCTTCGAGCATCGATTCAACGGAGTTTTTCGTATATTTCGCGACAAGTGCCTGGCGTAAATCCTGTTTGACCCGTGCCGCAAGATTCGTCCCGAGACGTCCGTTCCAGTACGTGACGCCGACACGCAGGACAAGCATCAACAACAGGACACCAAGCAACGGAATGACTGCCGAAAACGGATCTTCTTGCAGAAAAATCCGATCAACGATGATGACGATCAAATAGGATTGGCCGATGACGGCAACACCCATTAAGACGGCTGCCAGCATCAGTTGTATTAAAATTGAACGCGGAATCGTGATGATTCCTTTAAGTGGATTCATAATCAAACGCCCTTTCACAAAGTGTGAACGACTTTTAGTGAATATTTTCACATATCGTACATTCAGTATACCGAATCCATTCTGTTGATGCCACGGGTATGCTGCCGAAAAGGTGTGACGGTTTTGTGAGAGACATTTTACTGGACAATCCATTGATCTGATTGTATCGTGGACAATAGTTATCCACGTTATACAAAGAGGAGAATGTCTTGTGCAAATGAAAACCGGTGTTGAGCAATCCATCTACGCCATGCTCTTATTGACGTTTTTACCGGATAAAGGGGTCCTGCCGGGCGAATTCATCAGCCAACAACTCGGTGCTTCCCCGACCTATTTTCAAAAACTGCTCCGCAAGCTTGTTCATGCGGATCTGCTGATGTCCGTTCCCGGAGCCAAAGGCGGGTTCCGTCTGAAAGCTTCGCCGGAACAAATTCGTGTGTTTGATGTCTACGAAGCGATTGAAGGCAAACAATCTTTGTATGCGTCAAGCGGAGTCTTTGAAGATTTGATGGGTATCCAAAACCAAAACATCTGCTTATTGTCCGACTTGATGGCGGAAGCCGAACAGTCGTGGCAATCGACGCTCAAACGCGAAACGATCGATTCGATCCGCCGTGAAATTTATTTAAATTGTCCGCCCGATCACTTGACGAAGCTACAGAGTTTAATCGAAGAAAAAATGATTCGCAATTAAAAGGAGAATGACTAATGACTACAACGACACTCGACCGCTATTTTGATTTATTTGATGCTTCCCGGACCGATGAACAAGCCTTCACCGATCTTGTTTCCCTGTTCTCGGATGAGATCACGTTCGTCTTAAACGGACAGGAACAACACGGGATCGACGCCTGGAAACAGTTTGTCCGGATGGTCTTTACCGCCAACCAGGACATCAAGCACATGTATGCGGGATGGTTGCCTTCCGAAACAGGCGATACGCTTGAAACACGATGGGCCGTTTGTGGTAAGCGGGCGGACGGATCGGTCTTCACGCAAGACGGAACGGATATCGCCCGACTGGATGCAGACGGAAAAATCGTCTACCTCGCTAATGTCCCGGACGATACTACGATGTTCAACCAATACAACGATTAATCTAAAACAGGCATCACTTCGTTATGAAGTGGTGCCTGTTGCTCATGCTTATAAGTTCTTCGCTTTGAAGGTGTCGCCGCCTTCAATCGTTCCGTTGTCAAATCCTTTTTGGAACCAGCGTTCCCGCTGCGCAGACGTCCCGTGCGTAAAGCTTTCCGGCACGACATAGCCTTGTCCTTTCTCCTGTAACGTATCGTCGCCGACGGCATTCGCGGCACCAAGTGCCTCTTCCAAATCGCCTTCTTCCAGCAGATTTTGTCCTTGCGCGTGATGCGCCCAGACGCCCGCATAATAATCCGCCTGCAGTTCAAAACGAACGAGATACTTGTTAAATTTCTCTTCGCTCATCTTTTGACGAAGCGGCATGATTTCGTCTGATGTTCCGAGCAAGGTCTGGACATGGTGCCCGACTTCATGGGCGATGACGTACGCCATCGCAAAATCACCCGGTGCCCCGTATTTCGTTTGTAACTCGTCATAAAAACTTAAATCAATGTATAATTTCTGATCCCCCGGACAATAAAAAGGCCCGACAGACTTCCCGGCTTCTCCACACGCGGAACTGACTTGATCCGTGTAGAGGACAAGTGTCGGTTCTTGATAGGTCATGCCGTCCTGCTTAAACTCTTTTGTCCAGACTTTTTCCGTGTCCGCCAAGACAACGGAAACGAAATCAGCCGCTTCTTTTTCTTCAGCCGTTTCCTGGTATTCCGTCTGACTCCCGTTTTCTGATTCTGTTAATCCCCCTAACAGATCAGCCGGATTGCCTCCCATCAAGGTCACGACAATCAGAATGATGATTCCGAGTCCACCGCCGATTCCGGCAACTCCTTTTCCACCCATCCCCCGCCGGTCTTCAACGTTCGAACTTCTTTCTCTGCCCTTCCATTTCATGCGCGTTCCTCCTACAAGTCTCAATGCATTTCTATACCCCATATCGTAGTCGTTTAGCCGTAAAATCAGATTTTAACATTTAATTTTATTTTAAGTATCTTGAAGCTAAACAATCTGAATTCCTCGACCGATAGTGGTATACGTTTAGCATGTTTACTCGTGATTTGTTTCACTTTTAACTAAAAAATGGGGGAATTTTATTTTATGAAACGTCGAAATCAACTTATGCTTGGAATCAGCCTTTTTGTCGTCGTCTTGTCATTGATCATTCATGGTTTACACCGCTTCACAGCATTTGCGGACGGATATCAAATCATCCGTGGAAACGTCAGTGCCGCCTCACCAATCATGCTGACTTGGATTGCTTTGTTACCGGTGTTCTGTTTGCTTGCTGCCGCTGTCCTGTACCGGATGCACCCGCGCAGTAAACACGTACCGCTTCTATTAACGCTGACCTTAACTTTTTCCAGTATGTCGATTATCGCTGGCGGAAACGGACTTGTCGAATACCATTTCTCGATTTTTATGGTGTTGGCCTTGATTGCCTACTTCCGTCGGATTGATTTGATTCTTGTCAGTACCGTTCTGTTTGCCGTTCAACATTTTGCCGGCTTCTTTTTTGCACCGGCGTTGATTTGCGGGACGACCGGTTATCCGTTCAGCATTCTGATGATTCATGCCGTCTTCCTGATTTTGACGAGTGCTGCGCTCATCATTCAAATCAGTGTTCAGAATAAGGAACGTCAAGCGGCGTCACGCCGTGAAGCGGACGCAACGACGCTGATCACGAATGTCAGTCAACAGATTGAATCCCTGGTCGGTAGTTTGAAGACCAATACGATGCATTTACAACAGGCCGCTGTCCAATCGGTCGAAGCGACCAATCAAATCGCGACCGCCATTGCGCCAATCGTTCACTCTGCAGACGGTCAACACCAATCGATGCAACAAGGAACGGATCAGTTGCATCAGATTAATGCCGCCATCGCAACGATTCAGGCGAAAATGGCGCGGACGGCCACGACGACGGAAAATATGACGAAAACCGCTTTGACCGGAAACGAAGAAATGCATCTGATGGACCGCCGGGTGGAAGCGATGGTCGAATCGACGAACGGTCTGCATACTTCTGTTACAGCAATGGCCAGCCGATCGGATAAAATCCAAAAAATCCTTGCCAGTCTGGAAGCGATTGCCGGCCAGACCAACTTACTGGCGTTAAATGCTGCCATCGAAGCCGCACGTGCCGGTGACGCCGGGCGTGGATTCGCCGTCGTCGCGACGGAAGTTGGTCACCTCGCGGTCCAGTCCCGCAGTTATGCCAATGAAGTGACGGAAGTTTTACAGGCATTGATTGCCGATACCGATCAAATCAAGGAAACGGCAGCCAGTTATACGACGACACTGTCGGAAAACCAGCAGATGACCAAGCGTGTCCGGCAGACGTTTGCTGACATCACGCAACTGGTCCAGGAGGTCGAACAAAGCATCAGCTCGATTCAAACAGCCCGTCAAGGGGTCGGGGTCCAGATGCTTGATATCGAACAGCGGATGGAGACGACCCGAACCGCCTCGCTTGAAGTCCGCCATGGCATTGAATCGACCGCCGTCTCACTCGAACGGCAAACGACCGTACAACACGAATTTGAAACGATGACCCAGTCACTCGGTCAGATGACAAGTTCCTTGGAACAATTGGTTGATGAATTGACCAATCACATCGAACGGTAATGTAACCCATGCAGGCTCCTCCTTCAGACGGAGGAGTCTGTTGTCATTTTTGTTAAAATTAAGTGAAGCTGTTCTAGGAATCACCCCGGTACATCCCGAATAGTAAAAGAATTGACCTTTTTTTTGAGAGAGGAGTTCTTTGATGCAGACCTCATTACAATCACTACTCGATGCTGCCCGCAGATTTGGTCGAACCTACCGCAAAGATGCTCTCGTGTTAACCGGCGTTCTCGTTTTGATTGTTCTGTACGGCGCCCCCCTGCTGAAACCGGGAATGGTCGTCTTCAGTGATATGTCATTTGGTCTCTCGTCCAATCGGTATCTCGAAGAAATTTTTGGCGCCTGGAACAACCGGTGGAGTACGACGACCTTGTTGAACGTCGCCCGTCTGATTTACATCTTTCCTTTTTATCTGCTCAGTCTGCTGTTTGGTGCGTCCGGTCCGATTCTGATCAAGTCGTTTATTTTTGGCTTGTTGATCGTGTCCGCTGTTTCGATGTTCGCTTTGACGAAACGGTTGCATTCGGTCTACGTCTCACCTCACTTTTCTTTTTTATCACTCGTCGCCTTTGGTCTCGCCGCTTTGTTTTATGCCTTGAATCCATGGGTCATCACGCGGATCCAGCACATCTATCTCTTATGTGGCTACTCCGTCTTTCCACTTGCCTTATTGTTGTTTTTTAATATATTTGATCCCAAGTTCCGCGAACAGCTGAATCCGAACTTCTCCTTATCCGACCGACTGTCGCGCCGGACATGGATCGACATTACCGGACTGTCCGTTGTCTTTGCTTTCATGGCGGCCGGCATCCATTACTTTTTCTTCTCCTTGATCTACATGGGGATCATGGTCGCCCTGATTTTTGCGAAGACTTTCTGGACACGTCGGAAGGAGCAAATCATTCAACCGTTGATCGGTTTTTATGTCCGCTCCACGATTGCCTTTTCGCTTGTTTTCCTGTTGTTTAATTCATACTGGTTTTTCATGTATGTCGGTTCCATCTTGACCGGATCACAAGCTTCGCAACATAACATCAATGTCTCCGATACGTTGATGTTGTTCAGTCGTCATTCTTCATGGACGAATGTATTTTATTTAACGAGCTACTGGTGGCCGATGTTTGATCTGACGACGTTACCACTCAGTTTCTGGTTAGGCGGCGGTGTTATTCTGTTATTAATTTCGCTTGGTGCATTCGTCTCCTATCGTCAGCCGATCCTGTTATTCTTTACCGGGCTCAGCATCCCGTTGATTGTGTTTTCGACAGGGACGCACGAGCAGGTCGCCGACCTCTTTGTCTTGTTCGTCACGAAGACGCCGCTGATCGGCGCCATGTTTCGGGACCCTAACAAGTTAGTCGGATTGCTGATGGTGAGCTATAGTTTGTTGCTCGCTTCCAGCCTCGCGACCGTGTTCAACCGCCCTTCCAAAACGTTGCCGCTTCCGGTTTACCGCCTGCTTGCCATCGGGACGACGGTCATCGCTCTCGGGTTGTTTTTCTGGCCGTACCGCGCCGTCTACATGGAAGGTTTTTATCATCCGGTGAAAATGCCGAAAGAATATACCGCCGTTCAAGAACTGATTGACGGAAAATGGCTTCAGTTTCCGATTGCGGATGAAATGACACAACCGAGTACGGGGGTCGCGACACCGACCTGGAATAAAAATCCGCATCCGGACGGCGAAACCAAAGCAACCGGCGATGTCCACGTCTACGGTTCGCAGGCAAACACCGTCTTTCACCACGAAGGTACCACCCAAACGGTTCGCTACATGATGACGTTCATGCAATATTTGCTCGATACGGGTCGCTCCGATCAAGCCGGACAAATTGCACAGGCGTTTGGTCTGCAACAGTTCGCGTACCGGACGGAATATACGGGCATGAAGGAGCGGCAAGCCTTCAACAAAAAGATTCTCGCAACCCAACGTGATCTATTGGCGACGAAACAAGTGGGTCTGTTTACGTTATTCGATTTAATCGAACCACTCGACACTCGGACCGTTCCGCAACTGATTTTGACACCGTACGGACTTGAACGGTCGGTTACATTCTCCACATTGGACGACTACGCCCTCGGTCCCCAGTCGATTTTATATGCGACGCAAGCTCATCAGGACGGGTTATCCTGGTTGAAACAAGATGACATCATCGAAATGGCGGAAGAAAACGATGTTTTGCTGAGCCAGGTTCCGGAACAGTACTATTGGAAACCGTTTGAGGCAATCGACTCCGCCAACTCATTCCTGAACTGGGGCAAAACCTTTTTGGCAAACAGTGATTGGCGCTGGTATTTACGGACACAGGGCATCGCAAATCCGTCGTTTGATCTCGACTTCGGGGATGGGATCGGTTTGTCTTTCGCCTCGGCCAAGATAGATGCTCCCGTCTATCAACTTGATCAGTTGAAGACAAAACAAGTCGCGTCGTTCAACTCGATGCTTGAGGACGAGACGTTTTTCAAAGCGGATAATCCGGACATCGTCGACTTGTCGCCGAATCCCTTATCAAAAGAAAACAATCTGCCTGTCCTGCACGCAGAAGTCGCAGAAGGCGATCCGAAATATATTTGGCAAGTCGCAAAATCCGGCAAGCTGGACGCCTTACCGAACAATGCGTACCGGTTTGATATCACGGCGTCCGGTCGTGGCGTCGACCGGTTGCATGTCAAAGTCCGGTTTTATGATGCACAGGAGCGTGAGCTGAATCAGACGTATGTCGTCGCCCCACGCGATTCCGGTGACCTTGACGCGATCCATCTGCAAGGCGAATATGTCACCCCGAAAGACGCCAAGACGATGCGGATTGATTTGCTGAGTTTTCAGCGTCCGGAGCGGAAAACGTATTGGTGGGTCCACGACATCAAGATTTTCAGTTTCGAGGACTACATGGTACCGAACACGATTGAGATGACAAAAGAGACTGCCCGCGGTCGTTATGCCGGTTACGCACGTGTCTTATTGAACCAAAACGGCGGCCAGCTTGACTTTGAATTCAACGACCAAACATTCTCGGTCAAGACGAAGCAAGCGGCAGGGGCAAAACTCGTTTGGGTGCCTCTTGGAAACCTCATCGCAGAAAACAGCAGTTCGACACTCCGCATCACGAATACGGCCGGCTTTAATGCCGTTCAAAATATCGTCTTGATTCCGAAAGAAGAATGGACGAAAGTTCAGGAACGACTGGATGAGAAGCTCGCCATCACCAAAACGTTGATGGTGCTCGAAGCAGAAACCGCCTTTGATTACGAGGGACATCTTCAATCCGAACGCAACTATCCCGGATTCAGTTTCGGAAAGGGTGTGGCTGCTCAAAACGGTGCGTTGCGTCGAACGATTGATGTACGTGAAGACGGCACTTACGACATCCAACTGAAGGCGACACGACCAACGAATCCAAGAGGCCGTCTGACCGTCTTGCTGCGGGATGGAAAAGAGACGATCTATCGGCGTGTCTTGACGGCGCAGGATTTTAAGACGGCAGACATCCGAAAACAAGCGATTGGTCAAGAAACCGTGACCTTCGATCCGTTGCACCGGGATTTTCCGTATCAACTCGAATCCTTGCCGGATGTCTACTCGGCACTTCATCAGATTACGCTGGAAGACATCCCGTTGACGGGCGGTCGTTATGAGATTGAACTGGTGTATGCGAGTGCCGTTCCGTCACTCGTTACGATGGACGATCTGCATCAATTTGATCCGAATGAAATCGTCACCGACAAGCCGCTTACGGAACCGGAAGCAGCCGCCAATTGTGCGACATGTGTCTCGATCACGGACGATATGTTCAGCGGGAGCGAAAAAGACGGTACGTATCGCATGGAATATGAAGCAACTTGTTCGTGTGACTGGTATATCTTCGCCTCTCAAAAAATTAAGGCACGTCCGAATCATGAATACTTGCTGCAGTTTGATGCGGTCAGTAAAAATGTCCGGCAACGCCACTTGAAAGTTTTTTATCTGGATGAAAAAGACCGTGTCATCGGGACTGATTTCATCAATGAAGTCGAGGAAGACAAAAAGAGCCGCTGGAATCATTACGAACAGATGATCATTCCTCCGAAAAAAACGGTCCGGATGCAGCTCCATATCTGGACACGCGGCAATGAAAAAAAGGCAGGCAGCTTACAGCTTAAAAATCTGGAGTTTCTCCCTTACGATCAACTGATCCTCGTTGATCAGTTCGTGATGGCAGAGCAGACCGGAAAACCGCTGTTTGCCAAAACACCGGCCGAGAAACTCGGCATCACTCCATCCTTGATGAATCGACACATCACAAGTGATGCGCCCCTTGGTCGTTTTACAGTCAATGATTCGCCGACACCGCTCTTTGAGTTACGGGACGGCGTCGAACCGATGCGGGGCAACATCGCGCTGAACGGCGTCAGCCAACTGTACCGCTCGACTCAATCAACGGCCGATGTCACCGTCGTCTTACGTCCTGTCTATTACGTCGGACTGACGGTCCTGCTGCTCGCATTCCCCTTGAGCGGACTGCTGATCTGGTGGATGACGGGTCACCGGTTCGTGGCGGTTCGTCAACGGTTCCGTGCGAAACTGTTGTCAGCGATTCGTCGCCCTAAAAAATCGAAGACATGACAAATACCCTGTACCGACCCGTTGCATAACGAGCCGGTACAGGGTATTTAACGATGGCGTCGATACAAAGCAACCATCGTCTTTAAAAAAGCAATCGAGTCCTTGACCAGATTGACGTGTGATCCTTCCCGCTCGATACAGGTCACAGGCTGTTGGAACACACGCAACCGTTCTTTTTTCGCGGCATACATCAATTCCAAATCAATCGCCAGACCACTCTCGACGTTTAAATACGGCAGAATCCGTGGGACGACACGACGATTGATGATTTTTAGACCGGTTTGTGAATCCGTCACCCCTTTTGGTAAAAAGGTCCGTGTCAGATTCCGTTTGGCAAAACTGAGCAGACGCCGGACAAGACCGCGGTCTTCGATCGTCAGGTCCTTCGTTCCGATGACGATATCATAATAATCGTTTTGGGCAATCGTCAGCAGACGGGCGATGTCTTCTGTCTTAAACGAATTGTCAGCATCGACGAACACGTAATAATCACTCGAGATATTTTTCATCCCTTCGATGAAAAGTCCCGCTTTCCGAGTATTCCGTTCCACCTGATGGACTTCCAGATATCCGACTGTAAACAATGTATCCGTCGCTTCCATGACGATGGACCGATAGTCATGTAACAGCGCCTTTGAACGGTCGGAAGAGGCGTCATCAAAGAAGTTGATCGAGGCATGAATGTAATCTTCACTGATCAGCTCTGCCAAGGCTTCTAAAAATTGTTTTACATGCATAAAACGTTTCTCTTCGTTAAATATTGGTAATATAAAGGCTATAGTGTCTTTTAAAATGGGATATTCAGGATGGATGATATGTTGGATTTCCGCAAACAGTTCATTCGGGTAGCCCGCCCGGTAGGAAAAGGTGCGTAAAATGCCGTCCCCTTTTACTGCTTCGTAGGGGAAATCACCTTTCATCCGCACGACATCTTTGATCAGCAGAATTTTGGCGCGCGAGCGGATACTGCGGATTTGATTCACGATTTTCAACTCGTCTTCACGCGTCTGATAGTCGACGACATACAACTTGATATCATGTTTACCTTCCGCACTCTGCACTTCTGTAATGGCAATTTGTTCAAATGAAGCAGGACATTTACCAGGTTGTGTATAAAAGAGTACAGGATAATAGGAAATCAGGGTTTCGTAAGGAATGTTCCGTCCGTGGTCCGTAAAGACTGCGATATGACCTTGATTCATACTGATTCATCCTTTCCGTATCATTCAAACTGATTGATGGGAGGTGTTCCGATGACTGGTTTTCTGAACCGTCATGCGGTAATTTTGATTTTTCCGGTTCTCGATATTTTATTGAACATCGTCAACTATGCCTATCACTTGTTGTTAGCCCGTCAATTATCGAGTGTCGACTATGGATTTTTAAACGGTTATCTCGCTTTACTGGGTCTGCTCCTGATCATCGGAAGTGCCTTGCAGTGGACGGTCACACGCGATCTCAGTCAACATTTAACGAATCATTATCGTGTTTTACGAAACCGGTTGTTGGCTGTCGTCGGAGTCATTTTACTTATCTTACTGTATGTCTTACCTATCCTTCTACCTTTTACCAGAATAAACCTTCTTCTTGTTGTGCTTACAGTCTTCTTCCATATCTTATTATCTTTCAGGCGTGGTGTCATTCAAGCGCAAGAACGTTTTTACGCCCTGAACCTTTCGTATTATGTTGAATCGTTAACAAAAGTGATGGCCACCTGGCTCTTGCTTCAGTACACGAACGTGACGCTTTCCTTAGCCTTTATCTTGATCGGGATGCTAATGGCTTACCTTGTCAGCCTGCTTCAGACATCATTCCCAGAGAGTACCGGTCCAACCCGGTGGCACGGTTTGACGCATATGATTCACACGCAAGTCGTCATGACCCTCTTCTTTACACTCGACAGCCTGCTCGTGACACGGTTTTTCCCGACATTTGCCGGCGACTATTCCGTCGCCTTACGGTTCGGTCAGTTGTTGTTGTTTGTCGCCCTTTCCTTATCGCAGCTTCTTTTACCGCGCCTCAGCAGCCTTAATCACCAACAGTCCTTTCACATTTGGGAACGTAAGTTGTACCTGTTTCTATTGAGTGGTCTTGCCTGTGCCGTCCTCTTTTACGTCACGGTGGTCCCGTATCTCATTCCCTGGTTATTCGGATCCGGTTATGACTTAGCCGGACAGTATGTCAAATACATGGTGCTCGTCTACGCCGGCATCACGCTGATCCAGTACGAAGCACTTGTCCAATTTTCGCTGCACCGGACAAGCTATCTGAAGTGGTTCTGGGGGATTCTCATCTTATTGGTCCTCTCACTTATGTTCGTCCGCCAAACGGTTGAAATTTGGTTGACCGGACAAGCGGTCGTCTTGTTAGGAAGTGCCTTTGTCCTGAGATTCATTTTGCCGAAACAGCGATTGATTGCGAAAAAGGAGGAGCATTTATGAAACCCCATCTCTTATTTTTATCGTGGCGTGACATCAAACACCCGAAGGCCGGCGGTGCCGAGGTCTTTACACACGAAATGCTTCGCCGTGTCGCGGATGATTATGCGATCACGCACATTTCCCCCGCCTTTGAAGGGGGACATGACGTCGAATTTTTGGACGGCATCACGTATGTCCGCCACGGTACACTCGCAACCGTCATTCCCTACGCGGCTTCTTACTATTACAAACATGCTTCATCGATCGATCTCGTCGTCGATCAGGTCAACACCCATCAGTTCTTCACGCCGTTTTACGTCCCGCGCGCCAAGCGTGCTTTGTTCATTCATCAGTTCACGCGTGAAATCTGGCAGATCAACGTCAAGCGTCCGTATGCCTGGCTCGGCGAACAGACCGAGACGCCCCGGCTCCAGTTGTATCGTCACGGACGCGCCTTGACGGTCAGTCAGTCGACGGCGGATGACTTACGCTCCATCGGCTTTTCCAAACAACAGATCACGATTCTGCCCGAAGGACTCGATTTTGTTCCTTGGAAAGAAGACGCCTGGCAGCCGAAAGAGCCGGTCCCGACCTTTTTATACGTCGGACGGATGTCTGCTTATAAAGGAATCGACGATGCCATTCAGGCCTTCGTCATCCTAAAACAAGAATTTCCGACAGCGAAGTTTTGGGTCATCGGCAAAAAAGATGAGCGCTATATCCAACAGCAGCTGGACCCGCTTGTCCCGGAAGAAATTCGGGGAGACATTACGTACTTCGGTTTTGTCAGCGCAGAGGAAAAGCTTGAACGGATGAGTCGGGCGACCGCCCTCCTCTTCCCTTCCAAACGTGAAGGCTGGGGATTAACGGTCAGCGAAGCGGCCGCTGTCGGCACACCGACGATCGTCTATGACGCTCCCGGTTTACGAGATGCCGTCCAATACGGGATGGCGGGTTATATGACCGTCGCCCAGTCGCCCGGTGCGCTCGCTTCCGAAATGCGTTCCTGCATTCAAGACACCGAACAATACGACACGATTCGTTATGCTGCCTATCGCTTCGCCCAGACACTGCACTGGGATAACACCGGTCAACATTTTCGAAATTGGCTCCAGAACGAACTTCCACTACCTGATGTGAAGGAGGAGTATGTATGATTGGAATCGCGATGTCGACGTATCAAAATGAAGCCATTATCGAAGAAACAATTCGTTCTCTCCAAGCCCAAGCTTCACCTTTTCGTTGTATCATTGCCGACGATGGATCGACTGATCAAACGGTCGAGACGATCAGACGGTTAACACAACACGATGAACGCTTTGAGGTCATCGCGTTGCCGCATGGCGAACGCGGGATTGCGCGAAAAACAGCCATCGATCGTCTAAAAGCACTCGACGTCGAGTATCTGTACATCATCGATTCGGATATGGTGCTGTCGGATGACCTCTTGAAGAGTTGTCTGTTGTACCTCGAAGCCCATCCGGATATCGGAGCACTTGTCATCCCGGAACAGGCATACAGCGACCATTCGAATTTTTTCAGCCAGGTCAAAGTGTTCGAACGGAACCTGTTTAACATTCCGACCGATCAGCTTGATGCCAATTCGATCGAAGCCGCCCGTTTTTGGCGGCTCGACGCCTATGTGACTTCGGGTGAAATTGATCCGACACAAATCAGTTTTGAGGAAACCCAACCCACCATCCGTTACCTGGAACAAGGAGGACAAATCCGGCGGGCGACCTTCACCTTCGTCCGGCACAATGAAAAACAGGTCGAACTGACCGACCTGCTCCAAAAGAAACGCTATTACTTTGACGTCATGCCGACGACGCTTCAAAACGAAGACGGCGGACTGGCAAAGGCGTTGCAACGCTGGTACTTTTTCCGACCTGTTTTGTATCATAAAACGAATCTCAAAAAATACGTGCGTCATCCGCTTCTCGCTGCCGGCGTGATCTACATGTACATCCGCCTCAGCTTTATCGGAGTCGAGTCGCTTGTCTTCAAACGTGTTTCATGACCGTTCCATTCATTGATTGGTACAAGATATAGGTTCCGAATTGCGTCGGAAACTCAAAACGATGCAAGCCGTTCATTTCATCATCCGGCGCTTCTTGATTCGGAATTTCCAGTGCACGGCGACCAACGATTGTTCCATCCTCAAAAAATAAACAATAGGGACGATTCGCATTGGTTAAAATCCCGTTAAACATGACACCGATATTGTTTTTCCGGTGTTTCGTCTCCACCACTTCTGCTCCGATTTTTTTCATGATCCGAAGAATCGTTTCATCAACTTTCAACGGTTTCGTCATCAAGCGGCTGATGTTGCCCGAATTGACGGCAGCTAGCAACGTATGCAATTGCATGTAATCCGTCAGAACAATTTGTTTGGTCAACGGGTACAAGCGCGTGACCTTTTTCAGCAGTTCAACACCATCGAGTTGCGGCAAGCGTAATTCGGTCACGATGACATCCACGTCTTGTACTTCGAGGACCGATAAAGCTTCTTCTGCCGATGCGGCTTCTGCTACTTCTTGATTCTGTTCCAGTAACTTCCGTTGCAAAATCTTTCTTGTCGGCTCGTGCGCATCAACTAATAAGTACAGTGCCATCTTTAAAACCTCCAGTTCAGAAAGGGTGTTGGATGATGTATATTCTCTTATTATCAGGTGGATCCGGAAAACGACTTTGGCCGCTGTCGAACGATTTGAATTCCAAACAGTTCCTGCGCATTCTTGAAGATGCCGATGGACACAAACAATCAATGATGGAACGGGTGTTTCAACAGCTAGAAGCGAGCGGTTTAGCGGACCGGACCGTCATCACGACGACGGAAGCCCAACTCGATGCGATTGAACATCAACTCGGCACCAAGGTGTCCGTCATCCATGAACCGTCTCGGCGGGATACGTTCCCGGCCATCATGCTCGCAACGAGTTATCTGGCAGAACGGATTGATCCAACGGAAACGATCATCGTCATGCCGGTTGATCCTTACGTCGACGCTTCCTTTTTCCAGCGGTTTTCTGCGCTCGATGCGGCCGTCCAGGCCCACCCTGACGCGCTTCATTTAATGGGAGTCGAACCGCTTCATCCAACTTCTAAATACGGCTATATCATTCCTGAATCGACAAGCACGATGTCTCCGGTCCAACAATTTCGTGAAAAACCCTCCTTGGAGACTGCAGTCGAGTTGATTGATCAAGGGGCGTTGTGGAATTGCGGGGTCTTCGCCTGCCGGCTCGACTTCTTGACGGAACGCCTGAACGAGCAACAGGTGCCTGTGACGTATCAGGCATTACGAACGGCGTATGATTCGCTTGAGAAAACATCGTTTGATTATGCCGTCGTCGAGAAAACAACCCACCTGTTCGTTCATCGGTATGATGGATACTGGAAAGATCTCGGGACGTGGAATACCCTGACGGAAGAAATGCCAAGTTCCATTCATGGAAATGCGCGGTTGATCCATTCCACCAATACGCATATCGTCAATGAATTACAAGTCCCTGTCCTCGGAATCGGCTTGACTGACTTAATCGTTTCGGTCAGTCCCGATGGTGTCCTCGTTTCGTCAAAAGAGGAAACGCCCCATCTTAAAGATTATCTTGTTGATCAAGAACTGCCTCCGCAATTTGAATGGAAACGCTGGGGGTATGCGACGATTCTTCATCAACAACAATTGGACGACGGGCGGTATGCCGTGACACGCCGGCTGCATATCCAAGCCAACCATCAGATCAGCCATCATTACCATGCTCAGACAGACTCGACGTGGAGCATTCTTCAAGGACAAGCCGAAGCAATCATCGATGGGAAACATCAATTGCTCGGTCCGACTTCCGTCGTCCACATTCCACGCGAGGTGCCGCATACATTAAAGACATTGAGTGACTTGATCATGATCGAAATCAAATACTCCATCGACTGGACGGAGGAAGACAACTATCCGCTTCCGATTTCACTCGGTTCGAATTAACGGTGGCACGTATCGCAAAGGCGATACGTGCTTTTAACTTGGAAACACCTCACTGGTCACGCACGCCAGCTGTCCGGAGATCCGGTATTCCCCTGCCGAACAGGGAATGAAATACTGATCGCCTTTTTGTAACTGGCGTTGTTCGGAACCGTCAGCTGCACATACTTCACCTTGACCTGACACGACGGTCAGCAATCGAAACGTCGGGCTGTCGGATAAGCAGTACTCCGTCCCCTTGATGTCATGATGGATGACCGTGAAGAAAGGGACTTCCAACAAGGTCGTTTTTGTTCCGGAAGCCGTCGTCTCTCGAATCGGTCGGATGGTCAACGGTTCATCCGGAATCGTCGTAACGGCGATTGCTTTTTCGAGGTGCAACTCACGGTGGTTTCCATCGGCGTCGAGACGGTCATAATCATACAGTCGATACGTCCGGTCACTCATTTGTTGAATTTCGAGCAACACGATTCCCGGTCCAAGGGCATGAATCGTTCCACTCGGAATGTAAATGAAATCCCCTTTTTGGACAGATTGATGACGAAGGCAGGCATCCCACTCCTTCCGCTCTGCACACGTCACGAGTTCTTCGCGACAAGACAGATGGTGACCAACAATGACTTCCGCTCCTTCCTCGGCCTCGAGGATATACCAACATTCATTTTTTCCGTACGGTTCGCCTTCCAACCGTTTCGCATCCTCATCATTCGGATGGACTTGGACGGACAAATACGAGGAAGAATCGAGCAGCTTAACGTGTAAAGGAAAAGCCTCCAATGCGTATGGACCAAATAAACTTGTCCGGTGGGTCTGCCACAATTGATCGAGCGTCTGTCCTTGATAAGGACCGTCCGCTAAAGGAGTTCGTCCGCTCGGATGTGCCGAAACCGTCCAGCATTCTCCGATTGATCCTGCCGGTAAATCGAAATGAAACAACTCTTCAAGACGACGACCACCCCAAATCCGTTCTTTGAATACTGGCTCGATTTTATACATAGACACAGCGAACTCCTTGATTGAAAAAGGAGTAACGCCCACCTCCATTTCTTCAATTCGTTACCTTTCTATACCCATTTATATACATTTATCAACAAAAGAATGGCACACTACGACAAAAAATCCCGCCTCGATGATAGACGGGATTTCGTTCTTGTTTCATGCGATTTTTACAACGCTTCGATGATCGTCAGCGGATCTGTCCGTTTTGTATAATCAGCCGGGACGTCCGCAAATGAAACTTTACCGGTCGGCTGAATGATGAACGTTGCTGGTTTTGGCAACTGCCAGTCCTCATTGCCATTATGACCGGCAACGTCAAGACCGGATGCCTTGTACACGTCAATTAAATAGTCGGGCATATCGAACACAAGGTCGAACTGACGGGCGACGACGTTATCGACATCACTCAACACTTGAAAGGCCAGGTCGTTTTTTTCCTGCGTCGAGAGCGAATGATCCGGTGTTTCCGGACTGATCGCCACAAGCGTTGCTCCTTTTGCCTCAATTTTTTCTAATTCCCGTTGGTAGGCCCGGAGCTCCAGATTACAATACGGGCACCAGCCGCCGCGATAAAACGTCACGATGACGGGACCGTCTTGCAGCAACTCCTCTAACGACACCGACTGACCGGATGCATTCGGCAATGTGAAGCGGGGTGCCTCATCTCCGACAGTCAATCCTTTGGCGCCGTCTGATGCGGCTAACTCATTTGTCGCTTGTGCCATCAACCGTTGTTTTTCCTGCGGCGCTTTTTGACGAAACTGTTCTTGATACGCGCGGATTTCTTCTAATAGTGTTGACATGACTTCCCCTCCCTGCTTTCGTCCTAGCATAGCAGGGAGGTGAAAATCTGTCCGTTATTTTGCTCCGTCTGATTTCTTGCGGAACTTTTTGATGAAGCCCATCAAGCTTTCCGGCGTCAGTTCCAATTTATTTTCGTAAGCATACTTCGTCCCGTATCCGAGTGCAAGTGTCGCCGTCGAGGCGACGCCGGCTCCGATGACGGCACCGTATCCCGGGACCATCTTCGCCAGTTGCCGGAACGCCGTTTTTCCGGAGTTGCCGACAATCGTCACGACCAGCAACTCCTTTGCACTTTCCTTCGAAAGATTCCGCTCGTACAAGTTCGACAGTTTCAGCATCAGCCCGATTTGAATCGACGTCAACGGAATGATGTCGGCTCCCGGAAACGGAACGGCTCCAATCGCTCCTGCCGCGGTCCCTGCTCCGACGATCCAGTTGTTCGCGATTTTCCCCCGCAACGCCGGATCGATCTCGCGAACAAACAGATTATCCTTGTTGAACTTTTTTAGGATGTCGAGCACCTCACGCCGCAAACGGTCAATGTTCGTCCCATCCATCGCGGAGACCGGCACGACTTTGGGGCCCGGTAATTTCGATTCGATATGCGACAGAATCGTCGCGAGGTCATTCGTCGCATCGATTTTCGTGACGACGATGACGATATTTTTATTGTGGGCATAAATCTTCTTGAAGTTTTTTGTTTCCGTTTCCGATAAGACGGTTCCGGCGGCGTTTAAGAAGTAGAGGATGACATCTGCACTTTGGTAAAACTTCCATGTCGTGTCCGAGTTTAAGCTGTTCGCATCGTTCAGTCCCGGCGTATCGACGAAGACGACCTTATCTTCCGGATGTTGCCGGATTTGATCAATCCGCGTCGTCTCCCCCGGCTTTGCTCCAACGGTCGCCACTTCCCGACCAAGGATCGCATTCAGCGTCGAGGATTTGCCCGCATTGACGTCCCCGATCAAGGCGACGGTCACTTCCTGTTCAAGTGACTGGTTAAAGTCGCGGCGTTCCGACTCAAACGATTGGTCAAACACTTCTTCGAGTTTTCGTTTTCGTTTCTGCTCATTGGTCTCAAGACCTTCTCCAAAAAAATCATCCATCTTTATCCCTCCTGAAAATACCTGCTGTCGGTCTTTTCCCGTTCTCCATTGAAATCATCCCCCAAAAGCGATACGATTAATTATGGATAATGTTACCAAAATAAGATGAAATGAGGCGTTTTTCATGAAGAAATGGCTTTACATACCACTTGCGGCGCTTGTCTTGACCGGATGTAATCAAGAACAGGCACAAGAATCCGTTCCAAAAAAAGCAGCATCGGCTGACTACACATCGAGTCTGACGATTTCTCCCGTCTCCATCACCGAGGGCGAAGAAAAATTTGCGGCGCTTGGCAATCAACAGATCGGCAGCGTCAAATTACAGGGTACATTAACATCCACCCATTGGCTCAAAGGGGTCGAATATCTTCCGAACAAAAAAGAGCGGTCTCTCTTTACACTCGAGCTTGAACCCAAAAGCTATGACACGCAAGTCCGCTTTGCCCAATCTTTCTCCGACGATAAGATCCACCTCGGCATCGACGTTGATGACACGACAGTCCAAGGAGACCATACCTTTAAACAGCTTGATGATTACATGATTCGGGGAGCTGATTTCCGTTCAAGCACCTCTGCCTCTACTCCGTATAATTTGCTGATGGTCTATCACATGACGAAAAAGAACGGGATTCGCGGCTTTAATTTAAACGAAATCATGCGTCCAGCTGACGTACCGCTTAAAAAGGGTGAACGGATTTTCGGGATCGTCTTATCGAATCACAAGTAATGACATCCGCGTCTTGTCTTTCTCGACAAGACGTTTTTTGTTTGTTACCGTAATCCTTTAAGAAAGGATGTTTTTTCCATGAGAAAATTTTGGATCGTCTGTTTATTATCCGCTTTTTCCCTCAGTGGCTGCCTTGCTCCCAAAAATGAAACACTAACGGTCACACCGCTCAAGTTAAAAGCCGGTGAACAAGCCTTTGCGCAAATCAACGATCAGGACATCGCTGCATTTCATTTAAAAGGCAAACTCAAGAAACCGTATCTCCTGAAAGGTGTCGAATACTTACTAAATCATAAAGAGCGGACACTCTTTTCAATGGAAATCCCCGCTAAGACATATGACTCGACGTTGCGGATCGTACAATCTTCTTCGGCCAAATATACTCGGTTTGGTGCTAATTTGAATGGTGTGAGCCTGCGTTCACACGAAGCTTTAAAAATAAAACCGGATGCCGTCAACACACAAAATCCGTCAAGTGAGTTCACGCTGGAAGATTACAATGTCCTGTTCCTCCGTCAGTTGTCCGCAAGCGGAAACCTCTCGTCGAATCCATTTAACGATATTCATGGTCCTGAGAACATCACGATGAAAAAAGGTGAACAGATTTTTGCCTTTGTTCTGACCAAAAAGAACTGATGATGTTAAAACAGCCCTCACCACACAAAAAGGGAAGACGGATGTGACATCCGTCTTCCCTTTTTCCTCTCATCTGCTTTTACATCTGACTTCTCCGCTCCAGTAAAATCGTATCCCGCCAGACGCCGGCCAATTGTCCAATCCGTTCCCGCCGGCCGACTTCCCGGAAACCAAACCGTTGGTGCAGCTTTAAACTCGCAGTGTTTTCCGGGAAGATTTGTGAGTGCAACGTCCAGATGCCCGCCGCTTCACTCGCTTCAATGACAGCATGCATCAATGCGGTACCGATGCCTTTACCACGTGCGTCTTCGTCAATATAAAGACTGACTTCCGCCACCCCCTGATAGGCGGGAATCGACGAAAATGGACTGATGGCGACCCATCCGAGCACCTTCCCGTCTTCTTCCGCTACAATCCGGCTGTGTATGTGATGATGGGCATCCCAGTAGTCAAACGGCGGTACTTCCGTTCGAAACGTCGCATTCTGCGTCTGTATCCCCTGTTTGTAAATCCGGCCGACTTCCGGATAATCGGCTGCGGTCATTGCTCGTAAATTCATCATCTCCAACTCCTTGTTCAATCGTCATCCGTTTGGAGTTCGACGTCCGGTCCGGTTTTCCTGTTAGTTAACCGTAAACGGGATTGGTTGTAATTCAAGTGGTGTATTGATGACGGTATTGCTGTAGCCGGTTTCGAGATAATATTCTTCCCGCGTGTGTTCAGATGGTTCCGGCAAGCGGAACGTCGCTCGGAATGTTTGTTTACCCGCATCGAGAACCGTGACTTTCGGCTTGATTTCCCGACCGTCCGGCGGTTCTGTTCCTTTCAACAAATACATGGAATCTCGGATTTCTGGTTTCACATAGACTTGTAATGAGCGGGAATTTCTCGAAAATTCGATTACGACATGCTCGGGTGTTGTCTCAATTGACGTGATGGTCATTTCGAGCGGATGCGTTTCCGACTGTTGACGGTACGGCAACGGCTCGGTTAACGGAATCGGTTGTGTGTTGATATCGATGGATAGGGACGGTTGCAACAGATAGCTCCCTTTTGGAATCACATAGTTCCCGAGGATTAACCGCGACTGCTCGATGGCTGCCGTTCCAGATTTCGTCCGTTTGACGGACTGAGTCGACTTTGTCCAGTTGTGAATGATTTCCTTACCGGATGAATCGAGCAATGTCATCTCGACACGGGCCCATTCTTTTTCCGGTGAACGTGTTGTGTAGTCGAACGACGTGCTCCCTTTGCCCTGAATCAACTTATCCAATGTGACTTCCGTTTGATAGATTGAATTTTTGACCGTTGTCCCGTAGACTTGTTCGACGGCCGGAAGCCGTTTGACCGGGACGTTAAACGACCAATTTCCTTTGACGCCGAATACATCTGTCAACACGACCGGAATCTGGATTGTATCTTTTAATTTGGTTTCACCGAACATATATTCAATTCGTCCTTGCCAGACACCTTTGACCTGTTTGAACTGAACCAGTTCCATGGTCTCCGTCCCTTCAAACCGTTTATCCCCTTTGAACAGTTCATATAATCCTGACCGCGCTTCCGCTTTCACATCCGGGACGCCGGTCGCTGTCAAATTCATGCCGATTGTCACGCCGTCGTAGTAGGCATCGATGACTTGGATGTCGATCCCGTTGTCACTTGCGACTTGATCGATTTTCGTTGCGAGTTGTTTCTGACTAATGGCGGTGCCGGTGTTTTCCTGTTCGAGGAACGGTCGGTACATCTGACCGAGTAATGGAACTTTTGCCATTGCCGTCGCAAAGGACGGGATGACGAATGTCGATGTGATCAACAGTGACGCCGCCAGTCCCGTCGAAACAACCAGGCGTCGCAGGCGTTTCGGCCGTTTGATTTGTTGCTCCCGCTTTCCCTGCTCCATTCCTTGACGAATCCGCTCCTGTAAGGCGGCCTGCGGCACAGGAATCTGGTTATAGTCATTTTGAAGATCGTGCTTCGACATAATCAAGTCCTCCCAACTGTTTCTTCAATTCGGCCCGTCCCCGTTTGAGATATGTCTTGACCGTATTCAGGGTGATGCCGATAAAAGAAGCAATCTCCTTCATCGGGACATCGTGAAAATAAAAGAGTACCAAAACATCCCGGTATTCTTTTCGCAGGTGCGACAACGCGTCAATCAAGTCCAGATGTTCTTCCCGCGAAGATTCCTTCACCGGAATCTGTTCAATGAGATCCGCTACCGTAGTCTGTTGGTTCAGGACACGGTAACAGTTCCGAATCAGAATTTTCGTCAACCAGGTTACGAAATATTTGGGTTCTTTGACCTGTCCGATGGAAATGAAGGCTTTGTAGACCGTTTCCTGAACGACGTCGAGCGCATCCTGCTCGTTTTTGACATAGACGTAGGCCGTCCGGTAGAGCTGTTCACTATGTAGAAGAATCAATTGTTCAAATGCTGCCTCGTCTTGCTTAATGGCACGCCGGACAAGCTCCGTGTGCTCCGTTCGTAAGTCCAATTCCGTCCCCTCCTTTTACTGATTAGAGCACTCGGTCGTTCAAAAAGTTTCAAAAAATATCCATTCCATCAAAAAAGACCTTAGCGAGGCTAAGGTCTTACTCCTTAAAACGTGTACCGGACTGCCATCTCTTTTCCGAACCGGTCCCCGTGATCGATAAATCCGAGTCGTTCATACAGACGATGCGCTGCTTGATTGTCCGGACGGTAACCGACGGCGATGCACGTCGCTTCCGGAAGCTGTTGCATCTCCCCGAGCAACAACCGCATCGCTTTCCGGCCGATTCCTGACCCTTGGTGGCGTTGGTCGACCATCAGTCGGTAAATCCAGTAGCCGTCCAGTTCTTCCCGTTCCGAATTGTACATTAAAAACCCGACCAACTCATCCCCTGCATAAATCGCCCGCATGACGAGCGTCGGTTCGAAACCAGCCTGCGCAATCGAGTAGACGTTCGGTTCTAAAAATTCCTGTTGTTCCGCCGTTAATTCAAGCGCACAGCAGGCTTCCCAGTTCTCGTTCGTGACTGGGCGTAATACAATCTGCATATCCATTCCCCCGTTTTTTTAAGAAAAGCGGGTTACACGTCGTGCCCCGTTTCCTGTTTTGTTTGCGTCATGTTCACCATGATCGCCCCCTTTCGTGATCTTTTAATTACTATCGGATGGTATCACAAAGATGTTAAATCAATCTCATTACTTCGATTTTATTTTGAAGTTGTCCAATCTACCTCTTTTGTCCCGAGCAGCGTCACAAGCTGGTCGAGTCGCTCAATCGTATAAGTCGGCGTCAGTTCCGCCGAAGCCGCGGCATGACCGGGATTAAACCAACATGTCGCAATTCCTGCCGAGATGCCGCCCTGTATGTCTGCCGTCAACGAGTCGCCGATGATCAACGTCTGATTGCGCGTCACATCCGGGATCCGGTCAAATACGTAATCAAAAAAGGCGGGCATCGGTTTTTGATAGCCGGTTTCTTCCGAGACAAAAATCCCGTCAAAATAAGGCGCCAGACCAGATCCCTTGAGTCGTGCATGTTGTGTCGCCGCGACACCGTTCGTCACGACATACAGCTGATACTTCCCTTTGAGCGCGTCGAGCAACTCGATCGCTCCTGCAATCAATTCCGTCCCTTGACTCAAGTACGCACGGTAACGCGTATCCATCCGACTGCCGTCGACCGTCCGGCCCTGCTCGGCAAAAAACGCCACAAAACGTGACGTAATCACTTCCTGCCGTGTTACCTCTCCCCGTTCAAGTGCCTGCCATAAGGAACGGTTGATTGTCCGGTAACGGGCTTCCCGTTCGGCCGTCCATTCGAGCTGTTCCTCTTCAAACAGTTGTCGCAAGGCCGCGCGTTCCGTCGCATCAAAATCGAGTAATGTATGATCGATATCAAATAACAATGTCGTGTAGTTCATCTGTCAGGCTCCTTTTCGTAACATCCGTCGTTCGGTTAACTTGCCGCCGAGTTGGAATAATAAAACACCGCCGCCAATCAGGACAACGCCCACGGCCTTCGTCCACGTAAATGCCACTTGATCGAGACCAAACCACCCGAGCGTATCCCACAGCAAGGCAAACAGGATTTGTGAGACCATGACGATTGAAATCGCATAACTCGGTCCGAGCTGTTGTACCCCTTGCGTTACGCACAAAACGACGCCGACTCCGATGATGCCGCTGAACCAAAACCATGGTTCCATTCCACTCATTGAGAAAAGACCGCCGCCTTCAACAAGCAGTCCGATCGTCAGCGAGGCCAGAAATCCGAGTCCGAGGACAAGCGTCGTCGTCGCCCATGCGCCGACCCGTTCCTTGACCTTGGCATTAAAGGTGTTCTGAATACAGACCATCATTCCGCCGAATAAAGCCAGAACTATTCCAAGTGTCATCTTCTTTCCTCCTCACTCATAGATACTTTCGCCGACCCGTTCCGTCAAGCCGTCCCGGTCCACGATCGTAATCGTCCGGTTCGTCCGCTCAATCAAGCCGTCCTGACTGAACTGCCGCAGGACACGATTCAGGTGACGGTAACTTGTTCCGATCAGATCCGCCGCATCAACCAGATCACTGACCGGTAAGGTCGGTGTTTCCGGTGTCATCGACAAGAGATAACTGGCGAGCCGGACCTCAACCGGATACAGCAGATTAAAGCTCATCGAATGCGACTTCAGCTCAAACTTCATCGTAATCGTCTCGAGTAAAAAGCGGAGCAGTGCCGGATTATCGGCTCCATTTTGTTCTAGTGCCGCATAGGAAATGCTGACCGCTTCGACCGGCGTGACCGCTTCGACCGTATTCATCAACGGGGTCCGGCGGACGTATTCGATATCGCCGACCAGATCAAACGGATGTTTAAACGATAAGACGAGCCGTTTTCCGGTCGCTGACATATGGGTAATCTTCAGCTTCCCCTCGAGCAACAAGTACATCCGGTCCGCCGCGTCGCCTTGACGACACAGCCAGTCCCCCGCTTGAAAAGCGACCGGTTGTAAATGCTCCCGCAACCCGCCGGCAAACACTTCCGTCAATTGAAACCGCGCCAAATACTCATCCAGTTGTGCTTGTTCCACGTTCTTTCCCCCTTACCATTTCAAGATCAGCACGCCGCCGATCATCATTAAAATGCCGATTACTTGCGGCAGCTGCAACCGCCGCTTGATCATTCCGAACCATCCGTTCCAATCAATCACCAGTGCCAAGCCGAGCTGGGCAATCAGGAATAAAGAGATCGTCAACGTCACACCCATCAAATGAACGGCTGTCATGTTACTGAATAAGACGGCAGCGGCCAATGCTCCTCCGGATAAATAAAGCAGCTTAACCTCTTTCATCTGCCGGAACGTCCGGTCACGCAGGATCAACGTAATCAATAAAGCGACGACAAAACCGGTCATCTGGGTCAAGGTCGCTGCTTGCCACGTCCCGATGCTGTTGCTGATTCGGGCATTGGCGACACTTTGGAGTGTCAGAAAAAAACCGCCGCTGATTGCAAAAAGAATGCCACGCATCGTTGTCCCTCCTCTTCTTGATTTTCATACTTCCATTTAAACGAAGCCTCCCTGAATGATAAAGGACATTTGTCCTGAAGAGAAGAATCCACTCTATAAAAAAAGGATAAACGACGTTTCCCGTCGTTTATCCTTTCATCCAGTTCAAACAAAATTCTAAATCCAGTTGTAAATGCGCCTTCATCAATCGTTCCGCTTCTTCCGGCTGATGTTGCAAAATGGCTTGATAAATATCATCGTGTTCTTCAATCAACAACGGTCTTTTATGAAGGACCACCGTTTTGCGGAACAAGTAGATGATCGACTGCATACGGTCGATGATGTCAATCATGACGGGATTATTTGTCGCACCGACGATAAGATCATGGAATTCTTTGTTCGCTGCCATCACCTCTTCGAGTTCTCCGGTTCGTCCAATTTCGACACAACGTTTTAGTTTTTGCAAATCCTCGTCCTTCATGTATGTCGCGCAATGGCTCGCGGCAAATCCTTCAAGTAGCATCCGAACTTGAAAAAGATCACGTAAATCCATATCTGTTGGATTTACCACCCGTTTTTGTTTAATCAAACCTTCCTGCTCTAACTTTCGAATCGAGTCCCGAACCGGCGTCCGACTGATGCCCATTTCTTCCGCCAATCGTTCTTCCACTAATTTTGTCCCACGCTCCAGCTCTCCGCTTAATATGCGGTCGCGTATATATTCATATGCTTGTACATATGCCAATTGCGTTGTTTTTTTCCCCACTAGAATCGTCTCCTACATTCGTTTTTCCTCTTATATCAAAGTATAAGTTTAATACTGGAAATAGAAAAGGAACTTATTTTGTATACATTTTAAAATAAATTGTATACAAAATTGAACAAAGTGTGTACACTTCGATTAAAGGCTTATGAAAGCGCTATCTTTTATCTAAAAAGGAGTTTTGATGATATGACAACTCGTATTGGATTTATCGGCTTAGGCATCATGGGGAAACCTATGGCATTGAATATATTGCAGGCAGGCTATAATGTGACCGTCAATGATTTGAACGCGGACAGTGTACAGGCATTAATCGAGGCAGGCGCAACTTCAGGAACACCTGCTGACATGGGGGCGACATGTGATGTCATCATTACGATGTTGCCGGCTTCGCATCACGTCGAGCAGGTTGTACTCGGAGAAAACGGTATTTTGCACACTGCTACACCCGGCACCATCCTGATTGATATGAGTTCCATCTCTCCCGTTGCCTCTGTTGAAATCGCGAATCAAGCCGCTCTGCGTGGTGTTGAAATGTTGGATGCCCCGGTCAGTGGCGGTGAACCAAAAGCAATCGACGGAACACTCTCCATCATGGTCGGTGGAAAAGAAGACATCTTCAATTCCGTCAAGCCATTGCTTGATGTCATCGGTGCCAGTGTCACACTCGTCGGGAAAAACGGAAGCGGTGTAACCGCCAAACTCGCCAATCAAATCATCGTTAATTTGAACATCGCTGCCATGTCAGAAGCTCTGACGCTTGCCGCGAAAGCCGGAATCGATGTTGAGAAAATGTATCATGCCATCCGCGGTGGTCTTGCCGGCAGTGCTGTCCTCGATGCGAAAGTCCCTTTGATTCTTGAACGAAACTTCGTCGCCGGCGGACGCATCGACATCAATTTAAAAGATATGACAAATGTCATGGAAACCGCTCATGAAATCGGTGTCCCGCTCCCGCTCTCCAGTCAGCTTGTCGAAATTTTTCATGCTTTGAAGATTGATGGTAAAGCGGCGGATGACCATGGCGGCATCATTCAATATTATGAAAAATTAGCACATGTTGAAGTAAGGAAGGTGTAACAGATGATTTCAACATTTCGAACATTACCGGCCGCTGAAACGTTGGCCAATCTTCCGGCACTCCCGGATGCACAAGTAGTGGATGGCCTACTTTTCGAAGAGTTGCGACAGTTTAAACACAAGATTATCGTTCTCGACGATGATCCGACAGGTGTTCAGACCGTCCACGGTGTTTCCGTCTACACGGATTGGACAGCCGAAAGCATTGAAGCCGGTTTTAAGGAAGAACAGCCGATGTTCTTCATTTTGACGAATTCACGGGGATTCACAAGTGAAGAAACGCGACAGGTTCATGAAGACATTGCGGCAACCATTCAACAGGTTTCCGATCAACTTCATCAGCCGTTCATTTTAATCAGTCGCGGCGATTCCACACTCCGTGGTCATTATCCTCTTGAAACCGAGGTTCTGCGACAAACGCTTGAACAACAGTCAAATCGCTACCATGATGGAGAAATCATCATGCCGTTTTTCCAAGAAGGCGGTCGTTACACGATCGAAGATGTCCATTATGTTCTTGAAGAAGAGACATTGGTCCCCGCTGGTCAAACCGAGTTCGCCAAGGATCGAACGTTCGGCTACGCTGCGTCACATCTGGGCGAATGGGCCGAAGAAAAATCAAATGGTGTGTTCCAGGCAGACGATGTCGTTTCCTTATCTCTTGCGGATTTGCGACAGCTGAATCTTGATCAGTTGGTCGATCAACTCATGAACGTCCATGATTTTAATAAAATTATCATCAACGCGACGGATTATGTGGATGTCAAAGTCGCGACGATTGCACTGATTCGCGCCATGAATGCCGGAAAACGGTTTATGTTCCGAACAGCTGCTGCTTTTACAAAGGTCATCGGCGGGGTAACCAATCGTCCGTTGCTGACAAAAAAAGAATTGATTTCCGGCAACGGTCACGGTGGTTTAATCATGATTGGTTCTCACGTCAAAAAGACGACGGAACAATTAGAGGAATTAAAGACATGTCCCTTTATCCACTTCATTGAATTTAATGTCCATCTTGTTCTGTTCCCCGATAAGTTTCGTGAAGAAATCAAGCGGATCATCACAACAACGGAACGATTGATTCAATCGGGTCAGACGGTAGCCGTCTATACAAAACGGGAACGCCTCGATTTAGGGGACAACCAACAGGAAAATGAACTGAAGCTTTCGATTCAGATTTCTGATGCCGTAACCAGTATCGTTAGCCGATTACACGTACGTCCCAGTTACATCATCGCCAAAGGCGGCATTACCTCAAGTGATATCGGCACGACCGGACTTCAAGTCAAACGTGCCACCGTTGCGGGTCAAATCAAACCAGGAATTCCTGTCTGGATTACAGGGGAAGAAAGTAAATTCCCGAATCTGACGTATGTCATCTTCCCGGGAAACGTCGGTTCAAAGACGACCTTGAGGGAAGTAGCTGAAACACTTCACACCTGATAATTTTGTAAGCGGATACATCCGTGGTGGTCAATCTTCTGATTGGATCACCTGATATGAATTCATGACATGAAGGAGAGATTTTCATGGTTACGGGTAATCTATTGGTCGTCATTTTTATTCTGTCACTCGCTTTACTGTTCTTTTCCATCCTGAAACTTAAGATTGAGCCATTCCTTGCCCTTGTTGCCATTTCCATCTTGACGGCTTTAGCAATCGGCATGCCGGTCAAAGAAGTGGCTTCTGTCGTCACGACCGGCTTCGGGAATACCTTGGCTGGTGTCGGCATCCTGATCGGACTCGGCGTCATCTTCGGTCAGTTTCTTGGTGCTTCCGGAGCCGTCGAAAAAATTGCTCAAGCTGTCTTGAATGTCTTCGGGACTAAAAAATCGTCCGCTGGTCTCGCTTTAACGGGTACCGCTGTTTCGATTCCGGTCTTTTTTGATGCAGCCTTCGTTATTTTAAGTGGTTTGATCCGGTCTCTCTCTTCAAAAACAGGGATCTCCGTCGTCAGTTTCGTCACTGCGCTTGGTGTTGGCTTGATTGTCTCCCACAACATGATTGCCCCAACACCGGGACCACTGGTCGTCGCAGAAAATACAGGATCCGAACTCGGCTTCTTTATTTTGTACGGTATCATCGTTGCGATTCCGGCTACATTAGTCGGAGGTTACTTATACGGCATGTTCATCGGCAAAAGGATCAAACATTCCGGTGACATCGAAGAGCTTTCCGTTGATCCGGCCGATTTGCCGAAAAAAGAAATCGGTACAGGGCTGAGCTTCTTCATGTTGGCTTTACCGATTGTCTTGATTTTACTGAATACGGTCTCACAGTTACTTTTTCCGGGCACGTCCATCGCCAGCTTCTTTGGATTCATCGGTGAAAAAAATGTTGCCTTGTTAATCAGTGTATTTACTGCTGTCATCCTATTGCGTCCTTACATCTCGATTCCCAATACCCGCTTGTATTCAGAAGCCATCAGTTCAGCCGGGATCATCATCTTGATTACCGGAGCAGGTGGCGCATTCGGAGCTGTCATTAACAACAGTGGCATCGGTGATCACTTGATTACGACCATGCAAGACTGGAGCATTCCGGTCCTCCTGCTTGCCTTCATCTTTTCACAAATCTTACGGGCGTCACTCGGGTCCGCCACCGTCGCCCTCGTTACAACGTCAAGTATCCTTGGGCCAATGGTCGGGGAGCTTGGGGTATCGCCGATTCTTCTTGGTCTTGCGATTTGTGCCGGCGGAATCGGACTTTCCTTGCCAAATGACTCGGGCTTTTGGGTCGTCAACCGGTTTGGTAAGCTGACGATCACACAAACCTTGCTGGCATGGACAGGTGGAGGTTTCATCGCAGGACTGACCGCACTCGCAACTGTATTTATCCTGAGTCTCTTCACCGGAATTTTACCGGGACTCTAAATCAAAAGACCACCGTTTAAAATTCGACGGTGGTCTTTTGATTTAAATTTTCTTCACGAACTCCGACTTCAACTTCATCGCACCAAGTCCATCAATCTTGCAATCGATGTCATGATCCCCGTCGACGAGACGGATTCCTTTGACGCGTGTCCCTTGTTTGACGACAAGCGACGTGCCCTTCACTTTTAAGTCCTTGATGACCGTGATCGTATCACCGTCGCTCAGTACATTACCGTTCGCATCCCGGATGACGTTGGCTTCTTCTGCCGCTGCTGTATCGGCGGCCGTCCATTCATGGGCACATTCCGGACACACCAATACATTGCCGTCTTCGTATGTATACGCTGAGCCACAGTTCGGACAGTTCGGGTATTCATTCATGCTGATTCCTCCAGTACTTGATCGATTCTTCCCTTTGATTATAACAGCGATCCTGCAAAAGAAAGCCGTTTTTCCGCACAACAAAGGAGACAGATGTTAAAGTCTGTCTCCCGTTGTCATCTGAAAACTGACTGCTGCGTCAGTTCGCACACTTATTCATTTTCTAATTTTTTAATCGCTTCATCGAGTTTTTCCTGATCCTCGTCCGTCAGCTTCGGATACTGCGGATCGATTTCACGCAGGACGTCATTCATGACTTCCGTCACGATGTAACGGGTGAACCATTCGTCATCGGCCGGCAGTACATGCCAAGGCGCGTGTTCCGTTGACGTGTGCGAAACGAGCTCGGCAAAGATGT
Organism: Exiguobacterium sp. RIT452; assembly: GCF_003598705.1. NCBI lineage: Bacteria > Bacillati > Bacillota > Bacilli > Caryophanales > Exiguobacterium > Exiguobacterium sp. RIT452. The sequence continues at coordinate 147,178 of NZ_QXJB01000006.1, forward strand.
CTTGATACTCATCCCAATGCTCCCGTTCTTCCACATCACTGAACGAAAACTCAAAGTTTTTCTTCGGATCTTTGATCCTTTCGAGCAATCGTTTTTTCTGCTCGTCTTTTGAGACGTTAAACAGAAACTTAACGACGCGGAAGCCGTTCTCGACGAGATAACGCTCAAAGTCATTGATTTGGCGGTAACGCATCTTCCAGACATCTTGATCGTCCGGTACTTCCTCTTCTTCGAGCAGATCATGAATCCGTGGTGCGATGACCTCTTCGTAATACGACCGGTTTAAAATACCGACTTCGCCTTTTTCCGGCAAGCCTTCGTGAATCCGCCAGAGATAGTCATGCTTTTGCTCCGTATCGGACGGTTTTTTGACAGAAAGCGTCCGTAACCCTTGGGCGTTGAGATTCGAGAAGATATAGCTGATGGCTTCATCTTTTCCGCCGGCATCAATCGCCTGTAAAATCACGAGGACTCCGTTTTTTTCTTCGGCATGCAGACGCCAATGCAATTCTTTTAATTCCTCGACACTTTTCGGAATGTGCTGATCCAGTAACTCGTCTTCTGCAATCCGGTTTTCATCCGACGTCGGATAATCGGATAATCGGATTGATTCCCCTGGTGTCACACGGTATTTTTTAATGTTCATGATAATCCCCCTCGTTTTTATGTACGTAAGGGATATTTACCCAAAGCCCTTCAGAAGGAAACGTTCAGGTGAACTTATCTTTGAACAAGTTGTCGTAAGCCGTCTTCGAGAGAAACCGGTGGTCGACCGAGAATGTGTTCAAAATCCTGACTCTCAACCGCCAGCGTTCCAGCCGCAATCCCTTCTTGAATCGCCTGTAACATCGGCAGTAAAAATTCCGGGACTCCCGCTTGTTTCATAATTGCCGTATAGGTCGCGCTGTCGACTTGCTTCACCTGTACCGGGCGACCGAGGACTTGTCCGAGTGCTTCTGCAATCTCTTGTTGCGTATGGAGAGGACCTGACAGTTCATAAATTGATTTTGTCGGCTTCGGATCAACCAAGACCGTCGCAATCGCTTCCGCATAATCCTCCTGTAATGCCCAACCGACTGTGCCGTTCCCGGCATTCGTCAACCAGTCTTGTCCGGCTTGGACCGCCTCGATCGTCGACTGTTCGTTCTCCAGGTACCAGTTATTCCGGAAGAACAAAAACGGAATTCCCGTATCGCGGATTAACTGTTCCGTCACCTGATGCGTCCGGGCTAGGAAATTTTGACTCGCTTCCGCGTTGGCGATACTCGTATAGGCAATCAAGCCGACTCCGGCTGCTTTAGCTGCCTCAACTGCTGCCGTATGTTGACGGATCCGCGTCGCTTCTTCGCCGTCGGTCGAGATGAGCAAGAGCCGGTCGACGCCCGCAAACGTTTCTTGCAGCGTACCCGGTTTATCAAAATCACCATGACGCACTTCAACACCGCGCGATGCTAAATCCGATGCTTTTTTCGGATCACGGACGCTGACAATCAGATCTTCTGCTGCGATTTTCGTTAAGAGATGCTCGACAATTTTGGTTCCTAATTTTCCGGTTGCTCCGGTTACAAGTAATTTCATAGACGTAAGCTCCTTTATTAATAAGTTTCTACCTGTATCCAATTGTATTACAGGTGATACACTATGAGGAGTAGGCACTTTTTCGATACCAGGTCATACAAACCGAACTATAGGAGGAATTCCCGATGAATCAAGCTTCGACAACTGACTCCCCTCTTTCCCAGCGGACGGCGTGCCCTGTTACCCGAGCCCAGAACATCATCGCCGGCAAGTGGAAAATCGTGTTGCTTTGGCATCTCAGTACCGGAACAAAACGATTTCACGAACTCGAACACCTGTTGCCGGGGATTTCAAAAGGCATTTTGACACGACAATTACGGGAACTGGAAGCGGACGAAATGATCGACCGGAAAGTCTACCGGGAAGTCCCGCCGAAAGTCGAATACTCCTTAACCGACACCGGACACAGCTTTCTTCCGATCCTCGATCAGATGGCTGCTTGGAGCAAGCGCCATTTTCCACCCGAATCCAAATCGTGATACTTAAAAGGGCGACTTCCATTGTTGGAAATCACCCTTTTTTACGGCTTATTGTTCTGTTACGACCGCTTTGAAGTGCGCATCCATTGCCGCTGCAACACGCAGTCCGGAAATGACGGCACTCTCGACCCGTGTCCGTCCGGACGTATCTTTCGGATCGAGGAAGGCATCTCCCGCAAGCCAGAGCGGATGTTGATCGAGCTTCAGGTAAGGCGTGCGGAAGACGTCGCGCGCCTGCGCATACCGCCAACGTTTGAGTTGGCGGGAGATGATCGTGACCGGTCCGAGTTGCTCCTGCAGTAACCGTTCGATTTCCGCAAGCGTCGCGTCTTCCCCTTTGTCATACCAGGATTCACTCCAGTCTCCTGCCATATAGACACTCAGAAGCGGGGTCGCCGACACTTCTTTTTGCGCATTGTTGACGATTTTCAACATTCCGGTTGCGAGACCTTCATCAAGTAGACCGACCTCACCAATTTCGAGCGTTTCCTGAATCTCGAACAAACCGACGAACGTCGGCTCAAACGTCACTTTCCCGAGACGGGCGTGATCGGATTCAACTAACGTCAACGGGGATGCTTCCAGTAAGTCATAAGCTTGCGGCACCGGTGCCGTCAGCAGGATGGCATCATACGTCCGTGTTTCTTCAGAGGCGATGGTTTGAAGTCCGGGTGCATCCGACACAATCCGTTCGACCTGTTCATTTAGATGCACCGGGATTCCATGGGCAATCGATTGAACCAGCTGATTCATCCCGTTGACCGCAATGTAGCGGGGAAAGTCATCCCCGAACCATTTCCGGATCAGTCCCTGTTCCAACCATTCGTCCACTTCTTGCGCCAACTCGTCCGTCCTTACCGTAAAGAAGACAGCCCCATGATCCGCTGTTCCCTGGTCGATCCGTCTCGTCGCCATCCGTCCCCCGACACTTTGGCTTTTTTCAATGACCTCGACCGCATATCCTTCCGTCACTAATTGACGTGCCGCGAAAATTCCGGCGAGCCCGCCACCAATAATCCCAATCCGTTTCTGTTGTTCCATCCAATTTCCCCCTCTACTTGCTTCATTTCCACAAGTATAGCGGTTCGCTCGTCAAACGACGCCTTTTAACGTTCTTCGAATATGCTCGTCCGTTCCAACTCGATTAGTACACGGGCAAGATTTTTATCGAAAAACAGCTGATGACGGTCCAGTCCGCGCTGGACACACCAGCCGATTCCCGTCAGTGCTTCAAACAGACGGTAGTACGGCAAATAGACTTCAATCGGTTCCGGTGTCCTGACTTGCCCATACCCTTTTTGATAGGCGTCAAGTAACCCGGATTCGCTCTGGAAAACATCGCGGTCAAGTTTCGTAAAATCAATTTCCGTCGCTCCAAAACGTGAGGTTTCAAAGTCAATCAATCCAGTGAGGTTCCCCTCGTCTGCGAGCAAGTTACCCAGCCGGAAGTCCAAATGGACGGCGACAGGTCGAGAGGGCTCCGGTAACTCACGTTCACGCCGCTTCAATTCTGTAAAGGCGGCTTGATAGAGTGCAGGTGACAACACCTGTTGAATCGCCGGCTCAAATGAGGTCATCTTCGCATTCCGGAAGACACGCCAGTCCTGGGAGGTAAAGGCGGTGAAGCCGTTCTCCTCAAAATCGCCGTACGCCTCACTCGTACACGTATGGAGTGTTGCGTGAAGGCGGCCGATTTGCGAGACCAATTCCGGTGTCACTTTCTCAATCGTGGAACCGGCAAGTGCTTCGAGTACAAACGCACCCGTCGTCTGTTTGGTTGGTCGCGCCTCCATTAAAATCTTCGGCACAGCAACACGACTGGCTAAATACGTTAACCAACCGTGTTCCCGGTACCATTTATCTGCTGTATACGGACGCTTTAAAAAGACGGTCCGTCCGTCACGCAGTACTAACCGGTCGACATCTGAACTGTATGAATCGGTGACGGGAAAAATCTCTGCTACATCGAGATCAAACGATTGAATCCACTCTTCCCGCGTCATGAAGATTCCCCCAATCGTTTTTCAAGAATTTCACCAGGCAGCCCGCTAATCGGTCCAACGTACGTCGAGTGGAATCCAAGATTCGTCAAAATCTTTCGCGACGCGAGATGATTCGGATCAATCGTTGCCGTGACGACGGTCAATTCGTGCTCCGTTGCCAGTTCGAGCAACCGTGTGGCGAGCAATGATCCGTAACCGTGACCCCACTGTTCCGGCAATAACATGTAGCCGAGTTCCGCTTCAAACGGTTGCCGTGTATCCCGCGTGACATGACCGATGCCAATCCATGTCGCGTCCTGATAGACGAGGTATGATCCGAGACGGTCATGCCGCTGTTGCTCGATGATCGACGCGAACCGCCGTTTGGCTTCTGTTTCGGTTAAGGGATGTTCTGTGATATAGCGCATCACCCGCTCATCCGTGACGAGCGTCGCGTAGGCGGGATAATCCGCTTCTTCCATTTTTCGTAGTTCAATCATGAGGTCGCTCCTTTTACGTTCTATAGTGATTGTGGATGGGTTCAAACAACTTCTCCGTTGAGGGACGGACCACCGCAAAATGTTCGACATTGTAGTGTCCGTGCAAGACTTGATTGTGATGGGCAATCATCTGCTCCGCTGATAAAACATCGGAACCGTTCGTCGTATGTCCGTCAGCAACGAGTGTCACATCAAATCCGTTGACGGTTGCACTGCGGACAGCCGTATCGATACAGTGTTCCGTCTTACAGCCGAGGATGACGATATGTCCGACCTGTTGCTCTTTCAGATGGCTGAGCAACGGCGTGCCGTGAAACGAATTAGTGGCGGCTTTGTCGAACGTGACTGCCTGATCCGGAATCTGAATCGAGGAGTGCACCGCAAACCCTTCCCCTTGTCCGTTCGCGACATCAAGATCCCGGATGAAGACAATCGTATGATCATGATCACGTGCTTCTTGCACCACTTGATTGATGACTCCGATGACAGATTCCTTCGCATACACACCGGATTCTTCGGGTGTCCCTTCGACAAGATCCTGTTGAAAATCGATGACGAGTACCGCTTGTCGCATCTGAATGTCCCTCCTTTTGGTTTCTTTACTTTTCTTCTTTCCCTTCCCTACTGGAAAATCCTGTTTTTCACAAGAAATTTCAAGTCTTTACGAAACTTTTGATCGGCTGGATGCGTTGAATAAGACGACAGAAAGGATGTTATGTATGGAATTAGTACCGCTCTTTTTTGTAACTTTCACCATCGTCTTGGCTGTGAATCTATTTCTCGACAAGATGATCATGAACCGTGAGATGACACGATATGTTTTTTTTAATAATCTCTTTATCTGCTTCTTGATTTCGCTGGTTCTGACAAATATCTTTTATTTACAATCCTTAATGAGCTGACAACAAGACCGCCCACTTGATCCGAGTGAGCGGTCTTGTTGGATTCAATAAACTTCGTAGTTTTGTCCTGTTTGTGCCCCTTCGACGCTTTTCTCAAATGCTGTCGCGACACGCGATGCCGGAACAGCTTCGAAACCACGGAAAAATGGTCCATACTTCTCGAGTGACTCAATCAACACGTTTGGACTGACACTGTTGATCCGAATCCCCCGTGGCATCTCAATCGCCGCGGCATGAACAAACGCTTTGACCCCGCCGTTCGCAAGAGCAGCGGACGCGCCTTGCCGAATCGGATCGTCCATCATGATACCGGTCGTCAATGTAAAGCTGCCCCCGTCCCGAACCGTCTCCAAACCAAGCAGGACGAGATTGACCTGACCCTTTAGTTTGCTGTCGATTCCGATCTGGTTTAACGCCGGTGTCAAATCCGTCAACGGTCCAAAATGTGCCCCGCCGGTCGCACTGACGACGGCATCGACCGGACCGACTGTTTCATACATCGCTCGGATACTGTCTTCCGACGTGATGTCGACTTGGACATCCACACCCATCCGCCCGGCCTGGATGATTTCATGCCGCTCCCCTAATTGTGCGATGACGGCTTGCCCGATCGTTCCACTTGCCCCAACTACTAAAATTCTCATGATGTATTCCCCTTTCTCATGTAACTTACCTATCTAGCCTACTGCACAGCAGGTGACAGTTTCAAGGAAGCCCTCTCCTGCAGCGGATGGGTGTTCAAGAATACGAGAATCTCTTCGAACAGACGATTTTTATCCCGATCAAGTGTCAGCAAATGTCTGCTGTTCGATAATAAAACTTTTTTTTGATCACGACTCGCAATCCGTGCCTCGATCAAATCGATACTGGCATGATACACTGCATCATCCATTGCCCCTTTAAACAAAGCAACAGGTTGTGTGACGTCCGGAAGATACATTTGTGTCTGCAGAATAAATTGTTGCAGGGCGATCAAGTTTTTTTTCCGGTCGCGGAAAATGTACCGCAATGAAATCAGTAATCCATTTTTTTGTCCGATTTTCGAATTGAAAATAGCGTTCCGTATACCGAAGCAACCGGTGTTCGAGTCCTTCAATCGTTCGTTCGAGAACCGGTGTCGACAGCAGAATTAAACCCTGGCAAATCGGATTATTTGAAAGACGGAGCGCCATTACACCACCCAGTGATTGACCAATTACATAAATGCTGTCATGTCCTTCCTGTCGTAAGAAAGATACGGCTTCCTCGACGGAGTCCCAGATTTCATCAATTGTTGAAGCAAATAAATGTTCCGGCGACTCCCCGTGCCCGGCATAATTGGGGGCGTAACACGTATAACCGGCTGTATGTAAAAATCGGGCGAGTCCACGCATCTCGTTTGCACTGCCAGTGAAGCTGTGCAGCAGCAAAACTGCCGGTTTGGGACCTTTCAGATAAAGATTTTTTGACTTTGTGATCATCTACCTGCCCTCCTTATGTAAAAAGTCATTCATACGCTATTTAAAGAGTCAATGACATGCCCGTTCGCAAGAAATACAGAATCCGAAAACCGACATAGGTCGAATCCTTACGCTGCTCATTTGTTTCGCGGTAATAGGCATTCCAGTAACTGATGATTCGCTGCTCAATCCGTTCAAGATAGACTTCGTGTCCTTCTCCTTCAACAAAGGAACGTAATCGTACCTCTGGCCAGTTATGTACGATCGGTTCGATTCGTTGGAGAATTTCTTTGACGTATTCTCCGGTCAGTTCCAACAGATAAAGCAACACCCAGTCTGCAGTTGCCTGTTCGTCTTCCAGCAGACGGACGTATTTTTCCCGGACATAGCCGTCATGGTGACGTGTATACATACAGTACAGCAACCAGCGTTGGGATTGGGATAAGGTGTGGATTTTTTCTTCTGTTACTTCATCAAAGTACATGCGGGACGGTAAAATCAACGTTTCTTGCCAATACGCAATTTCAATTGTCCCCGAAATCGTGGGTCTGAACCATCGGCGCGGTAAGAGACGTGTCACGACTTGTACATCTTCCGCACAGGATTGCGGAAAGGCTTGAACCCAGTTTTCCTTGATACTCATCTGCTTCACTCCTTTTGTTCTATCGTGTCGTCAGTCCATCAATTTTCCAACTGTTTTTCATCACTTTTTCTCCATGCCAATAGAGGATGGCGTATCCTGCATCTATTTGTTTCTTTTCTTTTGGATGGATTTCGATTTCACTATCGTAATCACAAAAAGCGTATTGAAAGCGGGTCACATCGGTCAGTTGCTGCATGAACTGAATCGCGATGTCTTCTAGTCGATCGATCCCGACTTCTTCAAATCGCATTTCATTAAAGGAAAGAACAAAACCAAAAAACTGCTGTTCTTTTTGAATACTGATCATAATCGGAATTTCTTTCATTTCATGGCAAGCCGTTAGACAGATTGCTACTTCACCGTAGTAATAACGAGTGAGTAGGGCACAATCCACCTCTTTTTGATGACTTTCCACCCACTTTTCCCCGTCTTCGTCTAAAGAAACGTGGGAGTGCAGGATTCGTGCCCCTTGCTGTTCAAGATGGTGAAGGAGTCGGCTTAATTCCTTCTCGATTTGGTTTGTTTCATCATATACCAATCCGACACTGATCATTACGAGACGTCCCCCCCTTTTCTAACATATTTTGACCTATTAAAAATACCCTTTCAGATGGTTGCACCTGAAAGGGTATAAGATGAGTCAATTATTCGACTGTTACCGATTTCGCCAAGTTACGTGGCTTGTCGACGTCGCAATCACGGCCGAGTGCCGCATAGTACGAGATCAACTGAAGCGGTAAAACAGACAAGAGTGGTGACAAGAGCGGCTCGACTGCTGGGATGACGAATGCATCCGTCGGCAATTCGAGACCTTCTGCTGCGATGACACACGCGTTCGCGCCACGTGCGACGACTTCCTTGACGTTGCCTCGGTTGTTGAGGTGAACGTGTGGTTGTGTCACGAGGGCGATGACCGGTGTGTTGTCTTCGATCAAAGCGATTGGACCGTGTTTCAATTCGCCGCCGGCGTAACCTTCTGCTTGGATATACGAAATTTCTTTGAGCTTGAGAGCCCCTTCCATTCCGACATACGCATCTTGACCACGACCGATGAAGAACGCATTACGTGATTCAGACAAGTATTCTGAAGCGATCTCTTGGAACCGTTCTTTTTGTGACATGACGGACTCCATTGCGCTTGAGATTTTTCCGAGTTCTTTCATGAGATCGAAGTTCACGTCGACACCTTTTGCTTGAGCAAGGTCAAACGCAAGGACTGCGAGAACAGCGATTTGTGCTGTATACGCTTTTGTTGACGCTACGGCGATTTCAGGACCTGCATGCAACAAGAGCGTTGCGTTTGCTTCACGTGATAACGTTGATCCTGCAACGTTCGTGATTGTCAGTGCCGGGTGACCGAGTTTTTTCGCTTCGACGAGAACTGCACGGCTGTCTGCTGTTTCACCTGATTGTGAAAGGAAGAGGAACAATGGTTTCTCAGTCAAGAGCGGCATGTTGTAGCCGAACTCAGACGAGATGTGGACTTCTGTCGGGATACCCGCGATTTGTTCGATCAATTGTTTTCCGATCAATCCTGCATGGTAGCTTGTTCCGCAACCGATGATGTAGACACGGTCACGTCCGAGGACTAAATCACGGACTGACTGATCGAGTGTGATTTCGCCTGACTCGTTTTGGTATTTCTGAACGATGTTCCGGATAACTGCCGGCTGCTCGTCCATTTCTTTAAGCATATAGTGCGCGTACGTGCCTTTTTCGATATCTGATGCATCGATTTCTGCTGTATACGCCTCACGCTCTTTGACGTTTCCGTCTAAATCTTGGATTGTGACACTGTCACGCGTCAAGATGATCATTTCGCCGTCATGCAACTCAACGAATTGATCCGTTACTTGAAGCATAGCCATTGCGTCAGACGCAACAACGTTGAACGTACCGTCACCGAGACCAACAAGAAGTGGTGATTTGTTTTTTGCGACGTACAAGACATCCGGGTTCTCGGCATCGATTAAAGCGAGTGCATACGAACCGTGAAGCACACGAAGTGTTTGACGAAATGCTTCGACGACGTCGTTTGTTGCAGCAAAGTTCTTTTCAATCATTTGCACGATGACTTCTGTATCCGTGTCGCTGAGTAAATCAACATTGAGTTCTGCTTTTAACTGCTCATCGTTTTCGATGACACCGTTATGCACGAGTGTGAAACGTGAGGAAGCACTTTGGTGCGGGTGGGCATTCGGTACACTTGGGACACCGTGTGTCGCCCAACGTGTGTGACCGATTCCAACAAGACCGTCTGCTTCTGCAGGAACAACTTCGCGTAGCGCAGCAATCCGGCCGACTTCTTTATGGACTTGAACGCCGTCGTTGACGAACGCAAGACCGGCCGAATCATAACCGCGGTACTCGAGTTTTTCGAGTCCCTTTAATAAAATTTCCTTTGTGTTAACCTGTCCGATCATACCTACGATACCGCACATAATACATTCTCTCCCATTTACAAGTATTTCCCTGAAGAGGAAACGGCTCTTGTCGAGAGTTGTCATGACGCATCTGTTTGTCCGTCTAATCACTTAAACGATTTCAGATGTGTTTTCGGTACTGACATGGTACCGGGAGGCATCCGCCGAATGATTCGATAAACCTCCACCTCGTCAGCTGCCTATCACCTAGTCAGCCCTGGCGCTTTCATTTCTGTCCGACCCCGTTTCTGTCCGACTTTACAATCATACGAACTTTATTTAGAAAAAGCAAGAAAGGTAACGTATTTGTAACTATTCCCGATATTTTTCTAAACGATACCTCTAATACCTAGATTTTGTAAAAAACTCTTTTTTTATTTTTACTCTGTTTTTGCTTTTTGTCTTGTGTTCGTTTGATGATGCTTTTTTATCATGTAAAACAGAAATGCATTTTTCATGCGACTTCTACAGGAAAAGGAAGCTCCGCTTCCGCCAGGAACAGGCAAGATCGGTTGTCGAGAGACGACAGCTAGCTTACGTTCCGCCTGAGAAAAGCACGTGAAAACAAGCATTTCGACAGAGTCAGCTTGAACGCTGTCATAATCCCCCTGACAATCCGTCCAACAAAAAAAGGAGCGGATATTCATCCGCCCCTCCGATTTACTCAGTTTTCTTGTAACGCGTAGTTTTCACGGACAACGTTCGCGATCCGCTCAACGTACATGTCACACGCTTCTTGCGTCGGCGCTTCCGCCATGACACGGACAAGTGGTTCTGTCCCTGACGCGCGGACGAGGATCCGACCGTTGCCGGCCATTTCCGCTTCGACTTCCGCAATGATGGCTTGAACAGCCGGACCGTTCATCGCACCATTTTTATCCGATACGCGAATGTTGACGAGACGTTGCGGGAAAACCGGCATTTCTGCTGCGAGTTCCGACAACTTCTTGCCTGTCGCCTTCATGATTTGTAAGAGCTGAACGCCGGAAAGCATCCCGTCTCCTGTCGTTGAATAATCCATGAAGATGATGTGACCCGACTGTTCGCCGCCGAGTGTGTAGTTGTTTTTGCGCATTTCTTCGACGACATACCGGTCACCGACCGCTGTCTGTAACGCTGTCATACCGTGTTCTTCGACCGTCTTGTGGAAACCGAGGTTACTCATGACCGTCGCGACGATCGTGTTGTCCTTCAAGCGACCGATTTCGTTGAGGTACTTCCCGCAAATGAACATGATTTTATCGCCGTCGACGATTTCACCGTTCTCATCGATCGCAATCAAGCGGTCGCCGTCACCGTCAAATGACAGACCGACGTGTGCACCCTTTTCAAGGACGAATGCCGCGAGGTGTTCCGGGTGTGTTGATCCGACACCTTCGTTGATGTTGAGACCGTTTGGTGTTGTTCCGATCGTCGAGACTTCCGCTTCCAGGTCACCGAACAGACGTGGTGCAAGACTTGATGTTGCTCCGTGTGCGCCGTCGATTGCGACGTGGATGCCTGAGAAATCTTCATCCGAAGTCTGACGTAACATATGCAGGTATTTTTGTGCGCCTTCATAATAATCGTGGACAAAGCCGAGTTCTTTACCGGACGGACGTGGTAATGTATCTTCCACCTGATCCAGCAGGTCTTCGATTTCAAGTTCTGTCACATCATCAAGCTTAAAGCCGTCTGAACCGAAGAACTTGATTCCGTTGTCTTCGACCGGATTGTGTGACGCGGAAATCATGACGCCCGCTGTCGCATCCATTGTTTTCGTCAAGTACGCGACACCTGGTGTCGAAATGACACCAAGACGCATGACTTCCGCTCCGATTGACAGGAGTCCGGCAATCAGGGCGTTCTCCAGCATTTGTCCGGAAACACGTGTATCACGGCCGATCAAGACTTTTGGACGTGTGCTTTCGTGTTTCGTCAAGACATACCCGCCTGTACGACCAAGACGATATGCCAATTCAGGCGTCAATTCTACGTTTGCGACGCCGCGAACGCCGTCAGTTCCAAAATACTTACCCATATACTATTTCCTCATTTCACAAAGTTGATTTAATTGGCTTGAACCGAGGTCCGGGGCACCGCTTTGAGCGTGATGTCCATATGATCCGGACGGAGAACGTCAAAGGCTTTTGACGTCTGGTACGAAATCGGTAAGCCGTGTGTACCTTCTTTTAAGCCGGTCACATCAATGACCGCTTTGATATCCGTTGCATCAATCGAGGCAAGATCCGCCTCACTGCCGCGAACAACAAGATCAATCGTTTGTTCGTAATCGACCGTATACTTCGATTCATCAAAACCGTTCAACGTCACCGGAATACCGGAAATCGTTTTTTCGGCCCGATCTTCCACCGTTTCTGTCGTTGCTTCGGCGTTTTCCTTCTCGACGACGATACTGACCGTAATCGAAGTCGGTTCCATCGCCGTGACATTATCCGGTTCGATCAGCTTGACGGTTCGATCCACCGTCTTCGTTAATCCTTTTAAGGAGACCGCTTCCGTCGAAACGGAACCGATGCGCGACAATTCTTCTTTTGTTCCGTATAACCGGGCTTCCGTGATGACCGGAACGATTTTAACGACTTTATACCCTTTTTTGACGGCATCTTTTGTTTCGACATTAATCGGGACGGTTTTGCTTTCTTTGTAGACAGGCACCGTCACCTCAAGTTGCTCGGGGTCATAGGTCGCGCTGATCGCATTTCCGTTCGCATCGGTTGCTTTGACATTAAACGATTCCGTAAACGTCTCCGCTCGTCCGGTTACATCGATCGGGACTTGGATTGCGGTGATGGCTTGAAGCTTCTCCGCACCGCCGGTCACAGAGACCGTTTGTTGGGTCGGCTGTGCTTCGCCGACGACATACCCTTCGGCGATTTTGTTTTTATTCAACAGTGCCACTTGAACAGGCACTTCTTTTGTGACCTTTTTATCCAGGAATACTTCAATCGTTTCTTGTTTCGGTGTCACTTCAACATCTTTGCCGAACCCGTCGGCAGACAGTCGCACCCGGTGATACCCGGGATCCAGACCCGTCAAGTCAATCGACAGACCAAAGTCTTTAACGAGCCGGAGCATCGTCAAACTGCTGGATGGTCCTTTAACCGTCGTTTCGATGGTTTCTGGAATATTATAGGCGACCCACTGCGTTTCATCATAATTGACGGATACCGGTACGTCAAACTTTGCTGAGCCTTGACCGGCGATCGGCAACAGGCTCGCCGCATCACTTTTGACGGTCGAATTGGTTCCTGCCACCATCAGATACAACATGACGGCAAGCAAGACGGCAACGATGCGAAGAAACCAGCGTTCATTGAACCATTTTTCGAACATTATTTTTTCGCCCCCATCCAGTTCAAGAAGGAAGTATTCGTCGGTTCGGCTTTGACAATCGTTTCAAGTAACTTCGTCCGGAGCGATGCTTCATCCAGCTCCCGGTACAGACGACCATTGATGGCAAGGGAAACACCACCGGTTTCTTCTGATACGACCAACGTCACGCTATCCGTCACTTCGCTGACACCGATGGCTGCCCGGTGACGTGTTCCAAGATCTTTTGAGATATGTGCACTCTCAGAAAGCGGTAAGTAACAAGCGGCTGCCGCAAGTTTACCTTGTTGGACGATGACGGCTCCATCATGGAGGGGCGTGTTCGGAATAAACAGGTTGATCAATAACTGACTCGTGATTTGAGAACCAAGCGGAATGCCGGTTTCGACATATTCGCTGAGTCCCGTTTCCCGCTCGATCGTGACCAGTGCCCCGATCCGGCGTTTGGACATGTACTGTGCAGACGTGACCAATGCATCGACAATCCGGACTTGTTCGTCCTCGTCACTGATCGCGCTCCGTGAGAAAAATTTACTTGTCCGTCCGAGGTGTTCCAGTCCCCGGCGTAATTCCGGCTGGAAAATGATGATAATCCCGAGCAGACCGTACGTAATGATTTGGTTCAGCAGAAATTGTAACGTCTTCAGTCCGAAGAATCCGCTTAAGAACCAGCTAATCAAAATGACCGAAATCCCTTTGATCAATTGGACTGCTTTTGTACCTTTGACAATGATCATCAGACGGTAAATGACGAATGTCACGACCGCGATATCAATCACATCATTAATATAATCGTACCAATGTACGTTTTCTCCCAGTTTCAACAATTGAAATTGAAGTGGTTGCCAGTTGAAGTAATTCACCAACCGTGCCCCCTATCTCATCTGATTTAAACAGCTTTCATTATAGCACAAAGGGACGAGTTAGACTCGTCCCACCTGACTCATTCGAAGATTCGTTTAATTCCATACCAGACACGTTCAAACAGTTGATCGATCTGTTTGATCTCGCCCGTGACGTTTCCGGCACTCGCTGTATACGCTTTTCCGTCCACTGTCGTCACGTCACCGTTGACGTTGCCTTCAATGCGGACGTTTCCACCTTCAACGTAGAGGTCTTGATCGACCGTGACCCCTTCCGGTACGACGACTTCGCCGTTTTCTGCCACGATGCCGGGTACGTTCGTATAGGACAAGTCATGTTCTTCCTGTGTCAAGTATCCTCCAAGGCTGCCGACGGACAACAACATAAAGATCGAAGCGGCTGCAAGTAACGGATACTGCTTCATCTTCCCGCCGAAACGGGAGGATTTCCTGAGCGGAGTTACATTCGGTTGGTCCACCTGTTCGGGCAATTGTGCCAGCACGCGGGATGTAAAATCCGCCGAAAGCTTGGGTGCTGGAAGCGTGCGTAACTCAGCATCGAGGAGCCGATACTCTTCGAACTCGTCCATCGCATTTGCTTCCCGTAACTCCGCTTCAAGTCGTTTGAAGTCTTCCGGAGGTTGATTTTGATCTAAATAATCCTGTATCCGTTCATACACTTTCTCTCGTGTCATGATGAGTGCCTCCTTCTCATCGCTTCGCAAAATGCTTTTTCAAGGCTTCGCGTCCACGATGAATTCTAGTTTTGACAGTAGCGACAGGTAAATCAATCAGCTCACTGATTTCTTTGAGCGACAGATCTTCGATATATTTCAAGACAAGTGGAATCCGATACTTTTCAGGTAAACCGGCAATGGCTTCCCCCACATCTTGTCGTTGCTCGGAATCGATCACTTGATCTTCCGGCAACTGGTCCTTGCTTTCGAGCTGGGAATACAGTGTCAGTCCTTCAGTCCCTGACATCTCAGCATCAAGGGAATAATCGGGACGTTTCTTACGGAGTCGGTCAATCGACACGTTCGTCACGATCCGGTATAACCACGTTCGGAACTTCCACTGGGCATTATACGATTCAATTTTCGTGAATACACGGATAAAGGCTTCTTGCGTGGCATCCTCTGCTTCCATTCGATCACGTAAAACACGGAAGGCGACTAAAAAGGCACCTTCTTTATATAGATCAACAAGTGCCGCAAATGCATCACGGTCGCCCTGCTTCACCCGCTCTATCAAGCGTAGTGTTGTTTCTTCCACTTTGAATACCCCCCGCTCTATGCGGTCAATCTCTTATACGGAGTCGACCAACAAATGTTTCATCTCAATTTGAATTGTAACAAAAAAAACTTGAACTCTGACGAAAAGAGTTCAAGTTCCATCCATTATTTTACTAAACGATGGTTCCGCATATACTGGAGCAAGTTTCCAATCAAGTCATTCGCAAGGATTGCTGTCCCGTTTCCTTCTTCCAACAGCGGATTGACTTCAACGAATTCGGCTGCGATGAAGTCATCCTGCTCCGCACAATGACGTAAGACCGTTTGCGCATCCTCCAATAGAATACCGTCCGCGACGCGTGTCCCGGTTCCTTGGACAAGACTTGGATCAAGACCGTCCATATCAAAGCTGAGATAAAACGCGTCGGTCGTCTCTTTTAAATACGCAATTGCTTCTTCCATGATCGCGTCCATGCCGCGTGTCCGAATCGCGTCCATGTCATACACCCGGATTCCGAGACGATCGATCAGTTCCTGTTCCCCGGCGTCCACGTCCCGTAAACCGATAAAGACGAGGTGCTCCGGCTGCAGTTTGACCGCACTGCCGCCGATCTCGGTCAACCGTTGATGCCCTTCCCCTAACGCGACAGCAAGCGGCATGCCGTGAATGTTGCCGGACGGTGATGTTTCTGGTGTGTTCAAATCACCGTGCGCATCAAACCAGATGACGCCGAGACGCGGAACAGCTTGACGCAGACCGGCAATCGTTCCGATCGCCATGCTGTGATCGCCTCCGACGAGTAACGGGAAACGTTGCTCGGTCAGCGCATCGCGTACGATTAATTGTAAATCGTTTGTCGTATGGACGACACCTTCCAACCGTTTGAGCTTTGGATCTTCTTCCCGGACAGCATCTTCTGACAAGACAGCCGCTTCCCCATAGCGTGCTGCTTCTTGTCCGTGTACTGCAAGTGTTTCCAGCAAGCCTGCTTCTTCAACAGCAGCCGGTCCCTGTTCTGTCCCCGGTTTTCCTTGACCATAACGATACGGTACGCTGATATATGCAATGTTCATCGACCTGTTCCCCTTTACTCAGTAAGTTACTTTAATTGTAAGCGGTAACAACAGAGTGGTTCAACTCGACATAAAGACGCATGATTATACAGGAACAGACGACAAAAAAGCACCGTGAGTGCTCTCACAGTGCTTTCGCGTACGTACTTTAATTGCAGGCATTTCAAGTATAAAAAAACTTAAGTCGAACGAAACTCGCTTAAGATCTTTAAGCAAAATTGGTGGAGCCTAGCGGGATCGAACCGCTGACCTCCTGCGTGCAAGGCAGGCGCTCTCCCAGCTGAGCTAAGGCCCCAAAACATAAAAATAAAAAGCGGAAGACGGGATTCGAACCCGCGACCCCGACCTTGGCAAGGTCGTATTCTACCACTGAACTACTTCCGCAAAATATGAGCCATGCAGGATTCGAACCTGCGACCCTCTGATTAAAAGTCAGATGCTCTACCAACTGAGCTAATGGCTCGACATGGTGGGGGGGGGCGGATTCGAACCGCCGAACCCGAGGGAGCGGATTTACAGTCCGCCGCGTTTAGCCACTTCGCTACCCCCCCAGTTTGTCTAGGAACTATACAATTGAAAAAAACAGTGCCGGCAACAGGAGTCGAACCCGCGACCTACTGATTACAAGTCAGTTGCTCTACCAGCTGAGCTACACCGGCAAAAAATAAAAAATGGTGACCCGTACGGGAATCGAACCCGTGATACCGCCGTGAAAGGGCGGTGTCTTAACCGCTTGACCAACGGGCCATTGGCTCCGCAAGTAGGATTTGAACCTACGACCTACCGGTTAACAGCCGGTTGCTCTACCACTGAGCTATTGCGGAATAAATAAAAATAAAT
>NZ_QXJB01000007.1:0-162962 GCF_003598705.1 Exiguobacterium sp. RIT452
GTTGTGACCGGAGTCACGTTGACGAAGCTTGCGCTTCATTCATTGTTTGTATCCGAAGATACGTTTTTTGCCTCATCGTTCAGTTTTCAAAGTTCGTCATTTCTTTTGCGTCGTGTTAGCGACTTCAATAGATTAACAGGTTCTTTCGATTATGTCAACCATATTTTAGAAAAGATTTTTCAGCCCCAACAAACCGTTTATAAAAGGCGTCTCGCTGGAACATTTATTAATATAACAACAAAATTCGACAAACACAAGCATTATTTCAAAAAAACTTTACAAAGGATCCAAAAACCCTTTGTAAAGCCTTTAAAGTCTTAACATACTGATTGCGGTAAAGACGATGTTTGCCGGTCGTTCCGCCAAACGTTTCATCAGGTACGTATACCAATCGACACCATGCGGCACGTAAATGACAACACGGTATCCCTCATCGACTAATTCCTTTTGACGATTCGGTCGCATTCCTTGCAGCATCTGAAACTCGAATTGATCGAATCCGATCCCCTGTTGATGCACAAAACGAATGATTTCTTGAATCATGTCTTCGTCATGTGTCGCCACCTGCGTATAACATCCTTGCAACAGGTTGTGTTTGACCAGTTGTAAATAGGTCGCGTCCACGGTTTCTTTTCGTTCAATATAAATATCTTCCGGACCGGTATATGCCCCCTTGACGACACGAACGGTGGATTGCAAGCGTTCGAGATCAAAACGTGTCCGGTATAAATTGGCTTGCAAGGCAATCCCGACATTTGAGAACCGCTGTCGCAACTGTTCAAAGACTTGGATGATCGTCTCACAAACAGCCTCTTCTTCCATATTAACTGTCACACGCATCCCAAACTGTTCTGCCTTTTCTAAAATCCGGGTCATTTGTGTAACCGCGATCCGTGGATCGAGTCGTAATCCGACGGATGTGAGTTTCAGCGAGACTTGAGCATTCAGTCCCTCCTCTGAAATTCGATGGATGACTTTAATGCATTCATCAGCGATCGCTGCCGCATCGCGTTCCGATTCAATGAACTCACCCAAACAATCGACCGTTACCGCCCGTCCATCTTCATTAAATGTTCGAACGGTGTCGATGGTTTCTTCCGTCCGTTGCCCACCGACAAAAAACGTTCCACCTAAAGGTAAACCGACTTTACGCGCCACCTGAATCAACCGTTCGTCCTCCGCCAAGTATTCAAAGACGGGACCTGTAATCTTTTCAATCATGGAAACACCTCCTCTTAGTCCCCTTTCCCTTGTGCATAAAAAAAACGCCTTTCTTCTATATAGAAGAAAGACGTCATGACAAACTGAAAGAATTAGTGTAACCAGATGAAGTACGCGAGGAATCCAAGCGACATCACATACATGATCGGATGGACTTCTTTTCCGCGTCCTTTTGCGATCATCGTAATCGGATAGAACAAGAATCCAAAAGCAATCCCGGTCGCGATCGAGTACGTGAGCGGCATCATGATGACCGTCAAGAAAGCCGGAACCGCATATTCGAACTTCTTCCAGTCAATCTGGAGAAGGGACGAAGCCATCAGTACACCGACGATGATCAAGGCCGGCGCTGTGACCGGTGCCGTGATGACGGCAAGTAACGGCGAGAAGAACAAGGCAAGTCCGAAAAATAACCCTGTAACGATTGCCGTCATTCCTGAACGACCACCCGCTGCGACACCTGCACTTGATTCAATGTACGAGACGGTCGTCGATGTTCCGAGGATTGAACCCGCAACTGTTGCTGTCGAGTCAGCGATCAAGGCACGACCGGCACGCGGGACTTTATTTTCTTTAATCAATCCTGCTTGGTTCGCGACGGCAACCAGTGTACCTGCCGTATCAAAGAAATCAACGAAGAAGAACGTCAGGATGACAATCGCCATTTGAACCGTGAAAATTTCGTTGAAGTGTAAGAACGCTTGGCCGAATGTCGGCGCGATGCTTGGTGGTGCTGAGACGATCTCACCAAGACTTGACGGAACCGGAATCAAACCAAAAATCATACCGGCGATCGCCGTCAAAATCATTCCGAAGAAAATCGCACCTTTGACACCACGTGTCATCAAGATGGCCGAAACCACTAAACCGAAGACTGCAAGTAATGTCGTTCCTTGACCAAGGTTACCGAGTGAGACGAGCGTGGCTTCGTTGGCGACGACGATACCACCTGTTTTTAAACCGATGAAAGCAATGAATAAACCGATTCCGGCAGCAACTGCCATTTTAAGCGGTTCAGGAATCGCATTGATGATCGTTTCCCGGATACCAGACGCTGTTAACACCATGAAGACAAGACCGGATACCAAGACACCGGATAAAGCGGTCTCCCACGGAATGCCCATCCCGATGACGACGCTGTAAGCGAAGAACGCGTTGAGTCCCATACCGGGCGCCAAGGCAATTGGATAGTTGGCGAGTAAGCCCATCGTGACCGAACCGATGATCGCAACGAGTGCGGTTGCGCCGAAGACTGCTCCGGCATCCATTCCCGCTTCGGCAAGCGTGTTCGGATTGACGAACAAGATGTACGCCATTGCGAAGAAGGTCGTCATACCGGCGATGAACTCTGTCCGCATATTCGTACCGAGTCCATTAAAATCGAAGTACCGCGCGATCGCGTTCTCCTTTGGTTTGGGTTGCTGCTGTTTCAACTGTGTGCTCATGGTTGCCCTCTTTCCAAATAAGCCGTCTCAAGAAACGAAAAAAACGGCAGTTACCTAAGCGGTAAAAGCCGTTTCGTTAAGCGCACACCAGAATCAGTGCACGCCGTAGTAGGAACCTTTAAGGTGTTCCTGTAGAGACTTCCGGGCCATATCCCCAGAATTATACGGCATTATTTTTTGTTTTTTAGTGGATGATAAAAATAAGAACAGACACATCGTAGCACGCACAAAATAGACGGTCAACCATAAAAGCGAAATTTAGTGGATTAAATAAACCGAACGTTCGGTTTTGGAAGCGTTTTTTTAGACTAACTGACTTTTTCCTTGTTTTTCTTCTCACGGTTAGTTTGCTTTAATATGTAAGGCGATAACTGAAAACGGATGGGCAATCTTCCCAAGACCATCACGAGGACTACCGCTAACATCGGAAGAAAAAGTACTCGTCCGATTGTGAGCTCATCAAAGTAAGACGCGGCGACCAGTCCTTTGACGAGAAAGCCGTGGAGAATATAAATCGTCAATGTCTTCGTTCCAAGATGGGAAAATACGAATGGTTTTCTCGGCAACAACGTAAAGAATGCCATGATCATCAGACACTGAATCATATACAGAACAAGCCGCAAGATTAGTCCAGTTTCATCTAACCCCATCTTGAAATATGAATTCGCTCCACTCAGCAAATCAAACTGAAAAAGGTTTGGCCATGTCCACATCATCAGAGCACTAGCCAGCATGACCACTAAAGCCATCCCGCGGTTCGGGAACACCTGATAGATGATCCATCCACGACGCTTGAAGTAATAGCCGAGCACAAAAAACGGAAAAAAGACGACAATGCGCGATAAGCTCCATGCCCAGCCGATTTGATCGATGTAGCCGGCTCCCAAGGCGGCCAGCATACTGACCAACAAAACGTGTCCGATTCCCATCTTGACGGATCGTCCCAGCCAAAGAACCGCCGGCAGCAGGAGACTCCAGACAAACATCGCAAACAGATACCAATAGATATAAGCCGGTTGTACCGTCAAGAATTGATATTGGTCAATTCCGATCCCTTTCATCACCGCTACAAATACCAGCTGTATCAGGATGAATAACACAAGATAATCCAAAAACAGTTTCAGCCCGGTTTTAAGAGTTAATTCCCCCTTTGTAAAATAACCCGATATGAAAATGAAAGCTGGCATATGGAATAAATAAATAAAATTAAATACACTTTCCAACTCTGGGCTTTTTGAAATAAAGGGCTCGATTATATGACCAAGGACTACTAAAAAAATCAATACTAATTTGGCATGATCGTAAACCCGATCGCGTCCGTTCATTACCTTCCTCCAACTCCTCTTTTCATCTGTTGATTGATATCTCTCTTTTTAAGTTACTAAAGTCTATATTTAAACACACGTTTTTTTGAAGAAAAGAAACAGAAATGTTGTAGACGCATCACGCGAAAAAGAAAGTAACTTACAGTCGCTCTTCCGATTGGAAACAAATTCTTAATTCATATGGAGCTTGTTCCTTATTGAAAGTTAACGTTGACGGAGTACTTCTTTAAAGTATTCTGCCAATAAGCCTTCTCCTTTAAATCGATCTTCTAAAACAGGTTGTATCTGCTTTAATTCATTCTTAAGTGTTCCATAGGTATTCGGGAAAGATCCTAAGTAAGAATATTTATATACAGGTTCCTCAGGATACAATTCATAAGCACGTTTTAACATAGAAATCCCTTTTTCTTCCCACTGTTCATAGTCACCAAAATAATCGGGAAACATGGAAATCATATAACCAAAACACCAGAGAAAATCCTCATTCGTCATAAAATGGGCTAAGCCGAAATGTGTGACTTCCTCCAGTAACGACTCTAATTCATCCATATCTACATCTGCATCTGTAATACCGAGCGGTCCTTGTTCGACTACGACATACCAACAAAAAAAGCCCAGTCGAATCACAGTTTTTAAGTCTGTGGGATTTTGCCGCCAAGAGTTTAGTAGATATGCTTTTGCTTCATTCCATTTCTCTTGTTTCTCTAATTTGTCGACTTCAGTCCATGTCCAATCAATCATAATTGCACCTACCCACTCCGTTTAATTATTCACTTCATATTATAATAGCAAGCACCGGATGCAATCTCGATCTGCTTGAGTTTGCGAGTTCAGTTTAAAGTCATCCAACAGTTCCATGATTTTGGTCACGAAAAAAGCCCCCTTTCATCCACAAGTTGTGAACAAAAGAGAGCTTCATTTTAAAAACGAATTGTTGAAGGTGAAACGAACTTCTTTTCACCTGTCCCCTTTAAAACATTGGTACGAAAGGCTTCATGAGACGATTCCCCTCAGCAAATCTAATTTTTATTCCCACTCAATCGTTGAAGGTGGTTTCGACGTCACATCGTACAGGACGCGGTTAACGTTCTGGACTTCGTTGACGATCCGAACCGAAATCTTCTCGAGCACGTCCCACGGGATGCGTGCCCAGTCCGACGTCATGCCGTCAATCGACGTGACAGCACGGATGCCGACTGCATAGTCGTATGTCCGCTCGTCACCCATGACACCAACTGAACGAAGCGGCGGCAAGACCGTGAAGTACTGCCAAATCTCGCGTTCGAGACCGGCTTTTTTGATTTCATCGCGGAGGATGAAATCGGATTCCCGGACGATTTCGAGCTTCTCGTCTGTGATTTCACCGAGGACACGGATTCCGAGACCTGGTCCCGGGAACGGTTGACGCCAGACGATTTCGTCCGACAATCCAAGTTCTTTTCCGAGTTCGCGGACTTCGTCCTTGAACAACGTGTTGATTGGTTCAATCAACTTGAACTGCATGTCTTCCGGTAATCCACCAACGTTGTGGTGCGATTTGATCGTTTGGGCCGTATCGGTTCCACTTTCGATGATATCCGTATAAAGCGTTCCTTGGGCAAGGAAGTCCATATCCGTTAACTTCGACGCTTCTTCATCGAAGACATACACGAATTCGTTCCCGATGATTTTCCGTTTTTCTTCCGGATCCGCAACGCCTTTTAACTTGTTCAGGAAACGGTCCTGCGCGTCAATCTTGATGACGTTCATGTGGAAGTGATCCGCAAATGTCTTCATGACACTTTCGGCTTCCCCTTTACGCAAGAGACCGTGATCGACGAACATACATGTCAATTGGTCACCGATTGCCGCGTGAATGAGTGCTGCGACAACAGAAGAATCGACGCCGCCTGAAAGCGCACAAAGGACTTTTTTGTCGCCGACTTCTTCTTTGATCTTCGCGATTTCGATTTCGATGAAGTTTTCCATCGACCAGTCGCCTGTACACCGACAGACTTCAAACAGGAAGTTCTTCAAGAGTTCTTTGCCGAACATCGTGTGGTTCACTTCCGGATGATACTGGACACCGTACATTTTCAGTTCTTCGTTCTTGATTGAAGCAATTGGGCACGAGACGTTTGTTCCATCGACGACGAAACCGTTTGGTACCGACGTGACGAGGTCACTGTGGCTCATCCAAACCGTCTGTTCGAGCGGCAGGTTCGCATACATTGGTGATGGATCGTTGAGTGTCAACGTCGCTTTTCCGTACTCGCGGTGTCCGGCACGTTCGACCGTTCCACCAAAGTGTTGCGACATCAATTGCATACCGTAACAAATTCCGAAAATCGGAATGCCGAGGTCAAAGATTTCTGGATCACAGCGGTACGCGTCTTCTGCGTAGACACTCCGTGGTCCACCGGAGAAGATGATACCGGCTGGTGCGATGTCTTTTACTTCCGCTGCAGTGATCTTATGCGAATGCAGTTCACTGTAAACTCCGAGATCACGGATGCGGCGTGTGATCAATTGATTGTACTGACCTCCAAAGTCGAGGACGAGGATCATTTCTTGGTCCAAATGTGCTTCCAAATCTATTCCCGCCTTTCCAATTTCATGCGTACCCCGATGAAAAAAGCCCACTCTTCCCCCATAGATAAAATGGAAAAAGAGCAGGCCGCTTCACAAAAAGTGTATACGAAGGGTCTGCTCCTTCATAGTCAGGTCGTTTAAGGTGACCCGGTAGAGACTCTCACGCCATATTCGCGAGTATATACAAAGGAGATGCATGTATGATTTACGTTGTTCCCATTGTAACTGTATCAATTCGAAAATATCAACCCTCTATCCGTCGAATGATATTTTCGAAATATTCACGTTTTTTGTCAGCGGATAACGATTCCCCTCCGTAGACCATCCGTTCATAGGCATCGGTCAACGGACGCATCGCATAGGTCTCGTAGTAACCGTCGACCTCGTGTGCAAGTTCGGCAAGCGTTCGTCCGTCCTTGTAGTGGAAGCCTTTTTTATCGAGACGGCGTAACAAGTAACGGTACATCCGTCGGTATCCTTCCGGACGATTTACCTGATTGCGGAAGAATAAAATCGCCGCTGTCCGCATCAACGCTTTGCGGAAGAGATAGAGGAACAGCCCTCCAACCACCAGACCGACAATCGGCCAAACCGGAATCGATTGTTGATCGTTTTGTGTCGTTGTCGTCGTCTGTTCTTCGTCCAACAGATTTTCCTGCGGACGTTCTGGTGTAGCGGTTTCCGTATCGGTTTCCGTATCGCGTTGCGGATTCGCCTGCTCGGTTTCATTGTCCGTTTCCTGATTGATCGTATACTGTCCGGCCCCGTCAAAACTGACGGTCGGCTCAAGCGGTACCCAGCCCGGTCCTTCAATATAGACTTCGACCCAGGAATGGGCATTTTTGTTCCGGACGGTGTAACTCGTCACGGCTGACCCGATGACATCGGAATCGCCTCCTGTGAACCCTTTCACCCAGCGTGCCGGAAGACCGGCCGCCCGTAACAGAACAGCTGCTGACGTCGAGAAGTTGTCACAGTAGCCGAGCTTCGTCTCGAATAAGAATTGGTCGACGTAATCTTGATTTTCTTCCGGTACGGCGACTTCTTCCGTATTGTATTCGAAGTTTTCCTGTTCGAAATAATTTTCGATCGCTTTTGCTTGATCCCACGGACTGTCCTCATCCGCGACGATCTCTGTCGCAAGATCACGGACCCGGTCCGGCAGGTTATCCGGTAATTGCAAGTAACGGTCTTGTTCCATCGCGGACAATGAAATCGGCTCGTCCGTCTGGAGCAGTTCTTCCGTGAATAACGGATACGTGTATTGAATCTGATAATTTTGTTGCCGTTCGGCATCGTCGAGATAAGAAATCTTTTGATTTTCCGGATCAATCAACAGGTTTTGCCGTTGCTCGTCTACACTCAAACGGACATTGTCCCCGTTGTAAGGAACAAACGGCAGTTCGCGCGACAGTTCAAAGGTCGCCCGTTCCTGTCGTGTTTCGACGTCATCGCCAAAGTGCGAGAAAAATCCACGGGAATCAATTTCCGGCTCGGATTCCGACAACACCCATCCTTTTCCGGTATAGATGTCTTTGGTCTCAACCCGCCAGTAGCGGCTCCCCTCACTCTCGACCTGGAAAACTTCCCGGTCGTCCATCTGAAACGGACCGCCCAACTGTTCATCGTTGTTGCCGTATCCGACCTTCTGGATTTGGCTGGACGATGTCCCTTCACTTTCAAATCCATCGGTCCAGTCGTACCAACTGTCCTGCCAGGTCGCTGTGATGACCGGGCTTTGAACGGCTGCGACCAGTGTCGCTCCAATGATCAACAACGCACTCATCGGTCGGACATACGACGCCTTTGGCCGTTCGCTGACTTCCGTCGCATAGAGCAACAGCAGCGCCAAGACGATCGGATAGATAATGAACTGTTCACCTGAATAGTCCGTCCACGTGTCGCAATAGGCAATAAAGCCGATCACACCAAGCGCGAGACCAAAGACGAACCCGCGATTCGGAAACGTCCGGCGCGCCAGGTAGCCGATCAAAAAGCTGATCAGTCCAATCGAGAAGGCGAATGCAGGGCGTCCCGGAAGCTCTCCGTTGATGACCCGATTGACGTCCCCTGCGATTTCCCGGAACAGATTCCATGGCGCTTCACCCGGGATCAAAATGAAATAAAACGACAGGAGCAGCGCGAACAGACTGCCCAGTAAAAACCAACTGCGCCGCAGATGTGACAACAACAGCGGTGTCAATAACAGCGGCAGGAAGGGAACAACACTCTCGAACGTCGTCAACTCAAGTAACGGCGGCATGAAGCTCGCAAACAGAAGTCCCGCGAGTAAATTCCAAATCAGTCGTCGTATCATCGGGTTTCCCTCCTCTCGGGTGTATAGACATGAACCGTCGCTTCCTGTCGGACTTTTGAAATCCACAACTCATTGTTGGATTCGAGGTCCGGTGTGATAAACAGGACGTTTCCGTTCAGTCGTAACGCTTTAGAAGAGTACTCCCACGACTCGATGAACGAGCGGGTCCGACTCGGTTGCGCCGTCATTAAATAATGGGTCAGCTTCGCGCCTTCAAGCGGCAACGACAACGACTGGACACCATGTCCGACGAGATGGATCCGGTAATTCAAATGACGTTTGTTCAGTTGATCCGTCGCTGCAGCGAGCATCGAGATGCTTCGTTCGAAGTCATCGTCACTCACCGTTCCTTCATCAAACACAATCGTCGTCTCGCGTTCCTGTTCCCGTTCAAACGTTTTGGTCATCAAGCCTTGCCGCTTTGCGGTTGCTTTCCAGTCAATCTGATTCATCCGGTCCCCGCTGACGTATTCCCGGACACCGACGACCGTGAAGGACGACTGCCGGAGATCAAGCGAGACCGGTGAGATCCCTCCGTCCCCACGGTCGTCCTCATGCGGCAGTTGCACGGCCAAGCGGGCAGGTTCCACCGCCAGATACGTTTCGACAGGATAGAGTTTTTTACGCATAAACAAACCGAACGGATCGCGAATTTCAAGCATACAACCGGGAATCTGATAGAGTCCCCGCCGAATCGACGGAATCATGTAGTCGATGTGTTCGACCTTTCGGTAATGTGCCCGTAACGGATGCCGGATATTGAGTTCTTCTTCACTCAGTTCCTCCGGTACAACTTCCGTCACTTCGACAGCGCCGACAAGAAACGGAAACTTCCGCCGGACTTTCAGAGAGACCGGAATATCCGTCCCGGCAATCAACATCTTGTTCGACACCTCACGCGTCGCAATCGCTTGCGTGACCGGCCAAATCAAAAACAGCGTCCAATAGATCGTCAATCCTGCCATGACATACAACAACAGGGACG
This sequence comes from Exiguobacterium sp. RIT452, assembly GCF_003598705.1. Taxonomy (NCBI): domain Bacteria; kingdom Bacillati; phylum Bacillota; class Bacilli; order Caryophanales; genus Exiguobacterium; species Exiguobacterium sp. RIT452. The sequence continues at coordinate 9,865 of NZ_QXJB01000007.1, forward strand.
CGACGTTTCCGCCGTCAATCCGGGCGTAGACCCAGAGTGCCGTGACCGTGATCAGCAAGACGGCATAACGCCAGCCGATTTGCCATCGTGTCATAAAGACTCCACGTCTTGCTGGATCGGCACGGCAACTTCCTTTTTCACCTGTTCCAAAATACGTTCGGCGGTCTGTCCATGATACCTGGCATCTGCCGTCAAAATCAGACGGTGTGAGAGCACCGGCGTCAACAAATGTTTGACATCATCCGGCAGGACGAAGGTCCGTCCTTCCATATAGGCCCAGGCTTGTGCGACCTTCATCAACGCAATCGAGGAACGCGGACTGGCACCAAGATAAAGTGACGCATGACTGCGTGTCGCTTGGACCAGTTGAACGATATATTTTTTGACCGGTTGCGAGACATGAACGCCCTTTACTTCTTCCTTCATCCGCAACAACTCGTCGCGGGTGATGACCGATTCAAGTGTCTCGATCGGCTCGTCCCGCTCAAACCGCGTCAACAGTTTCATCTCCTGCTGGAAATCCGGATACCCCATTTTGACCTTGATTAAAAACCGGTCAAGTTGGGCTTCCGGGAGTGGATACGTTCCTTCGTGTTCAATCGGATTTTGCGTTGCCATGACAAAAAAGGGATTTGGAAGCGTATGAATCTCTCCATCGACCGTGACATTCGCTTCCGCCATCCCTTCCAGTAACGCCGATTGCGTTTTCGGTGATGTTCGGTTGATTTCATCCGCCAGGACAATGTTTCCCATCAAAGGACCCGGCCGGTATTCAAACTGACTCGTTTTTTGATTATACATGGATACGCCCGTCAAATCGGACGGCAACAGATCGGGTGTAAATTGAACCCGTTTGAACGTCAAACCAATCGAACGGCTGAACGCCCGAACAAGCATCGTTTTCCCGACACCCGGTACGTCTTCCAGTAACACGTGCCCTCCGGCAAGTAATGCTGCTAAGGATTGCGTAATCACATTTTCTTTACCGATGATTACTTTTTCTACGTTGTCGATGATCGCTTGAATCTCCTTTGTATATGTTCGCATTGTCTGGCCCCTTGCTATTTAGTAGTTGAATTTTCTGACTTTTTATATCATCTCATATCCGCTGTTTCTTTTAAAGGAATACGGGTACCTCAATACGCACAAAAGGGGGGTCGCTGTTCGCGACTCCCCCTTCCTGCTTTCAGGAACGATCACATCTCGTAAACCGTTCTTGAGCCGTGCAATCTGCACGTAAAACACGTATCAATCCGTGTCTATTGTCATGTTGCCTTCGTCAAGTCCGGTGATCCTCTTCTCCTCGAAGCGACATGCGATCGTTCCCTATACATTGGTAATCATTCATGTGCATCACCATCCTTTCATATACTGAATATTACCGATTATATTAGAAGTTAAACCTACTTTTTTGATTATTTTTTCTGATAGCGGTAATAGGTCGAAGCTAAGGCCAGTGCCAGGACAGCTCCCTTGATGATGTTCAAGGAATAGTAAGGGACAGATAACATCACCAGTCCGTTTTCGAGCACCCCGACCAAGCAGGCTCCGACGAGTGTACCGACAGCATTTGGTTTCCCTTGTCCGGCAAACGACGAACCGATGAACGCTGCTGCGACCGCCGGCATCAAATAGCCGGATCCGGCGTTAATTTGCGACGAGCCGACTTGTGAAGCGAGGAGAATGCCTCCGACCGCTGCGAGCCCCCCGGCAATTACATAGGCCAGTGCCCGGTAACGTTGCACCGGGATTCCCGTCAAGTGTGCCGCTTCCGGATTTCCGCCAATGATGTATAAGAAGCGGCCGTGTCGTGTATGGTTTAAAAACAGATGCGTTACCGCAACGACGACCAACATGATGAAAATGATCCACGGCGCCTGACTGATTGTCAAAAATCCTTCCGGAATCATCCCGACCGTCGGTGTCCCGTCGAGCCGCGGCATCCCGGCACTGATCGATCCACCGCCGGTATACGTCATCGCTACCCCTTCAAAAATGAACATCGTCGCGAGTGTCGCAAATAAGTCGGGAATCTTGAATTTAACGATCAACAGCACGTTCACCAGCGCAACGCTTAAGGCAATCAAAATCGCCAAGCCAATCGACAAGCCAAGCGGGAGGCTGTACCAGACAAAAAATGATACGACGAGCGAACTGGCAAATGTCGCGGTTGAACCGACCGACAGATCAAAACCGTTGACGGTCAGCGAAACGGTCAAACCGATCGCAATGATCGTCACGATCGAGATGCTGCGCAAAATGTTGATCAGGTTCGCGCTTTGTAAAAAGCTTGGTGCCGTTACGGCAAAAAAGAAGATGAGTGCGAGGATTGCGAGGACGATCCCCCAATCATTCAAAAAGCGTAATATTCGTTTACCGGCCGGTTGCCGGTCCGTTTTTCGTTCCTGTTCCGTGCTTGGTTCGTGCAATACTTCGTTCATGACGTTGTCCCCCCTGTCGCGTATAACAGTAATTGCTCTTCCGTCGTCTCCGAGGTCTTGGTCTCGAACACGATTTTGCCGTCATACATGACATAAATCCGATCCGTCACCGTCAGCAATTCATCGAATTCACTGGAAGCATACAGAATCCCTTTTTGCTGTTCAGCCAGCTGATGAATCACGTGGAAGATTTCCCGTTTCGCCCCGACATCGACGCCTTTCGTCGGTTCGTCGAGCAGCAGGACCGATGCGTCGGCGAGGAGCCACTTACCGATCGCGACCTTCTGTTGATTCCCGCCCGAAAGTCCCGCCACGCGTTGCGTTTCATCCGTTGATTTAATCGCCAATCGTTTGATGATGTCCTTGGCGGCAGTCCGTTCCTGACCGGTCTGGACCCAACCGAACCGATTGACGAATTGTTTGAGACTCGCCGCCGTCATGTTTTGGTAAATCGGATCCGCGACAAGGATACCTTCTTTCCGCCGTTCTTCCGGAACCAGACCAATCCCGCGGCTGACGGCCTCGTGCGGCGACCGGATGTTTGCCGGTTCGCCGGCTACTCGAATCTGTCCTGCCGCAGTCGGAATTACCCCAAAAATCGTCTTACAGAGCTCGGTTTTTCCCGCTCCGACAAGTCCGGCAATTCCAATTACTTCACCTGCATGGACCGTCAAGGACAGCTGATCCAGCTGTCCCGTGACCGATACTTGATCAAGTTCGAGCAACGCTTGTCCAACGGGTCTTGTTTGCCGGTCCGTCTGTTGCAAACGTCTTCCGAGCATCTGTTCCACGATCGTCTCTTTCGTTTGCCCGACCAGTGCTTGGCGGGCGACCAGTTTCCCGTCACGCATGACGGAAATCGACTCACAGATCGTAAACAACTCCTGAAGGCGGTGTGAGATGAAAATCACGCCCAGTTGTTCACGTGTCGCCAGTTCCTTGATGACCCGAAACAGGTGCTCCGTCTCCCGCTGACTGAGTGGAGCCGTCGGTTCATCCAGGATTAAAAAACGGCTGTCTTGGACGAGTGCCCGGGCGATCAAAACCAACTGCTTGTCGGCAAGACGCAGTTCACTGACCCGTTGCCGGACATCGATGGAAGACTGGAGTTTCCCGAGCGCCTCCAGTGCAATCTGTTCAAAACGGCGTTGCCGGATGACCCCTTTGAGCTGTCCGTTCGTCAACAAATCGAGACAAATGTTTTCTGCGACCGTCAAGTACGAAATCAGTGCCGTATCGACCTCTTGGTAGACGATTTCAATCCCCGCTCGTTTGGCGGCACGCGGCGAATCAATCGTCAACGGCACGCCTTCAAACGAAATCGTCCCGTCGTACGAAGTATGCGCTCCCGCCAATACTTTCATCAGCGTCGACTTACCGGCTCCGTTCGCTCCGACGAGCGCATGAATTTCCCCGCGGCGCACGGAAAAATTCACCTCATCCAGCGCTTTGACACCCGGGAATTCAATTGAGATCCCGCGCATCTCGAGCCGGTTGGTCACATCGGACTGTGTCATTTCGAAGCATTCGCTTTCCGCAGTTTTTCCATCCAAGGTTCGTTGAATTTCTCGGACGTGCTCCAGCCTTTGATGATCGTATCGAGATTGTACATCGTCGTATCTGCTTTGAGTGCCTTTTGCTCGACTAATTTAGCATCCAGGTCAAAGCTGTCCGGTGTTTTTTCGCCGGCCAGTTTTTTCGCCAGCAGACGCATGTCCGTCTGTCCGATCAAGTGGGGATCGACGGCACTCGTTGACACCCAGTTGCTTCCTTTCTCACGCATCAAGTTAATGTCTTGGTTCGAGACATCGATTGAAATCAACGGGATTTCCTGACGTTTGTTATCTTTTAAGGATTTATAGGCGCCCTTGGCGACTTCATCCCACGCTCCCCAGACGGCATCGATGCTTCCTTTCGGATATTTGGCGAGAATCGCGTTCATCTTCGTCGCAATATCGCCTTGGACATCCTGGAAGTTCGTTGGTCCAACCGTTTCAAGCGTCTTGATTTTGCCATCGGCTTCGTACGTCTTATAGATTTCCTGACGACGGTCCAGCGGTGCAAATCCCGGACCAAACCATAATTTAATGACCCGGACCGGCTTGTCGTCCTTCACTTTTGTCACTTCATCGAGTGAAAGTTGCGCCAGTTTGTGATCATCTTGGAAGGTCTCTGTGATGCCTTTTAACGTCTGGTCTTTTTTCTTCGTCACCGTATCAAACGTCACGACTTTAATCCCTTTGTCGATTGCCGGTTTGATCATGTCGTAGGCATAATCTTCTTTTCCGTGCGAGATGATCAGTCCGTCATAATCCTGCTGAACGGCTTGTGCCACCAGTTCCTTGAACTTGACGTCATTGCCTTCGGAGATGAACGTGTTGACCTTAAAACCAAGCGCTTCCCCTTCTGACCGGGCACCGTCCAAAAATTGTTTCGTATGATCGTCGGATGCGAGATTGCGGATGACGGCAATCTTGACGTCTCCTTGGACACTTTCCGGGACACCGCTGATTTTTTTCGTCGGTGTCGCTTCACTATTGGCGCAAGCAGCCAGCAAGACCGCCGGTGCAAGTACAGCAAATGCTAATTTTTTCATCTGGATCTCCCCTGTCTGTTTAAATGGTCTGTTGTCCTACCGTCTGTTCGATCGTTTCCACACTCGGTCGTTCGATGACGCCCAGTTCCGTGATGATGGCAGTGATGAGTTCGTGCGGTGTCACGTCAAACGCCGGATTAAAGACCGGTACACCCGCAGGCGCCGTCACCTGTCCGGCAAACTGCGTCACTTCCGTCGCTGCCCGTTCTTCGATCTCAATCTCGTCGCCTGATAAACTCGTTAAGTCAAACGTCGACAGCGGTGCGGCGACGTAAAATGGAATTCCGAAGGCACGTGCGAGTAACGCCAGCTGGAACGTCCCGATTTTATTGGCCGTATCGCCGTTTCGGGTAATCCGGTCCGCTCCAACGATGATGGCGGTGATCTGTTTTTCCTTGATCGTATGCGCGACCATATTGTCCGTGATCAAGGTGACGTCAATCCCTGCCCGTTGCAACTCCCATGTCGTCAAACGCGCACCCTGCAACAAAGGCCGTGTTTCCGACGCATAGACGGATAACGGGATGCCTTGCTCCTTGGCGAGATAAAACGGGGCCAGTGCCGTCCCGTAAGCCGCTGTCGCAATCGATCCGGCATTACAAATCGTCAACACCCGGTCATTGGCCTGAAACAACTCCAAGGCATGCACGCCGATTTGCCGTGACGTCTTGGCATCCGCTTCATAAAGCGCCACCGCTTTTTGTTCCAGACGTTTCGGCAGTTCTGCAAGCGTCGTGGCCGAAACGATGAGCTGATTCAGTTCGTCGAGCACGTTCCGCAAATTGACGGCGGTCGGCCGGGTGGCCAGTAATTGGGCCGACACCGTCAGCAGTTCCTGTTTCACTTCGTCAAGCGATCCTGTTGTCCGAAACGCTTCCTGCACGAGGACGAAACCGCCGAATAAACTGATTGCCGGCGCCCCCCGGACACGCAGTTGTTTAATCGCTTCAATCGCCTGCGCCAAATCGTGAATGACTTCATACCGTTCTTCTTCCGGGAGACGGGTTTGGTCCAAGATCGTCACTGTTCCGTTTTCATAGATGATGCTCTGAACGAATTGACTCATCGGCTGAGTTCCTCCGTTACATCAAAGTTCCGCAGATCCGTAAACGTCTTGCATTCCGTCCGGCGTTTGATCAACGCAGTACCGAGGCGTAACGCATGACGTTTTCGTTCGAGACGAACGGTCGGATCGGTAATCTGTTCCAAGTCCGCGACCGGTGCCAGTCCGATCGTCCGGCGAATCAACTCGCATCCGGCAAACCCAAGCGCATCTTGTAAAATCGTACTGAGGACATCCTCAACGAGACCGTCCGCTGAACGGAACGGCTCCACCGCTTCCCGCTCCCACAACGCCTTGAACGTCGACGCAAACGTCAGCCAAAACGTATCGATGTCCTTGATCCGTTCCTCGCGCAACCGGTCATAGTCCGGATAAGCGGCAAAAAACAGATGGGCGATGAACTGACCGACATCAAACCCAAACGGACCGTAAAACGCGAACTCCGGATCGATGACCTTGGTTTCTTCCGCCGAGGCGAAGATGCTGCCTGTATGTAAGTCGCCGTGCAGCAAGGCATCACCTTTCGTGATGAACAGGGCTTCGAGCTTTGCGACTTCCCGTTTCAGCTCCGCGTCGTTCCAGATCCGGTCGACTTCCGCTTCCAGTCCTGCTTCAATCGTATTCGTTTCCGCATCATAAAACGGGTCCGTGAAAATCAGTTTCTCCGTGATGTCGCACAGATCCGGATTGTAGTACTGACGGGCGATCTGTTTTTTCGCGACCGGTCCGAGGGCAAAATCCGACGTATAAAACAGCGTCCGGGCCAAATACGAACCGATGTGTTCCGCGAGCAACGGATACTTTTCTCCCGCAAGCAATCCAGCCCGGACGATTGTCAGATGAGACAAGTCTTCCATCACCGTGAAGGCTTCTTCTTTGCTGGCATGATACACACGCGGGACAAACGGAATCGCGACTTTCGCGAATTCTTTTAACGCGGACTGTTCGATCCATGCCCGTTCGAGCGACAGCGGCCAGCTTTCACCGACGACCTTCGCATACGGTAACGCTTGTTTTAAAATCAGGTGCTGGTCCCCCGCATGAATCCGAAAGACCAGGTTTAAATTGCCGTCACCGATTTCTTCTGCCGTCACCGGTTCGTTGCCGATCAGACCGAGTGTCCGGACCCGTTCGATGGCGTCCTGTACTGTAAATGCTTGATATCCCATTCTGATTTCCCCCTTGATGATCACACGAAAAAACGCCCCTTTTCGTCAAAGAAAAGAGGCGCAGTAGAATACTCCGTCCTCTTATCTCTCAGACGAATGTCTGTTGGATGTAGCACCGTGCCGGATGGTCGGTTGCTGCGGCGTCTTCGGGCCAATTCCCTCTGCCAACTCACGATAAGAGTCATATGTAGTTGTCGTGTGGTTTGATGTTGATTTGAATACTACGTGCGCCGACCACCCTCTGTCAATTCCAAATTTTAGTGCAATCCGCTCAAAACGGAGACATCTATAGAAGGAGTATTTTCAAAAAAATAAATTTTCAAAATATAGTTTGACAAGTCCGGCATCTCATGTAAAAATTGCAATTAGATTTCACAATTTCATCCAATTCTTATCAAGAGCAGACGGAGGGACGAGCCCTACGATGTCGCAGCAACCGACCACTTGGCACGGTGCTAATTCTTGCAGCTAACACGCTGACAGATAAGAGTCCACGCGCAATTTTTCATGGTCTCTTGTCATTGACGAGGGACCATTTTTGTATTTTTTAACAAGGGAGAGACGACGATCATGGCGTACATTACCGCAACTTACCAACTCGGCGTGACCGATCAGTTACCAAAACGGGCAGAGCAAATCGCCCTCGGTCTGACGGTCGGCTCATGGACCGATTTGAATCATTTGGAACAACAACAGCTTGAATCCTTCAAAGGACAAGTCGTCCATACGGAAGAACACGACGGAAAAGGGTATGTCACGATCCGTTATCCGGAACACAACGTCTCACGGGACTTTTCGGCGATTTTGACGACCGTCTTCGGCAAGCTGTCGCTCGACGGTCAAATCAAACTGACGGATCTCCAGCTTCCCGCTTCGTTCACACCGGATTTTCCCGGTGCTAAATTCGGCATCGAGGGCGTCCGCCAATTGATCCAAGTCCATGACCGCCCCCTGTTGATGAGCATCTTCAAAGGCGTCATCGGACGGGACCTCGTTTTTTTACGGGAACAACTCGAAGCCCAGCTTGCCGGCGGGATTGATCTCGTCAAGGATGACGAGATCTTATACGACAATCCGCTGACACCCGCACTCGACCGGGCGCGGATCGGACGGGAAGTCCTCGATGTGCACTATGAACGGACCGGTAAACGGGCCCTCTATGCGATTACGTTGAGTGGTCCGGTCTTCCGCTTGAAAGAACAGGCGAAACGACTGGTTGAATCCGGAGCGACGGCACTCCTGCTCAACACGTTTACATACGGGCTCGATGTCTTGCGGGAACTGGCAGCCGATCCGGAAATCCCGGTCCCGATCTTTAATCATCCGGCGTTGAGCGGTGCCTTGATCGCCAGTCCCGAGTACGGGATTGCCGCCCCGGTCCTGCTCGGAACGTTGCCGCGGATTGCCGGTGCCGACTTGACACTGTTCCCGTCGCCGTACGGGAATGTCGCCCTCGCCAAAGACTTGGCCCGCGGAATTGCCGTCGAAGCGACCCGAATCGGTGAGACCAAAACGATTCTCCCGGTCCCGTCCGCCGGAATCCACCCGGGTCTCGTCGCCCAGCTTGTTCGTGATTTCGGCGTCGATTCCGTCATCAATGCCGGTGGCGGTGTCCACGGTCATCCGCAAGGTGCTGCGGCCGGAGTCATCGCTTTCCGCCAGGCACTCGACGCAGCACTGGCCGGCGAATCACTGACAAGTGCCGCCCACCGGCACGAGGAATTACGTGTCGCCCTCGATGCTTGGGGGATCACGAAATGACGATCCGGATTTTATGTGACTTTGACGGCACGGTAACGGAGCACGATAATATCATCGCCTTGATGCAGGAGTTCGCTCCGTCGGAAAAATTTGACCCGTTAAAACGAGGTGTGCTCGACCGGTCACTCTCGATCCAGTCCGGCGTCGGACAGATGTTTCAGCTGCTTCCGTCCAGTCAAAAACAGGACTACATTGATTTCTTGATGAAACGGGCGGTCATCCGTCCCGGCTTCGACACCTTGCTCGCCTTTGCCAAATCGAACGAGATTGACTTTTCCATCGTCAGCGGCGGGATCGACTTTTTTGTCCAGCCGATTCTTGCGGATGTACTGACGGACGAAGCGGTTTATTGCAACGGCAGTGACTTCAGCCAGGAGACGGTTCGAATCGAATGGCCGCATGCCTGCGACGCGGCCTGTACAAATCAATGCGGCTGTTGCAAAACCTCGATCGCCCGGAAGCTGAAGCAGGACGGTGACACGATCATCGCGATTGGCGACTCCGTAACAGATTTTGAACTGGCTAAGCAGGCGGATCACGTTTATGCACGGGATTATCTGATCACGCTGTGTGAACAGCACGGCATCCCGTATACGCCGTTCGAAAACTTTCATGACATCTTGAATCATCTCCAGACAAAGGTGGTGTACACATGACCTTCTTAAAACGATATGAAGAATTACGGGCCGTCAAACAGGAACTTGCAGCACGCGACTGGTTCCCAGGCACAAGCGGCAATCTCGCCATCCGGACAGCCGATCAACCGACTGAATTTCTCGTGACGGCAAGCGGGAAGGACAAACGGCAGGATACACCGGACGACTTCGTCCATGTCGACGCGTCCGGTCAACTGATCGGCGAACAGACGGGGCGTCCCTCTGCTGAAACGTTGCTCCACGTCGAGGTCTTCAACCGGACGACTGCCGGCTGTTCCCTTCACGTCCATACGGTCGACAATAATGTCATTTCGGAACTGTACGGCGACCAAGGCGAGATTCGGTTTGCCGGTCAGGAAATCATCAAGGCACTCGGCCGTTGGGAAGAAGATGCGGAAGTCCGTGTACCGATCATCCCGAACCATGCCGACATTCCGACACTTGCCGCTGCCTTTGCAGCGCATGTTCATGCCGAGAGCGGCGCCGTCCTGATTCGTAATCATGGCATCACCGTCTGGGCACCGACTGCCTTTGAAGCCAAAAAACAGTTGGAAGCATTCGAGTTTTTGTTCAGTTACACCTTAAAACTACAAACGTGCCGACAGGCGATTCATTAAAAAGGAGGAATTTACAATGGCAACAGTACTTTTCCAACAGACAAACGAACGGTATACGGATCAAAACGAGGTGTCTTCATTCCTTACCTCACGCGGTGTACTCTACGAACAATGGGACGTCTCGAAACTGCCGGCGGAGCTGGTTGAAAACTATACATTGACGGATCAAGACAAACAAACGATTCTCGATACGTTCCAAGCTGAAATCACGGATGTGTCAGAACGCCGCGGCTATCAGACGGCAGATATCATTTCGTTGTCGGATGCGACACCAAACTTGGACGAGTTGCTCGTCAACTTCCAGAAGGAACATCACCATACGGATGATGAAGTCCGTTTCATCGTCAGCGGTCATGGCGTCTTCGCAATCCAGGATGACGAAGTCGGTTATTACAACATCGAGCTGAACCCGGGCGATTTGATTTCCGTCCCGGTCAACACTCGCCATTACTTCACGCTCCAGGACGACCGTCAAGTCGTTGCCGTACGGATTTTCGTGACGACGGACGGCTGGGTGCCGATTTATGAAAAAGACGCACTCGAGACGACCAACTAAAAAGGATTTCTCAGGACAGACTGCTCCGCGGCTTCAAGCCCGGCAGTCTGTTTTTTTGCAATTCCTATCCTACAAACATGCCGCTTGTTTTCGTTTCCTCCTATATAATGAAGAAAAGACTCTCGAACAGGAGGACACGTTCATGATGATTCGACCCGTCCAGGAAGCTGACTTACCGCATATCCTCGCCATCTATAACGAAGGAATCGAAGACCGGATCGCGACGCTTGAAACGGATACCAAGGACCTGTCCTTCATGAAAGACTGGTATCAGGAACGGACGACACGTTACGCCGGTTTCGTCGCGTATGAAGGGACGACGATTCTTGGCTTCATCTCGCTTGATCCCTACAATCCGCGTCCGGTCTATCAATCCGTCGGTGAACTGTCTGTCTACATCACAAGAACCCACCGCGGTCAAGGCATCGGACGACAGCTCTTACGGATCATCGAGGAACACGCGATTACGCACGGATTCCATAAATTAATCCTGTTTACCTTCCCGTTTAATAAGCTGGGTCAAAAACTCTACATCCGGTCCGGATTCCGGATCGTCGGGACGTTTAAGGAGCAAGGCATGCTCAACGGATACTATGTCGATGTTCTGGCGATGGAAAAGCTGCTTCCGAAGACGATTGACGATCAGATATGATTAGTCCGGCTTCCGAATGGGAAATGAACGAACAGTGAAGCATTCCCAGACAGGAAAGGAAGACTGCCCATGGACATTCAACAAATCCGTAACGCCACACTCGTCGTCACCTATGCCAACCAAGTATTTTTAATCGATCCGTTTCTCGGCGAAAAAGGAACCTTACCGCCGTTTGGTCAAACGCCAAACGCCGTCCCGAATCCGCTCGTCGACTTACCGGTCGACGTCTCAACGTTACTTGATCCCGATGCGATTTTCGTGACGCATCTGCATGCCGACCACTTTGATGAAGCGGCGAAGGAGCTTTTGCCAAAACAGATTCCGCTTTACGCTCAAAACGAGGCGGACGCAGCGACGATCCGCGAAGCCGGATTCACGAACGTCTCGTCGTTTGAGAATGGATTGACGCTTGGCGACATCCGCGTCTCTCACACATCAGGGCAACACGGGGTCGGTGAAATCGGTCAACGGATGGGAACGGTCTCCGGCATCGTCTTGACGCACCCCGACGAGCCGACACTCTATATCACCGGCGATACGATTTGGTGTGATGAGGTCGAAACCGCCATCGAACAGTATGCGCCTGACATCATCGTCGTCAACAGTGGTGCCGCTCAATTCCTGACCGGTGAACCGATTACGATGTCCCAGCGCGATTTACTCGCTGTTCATCAAGCCGCCGCTGAGGCGACGATCATCGTCTCACACCTCGAATCCGTCAATCATTGTTTGCTGCGCCGTGACATGATTGCTGATTTCCTGGCTGCCCATCATCTGTCCGCTCATTTCCTCATTCCGGATGACGGCGAAACGATTTCCTTCTAAAATAAAAACGAAGTCCACCATTCCGGTCTGATCCCGGAAAGTGGACTTCGTTTTTTTAGTCGTGGCTTGGAATGACGAGTCCCAGTAATCGTGCGAACGTAATCGCCTGACTTTCCGTGACGATCGCCCCCGGCAGAAACCGCGGGTCGATTGTCAGACCGGACAGGTCGGCGTGCCGCAGATCAAGTCCCTGCAACGCAGTCTCCACCCATTGACTCTCCGTCAAATCGACCTCATCGAACCGTAAATCGATCGGTTTCATCTCGAAAAAATGACTCTCCCGCATCGTCGTCTGTTCAATCGCGACATGACGTAATGCCGTGCGGATGATTTGCGCATAATTTGCCTGACATCCTTTGATTGTCACATGGTCAATCGTGTTCGTTTCAAATTGGACGCCGGTCAAACGACAATCCTCAAAGACGACACGATGGAAACGGCTGTCCTGAAATTGACACCCCGTCAAATCACACTGTTCAAATCGAACGTTTTCAAACGTCGCCCGTTCAAAGACGAGACCCGCGAACGAAACATTCCGAAAGCAGACTTGGTTGGCATCCAACCGGTCCGTCAACTCAGTCGGCAACGTCTCTTTTTCATAAATCGTTTGGTACAGGTACGGGTCATCGATTTCGACGTCCGCGAATCTTTCCGACGTCAAACGAGTCGGTAACTCCGGTAACTGAATCAGCTGTTGCTTTTTCATTCATGTCCCCTTCTTCCTTTTACACTGGTTCTGCCTTTACCAGTGTATCAAAGATTGGCGAACAAGTGGTCGTCTATTTGCCCTGTTTTCTTCTCTGCCACATTGACTCTTTTTTAGATTTTTGATTTGAGACCCATTGAGACCATGGTATAGTCAAATCAAAAATAAGAACAAACGTTCTTTTAATGAAAGAGGAGTGTTTGCTGTGTATCCTGAAATCCCATTTCCGGATCGACGCATTTTCTGCATCGACAGTGTCTCATTTTATGCCAGTTGTGAATGCCGGTATCGGAACTTACCTCCACTTACAACAAAACTGGCTGTCGTCTCTGACTTAAAACGTTCCGGATCCGTCGTCTTAGCAGCCAGTCCGGCTTTAAAAAAACTTGGAATCAAGACGGCCAGCCGCCTTTATCAGATCGAACAATTGCCGGTCCGGGAGCGGAAGCAGATCCTGCTCGTCGAGCCGCAAATGCTGGCCTATATGAAAACATCAATCGAAGTGCTTGATGTGTTGCATCAATTCGCTCCGCCCGATGCCATCCGCATCTATTCCATCGACGAGAACTTTATCGACATGAGCGGAACGGAACGTCTTTTCGGGACAGACGATGAAGCCGCCAAGGCCATTCAAAGCGCCATTTGGGAGCAAACCGGCATTCCGGTCCGCATCGGCATCGGTCCAAACAATGTCGTCGCGAAACTAGTCCTCGATTTACTCGGAAAACGCGAAGGCATCGCACGGTGCGGCTATGCAGATGTCTCGAGGTTGCTACACGACTTTCCGATTCGAAAGATGTGGGGCGTCGGTCAAAAGATGGAACAGCACTTGTTGGCACTCGGCATCGAAACGATCGGCGATTTGGCGGCCTCCCGCGTCGAAGACCTTCATGAACGGTTTGGTGTGCTCGGAGCCGAACTGTGGCATCACGCATGGGGCATTGACAGTTCACCGACGACGATCGATCCGACGGCATTGTTTCAGACTTCACCTGCTGTGCAGCGAACAATCGGACATGGTGTGACATTGATGCGTGACTACTACCAGTATGAGCAAATCCGTTTGGTTCTGGCTGAACTGGCGGGTGACGTCGCGGCCCGGGTGCGCTTCTCCAATCAAGTCGGTTGGACGGTTCATCTGGGTGTCCGCTATTCTCGGCATGTTTTACGATCCGGTTTTTCCAAACAACTCCGGCTCCCCTATCCGACCGCTGATGAACGGCTTCTGTTGCGTCATCTGCTCCAACTGTTCGAACCGAACTGGATGGAAGGCGAGCCGATTCGTTTTTTGTCGGTTGCACTTGGTCAGCTCACAGCAGATCAGGGGACACTGCAACTGTCGCTGTTTGAAGACAACCGAAAAGTCTGGCGCAGAAAACGATTGTTAAAAGCGATGGATCGTGTCAATCTGCGGTATGGCAAAGGAACGATCCGTCTCGCCGTGTCATTCCTTGATACGAGTGTCGCCAAACGCCGGCTCCGGTTCGTCGGCGGTCACCCGGGAGGTGACCTGCATGACACGTTACCGTGACCGCGGAAATCTCAAATGGATTCCGTTTCTGATGCCGGAACACGTTCAACTGCTCAAAGCGTATTATCTCGAAAAACACCGGATTGATTTTCCGGTCATCGATGAACAATTGCAGTATCCATGGCAGTTCCTGCTTGAAGAAGCCTTAATAGAAGGAAACGAGTTGGAAATCACGTATTATAGTGAAAGAGGTTACGTCACGACATCCGGTTTCATCGAACATATTCATCGTGAACACACGTATGTCGTTCTGCGTGGAGCTTCACGGATTCAAATTCCGTTTGCGGGAATTGTTCGGATTGAAAACGGGTAGAAGAGACAGGAGGCATCGTACCTCACGCACTTATTTTACGAATCGTGATTGAAAGAAGGAATGATGTAAATGATGGATTGGTTCATCGGACTCCCCGTCGTCCTGCAGGCGTTACTTGCCGGTATGATGACTTGGGGATTGACTGCACTTGGTGCAGCACTTGTATTTGTTTTTACGACCATTGAAAAACGCGTCATGAACATGATGCTTGGTTTTGCCGCCGGCGTCATGATTGCCGCTTCCTTTTGGTCCCTGCTCGCCCCAGCGATTGAGTTTACGGAAAAAGATGGCGGGATTGCCTGGTTGCCGGCGGCGCTCGGCTTTCTGGCGGGTGGCTTCTTCGTCCGGCTGCTTGACTTCGTCACCCCCCATCTCCATCTGTCTGCTCCGCTTGAAACAGCCGAAGGTCCGTCGACCGGTTTAAAAAAGACGACCTTATTGTTTCTCGCGATTACTTTACACAACATCCCGGAAGGTTTAGCGATTGGTGTTGCCTTTGGTGCAGCCGCGCTCAACATGGACGGGGCGACAGTCGCCGGCGCATTGACACTCGCGCTTGGAATCGGGATTCAAAACATGCCGGAAGGGGCGGCCTTGTCGATTCCGCTTCGTGGTGAAGGCATGTCACGCCGGCGTGCCTTCAATTATGGACAGTTGTCCGCAATCGTCGAACCGATTGCCGCCATGATCGGTGCAGCTGCCGTCTTCTTCATTCAACCGCTGTTACCGTATGCGTTGGCTTTCGCTGCCGGTGCGATGATCTTTGTCGTTGTCGAAGAATTGATTCCTGAATCACAGGCGGAAAACGGCTCAGACTTGGCCACACTCGGGTTAATGGTCGGATTCACCGTGATGATGATTCTTGACGTCGCATTAGGCTGATCTCTTTTGCTGATTGTTTTCTACGCATTAAAATAAGACGCTGACTCAAAAGTCAGCGTCTACAAAGACAAGGGTGGCAGATTACAATTCTGCCACCCTTGTCTTATTTAAAAAACATCACTTCCGTAAAATCCGCATCGCATTCAAGACCGCAAGAACAGTCACACCGACGTCTGCAAATACCGCTTCCCACATCGTCGCAATCCCGAAGGCCCCGAGGAGTAAGAAAACTCCTTTGACACCGAGCGCAAAGATGATGTTCTGATAGACGATTTTCCGGGTGGCACGCGCGACGTGGATTGCTTCCACCAGTTGCTTCGGTTCATCCGTCATTAAGACGACGTCTGCCGCTTCAATCGCGACGTCACTGCCGAGTCCGCCCATCGCGATGCCGACATCGGCCCGCGTCAGAACCGGTGCGTCGTTGATGCCGTCCCCGACGAACGCAACTTTCCCTTTTGCTTGTCGCAAGATTGCTTCCAACTGGTCGACTTTTTGATCCGGCAACAGTTCCGCTTCGATCTGATCGATGCCAACCTGTCGACCGATTCGTTGTGCCGTCTCCTGCCGGTCGCCGGTCAACATGACCGTTCGACGGACACCCAGTTTTTTTAGATCCTGTAAGGCGTCGACCGTGCTGGATTTAATCCGGTCCGCAATCCGGATAAACCCGAGGTACGTTCCATTTTTGGCAACATGGACATACGTCCCGTCTTCCGTCTGATCAAGCGGCGTAAAGCCCAGTTCCTTGAACCAACGGGCGTTCCCCGCCTCCAGCTGATCCGTTCCAAACCGTCCGGTGACACCGGAACCGGCTACTTCCCGGTAATCTTGTCCCGTCACCGTGACGACACCACGCGTCGCGTACAGGCATTGGATCGATTTCGCAATCGGATGATTCGAGTGTTGTTCGACCGTCGCAGCTGCCTGCAACAGTTCTTCATCCGATCCACTTGCCGGACGCAGTTCGACGACTTCAAACACCCCTTCTGTCAAAGTCCCGGTTTTATCGAACACGACCGTATCCAACTGTTGCAACGCTTCAAGGTGATTGCCTCCTTTAACGAGAATCCCCCGTTTTGAAGCAGCACCAATCCCGCTGAAGAATCCTAACGGAATCGAAATGACAAGCGCACACGGACAGCTGATGACCAGGAAGACAAGTGACCGGTAAATCCAGTCCCCCCATGTCGCCCCACTGATCAGGAGTGGTGGCACGACCGCGAGCAAGGTTGCAATCACAACGACGACAGGTGTGTAGACACGCGCGAAGCGGGTGATGAATTTTTCTGTTGGTGCTTTATGACGCGACGCGTTTTCCACTAAATCAAGAATTTTAGCAACCGTTGACTCGCCATACCGGCGGTCGACTTGAATCAACAGATGTCCATCCGTATTGATCGTCCCGGCTAAAATCGGATCGGACGGTCGGACCCGTCGCGGGACCGACTCGCCGGTCAGGGCGGTTGTGTCGATGAAGGCTTCCCCTTCAAGGACGGTCCCGTCCAAAGGGATTTTTTCGCCTGCCCGGACCAGAATCTGCTGACCAATCGTCACCTGGTCCGGCCGGACTTGTCGTCCGTCTGCAAGCGTTGCTACATCCGGGCGGATGTCCATCAGTTCAGCAATCGATTTCCGGGATTGATCCACCGCACGATGTTGGAAAAACTCACCGATTTGATAAAACAGCATCACGGCGACGGCTTCCGGATATTCGCCAATCAAAAACGCACCGATTGTCGCAATGAACATCAGGAAGTTCTCGTCAAACACCTGTCCGTGTCGTATGTTCCGGACGGCCGTTCGCAAGACATCCCATCCGATCAATAAGTACGCAATCGCAAAAAATAGAAGGTCAATTGATCCCGGGACGAGATACGCCCCGGCGAAGGACAGCAGACCCATACCATATTGAATTTTTTTCGTCCGAGTCAAAAACGGTCCGTGGTCATGATGATGACCGTGATCGTCCTCGCCGTCTGATGCATCCGGTCGCGTGAGCACAACATTGGGTTCCAGTTCCTGGACTCGATTAACAACCGCGCGATAAGTATCGTCGAGTATTGCCTCTTTTTCGTACGTCAGATACAGTTTTTGCCCGGCAAAATCCAAATTGGCTTGCTCGATGCCGTTGACGTTCGAAACACCGCGTTCGACTTTGGCTGCACAGTTGGCACAATCAATTCCGGTCACGTGAAGTCGTTCTGTTTTGGTTTCCATCTTCTCACCTCATTCAAACGATTGTTTGATTATAAAATCAGTGTACTCCCTTTTCTTGTCTGCGACAAGTCATATTTGCCTCAGACCTGCGCCCGATATTTCGATTAGTTCTATCTCAGAAGAATAAAACATGATATGTTTTTAATTAGAAAAATATAGAAGGAGAATAACATGACTATCATTGAATTACTTAAAGCACTTTTACTCGGTTTCGTCGAAGGGATGACGGAATTCGCCCCTGTTTCCTCAACCGGACATATGATCATCGTTGACGATATGTGGCTCCAGACATCAGAATTTTTAGGTCAGTATTCTGCGAATACGTTTAAGATCGTCATTCAGCTGGGATCGATCCTCGCCGTCATCGTCGTCTTTTGGAAACGGTTGTTCAGCCTGATTGGTCTCTATAAGATCGAAGGCGAACATGACGCAACAGGTACACACAAACTGAAATTGCGTCACGTTCTGATCGGTTTACTCCCGGCAGCCGTTCTTGGTCTGTTGTTTGAAGACTTCATCGATGAGAACCTCTTCTCGATCGACACCGTCATCATCGGTCTTGCAGCCGGAGCGATCTTGATGATCGCAGCCGATAAATTCGGACCAAAAGAACCGAAAACCACGACGCTTGATCAAATTTCTTACCGTCAAGCAGCACTCGTCGGTCTGTTCCAATGTATCTCACTCTGGCCCGGTTTCTCCCGGTCCGGTTCAACGATTTCCGGAGGGGTGTTCCTCGGGATGAACCACCGGACGGCAGCAGACTTTACCTTCATCATGGCTGTTCCGATCATGTTCGGCGCAAGTTTCCTCTCACTCGTCAAGAACTGGGAGTACATCGAAATGGCACACCTCAGTTTCTATGCAGTCGGGTTCGTTGCTTCCTTCGGATTTGCGTTACTGTCGATCCGTTTCTTCTTGAAGCTGATCAACAAGATCAAACTTGTTCCGTTTGCGATCTACCGTCTCGTCTTGGCAGCAATTCTTGCCGTCATCGTCTATCTGTAATTTTCAAACTACCAGTGAATCGCTGGTAGTTTTTCATTTTCATGAAACTAATTAAGAGTGATTAGGGTATATATAGTTGAGATACAGAAAAAGGAGTGAACGTAGTTATGGCACGCAGAAATCGTGGAGGGTCCAAGTTACCTCTCATCATCGGGATTGCCGTCGTCGTCCTCATCGCATTTTTGGCGATTGGACAGTACAACAGTCTCGTCAACGTCGAAGAAGACGTTTCAAACAAATGGTCACAAGTCGACAATCAGATTAAACGCCGGGCGGATTTGATTCCGAACCTGGTTGAAACGGTTAAAGGTGTTGCCGGTCAGGAAGAAAAAGTCTACGGTGATATCGCCGAGGCACAAGCGGGTCTTGCCCGTGCCGCTTCGACAGAACAACGGATTGAAGCCGATCAGCAGGTCACCTCTTCGCTTCGCGGATTGATTGCCTTGCAAACGACGTATCCGGAACTCAAATCAAGCGAACGGTTCCAATCGTTGATGGATACACTGGAAGGAACAGAAAACCGTCTTGGTATCGCACGAAAAGATTACAATGATGCCGTGACTGTCTACAACAAAAAACGTCGCAGTTTCCCAACTTCGCTTTATGCTTCGGCGTTTGGTTTTGAGAAAAAACCATATTATGAAATCTCAGAAAGTGACCGTGAAAATCCAACGGTTGACTTCAATAGTGATTCGAAATGATTTGGCGAAGAACGCGACTGCTTTTCACCGCGTTCCTCGTCTTCTTCCTTCTGACTCCGACTGCCGAAGCCGTGTCAGAACGCACGGGCGCAGCATTCTTCATCCAAGATGATGCCCAGCTGCTGTCTGCGTCGGAAGAAGCGGAACTCGCTCGTCTCGGTCAGGAACTCGAACAGTACACGACGGCACAAGTCGTCCTGAAGACCGTCCCTGATTTAAAAGGACAGGATTTAAGCACGTATGCCAATGAGACATTCCGGACGCAGGGCATCGGTCAAGCCGGAAAAGATAACGGAGTGCTCGTCGTCGTTGCTCCAAACGAACAAGACCGAAATTTCCGAATCGAAGTCGGTTACAAGCTGGAAGGCATCTTGACGGATATTACCGCCGGACGGATTCTCGACAAGTACGCGGTTCCCTACCGCGATCAAGATGAGTATGGCAAAGCGGCTTCCGAAACGTACAAAGCCGTCGTCAGTGTCATCTCAAAAGAACAATCGCTCGAATCACAAGATCCGGTTAAACAAACTAACGACAGCGGGTTGAGCACGTGGGCAAAAGTCTTGATCGGTGCCGGTCTCGTCTTGTTGCTGTTTCTTGATATGAAGTTCACCGGCGGCATGTTCTTCTTTGCGATCATCAACCTGTTCTCTGCCATCATGCGCGGCGGTGGTGGTGGCGGTGGCAGTCGTGGTGGCGGCGGCAGTTCCGGCGGCGGTGGCGCAGAAAGGTAAGGATTTGGCATGACAGTTTACTTGAGTATCCTTCTATTTTACGGTGTGATGACCGTGATCGGATTTGTTTCAATGTGGCGGGATAAACGCCAAGCGAAACAACGGGCCTGGCGGACACCGGAAGCCACCTTGTTGACGATCGCTTTTCTTGGTGGGGCACTCGGGACATTGCTTGCGATGCAACTTGTCCGTCATAAAACACGGACCGCTAAGTTTCAATTGTTCGTCCCACTTGCGATTTTACTCCATGCGACCGTCTGGATTTTATGGCTTCGGTCGTGATGCTTTAGATTATGTACTAATCAACCGATAAAAGAGAGAGACGAATTCGTCTCTCTTTTTTTAGTTTGGTCAATAGAGGTTCAAATAGTTGATATCAGGTTTATGAATAGATTATCTTCGGGTAAAGAGTTTAACCAATTTAATAAATACATCTTTTTCATGTGTATTTGAAATAAGAGAGGTGGACATCCATTCATGTGGCATCCTTGCGCCGAGTGTACAACGACAATCCGTTTTATCGAGACTGGCTCTCTACATATCCAGTCCCCTGCATCCGAAGTGTTTTCCTACGCTTCCTTTGAAGAACTGGAACAATTACTGACAGCGACTTTACGGATCGCTGACTTCCCGGTCTCCTGCCGGGCAGTTGGATCACGTCTCGCCACACCGGTTCTCGCTGCTTCTGTTTTACTGGAGCAGTTACACAACCGGCAGACGATCGATTTCATTCAAAATGGAATCATGACCAGTCATCTGCAACCGATTTTTAACATTCAGGACAACACCCTGTTTGCCAATGAAGCGTTGCTTCGGGCAGCAGACGAAAACGTCTCGATGTCGCCTGGTCTGCTCTTCTCGACCGCTTCGAAGATGGGACTTCATTCAAGACTCGACCAGCGGGCACGTGAGGAAGCGATCCGTGCGACCCATTTAGTCGGCGGGACGGAGAAGACGTTCATCAACTTCCTGCCCTCAACGATCTACAATCCGGAGTATTGTCTGCGCCATACGTTCGAAATCGTCGAACGATACAATGTCGACCCTAGCCGATTGGTATTCGAAGTTGTTGAGACGGAAAAAATCGAAGACGTCAATCATTTGAAACACGTTTTTGAACAGTATAAAAAACAAGGTATCCAAGTCGCGCTTGACGATGTCGGTGCCGGATTCTCGACGCTCGATATGTTGTCGCTCCTGCAACCGGATTACATTAAAATTGACCGCGCCTTCATCTCCCACTGTGATACGGTCGCGGAAAATGAAGCCTTCTTGCGAAAAGCACGCCATTTAACAAAAGAGATGGGCATTCAAATTCTTGCAGAAGGCATCGAACGCCAAGAAGAACTCGACCTCTGCCGGGAACTTGGCTTTGACTTCGGACAAGGATACCTGCTTGGTCGTCCTGCCCCGTATCAACAACTTGCCAAAGCCCAATAAAAAAATCCTGCCTCCGGATGTTCGGGGACAGGATTTTTTTTAACATGTACTCAATGCGAACGAACGGCTTGTTGATCATTTTTCATTAAAGTTGCCAAAATCGTACGCGGAGACAGGTCGGTCTCGATCAATTGACAGAGGGGTTCTTGACCAATTCGTTCCGCCAAGTTTTCTCGCTCCGTCTCCGTCAAACCGAGCTCTGTACTTGTCGTCGGTTGCTGATTGTCTCTTAAATAGTGCTGCAACTCTTCGTAAGACTGTGTTTCACCAAGCAATGATTCCTGAACCAGCAAGCCATACCCGACTTTGCTTCCATGGAGGATTGTTTTGGTTGAAGGGAACGGTGACAATGCATTGTGGACACCGTGTCCAATCGCTCCGCGCGTCGCTTCGTCACCAAATCCACCGACACTTCCAGCAAGCGGAATGACCGTCTCCACCAAATGTTGGATGGATGACGGATAGACTTTAAATTGTTCCGGACTGATCGGCGTCCGTAAAATCAGCGCTTTACAGTGTTCGGCCATCCGCAACGCGGACTCGACAACCGGATCGTCTGCCGATGTGCCGCTGAGGGCGCGTGCCTCATACCACTTGGCTAACGTATCAACGAGTCCGGCAACGAAATAATCATAGGGACTATTGGCAAGAATCCGGTGATCGAGCAACAAAGCCTCGATGACGACCGGAATCGTATCAAACCGCACGTACTGCCCCTGCTGATCATACATGACACTGAGCGGTGTCCACGGGGCACAATTTGAAACAAGCGTCGGAATGACGATTAAGGGACGGTTTTGTTTGACGGCGACCTGCTTTGCCGTATCAATCAATGACCCTCCGCCAACGGCGACGATGATTTCGTACGTCGCACATTCTTCTGCCAACCGTTCAACTTGTTGGTCCGTACAGTGTCCGCTGAACTCGATTTTTGGTAGTTCCGGAAGATAGCCTCGGGCGGCTTCGAGCGCCTGTTTCCCGTGCAGCATGACGGCTTTTCGATCCGCTAACAGTGTTGTGAGCCGATCAACCGCCCGTTCTTCATGTATGTATTGCAAAACTGCTTGACGAATCATCGTTATCCCTCATTCCATTATTTGTTAACGCTCAGTATACGGAAGTCCCCCGCTGAGTTCAACCCTTCGTTTGATTCGATTTTCAGCAACAGAAGGCGTACACTAAATAAGCAGAACATTGCTGAACTAAGGGGGATTCAAAATGGAATTCATCACATTAAACAACGGACTTGTCATGCCGCAACTCGGGTACGGTGTTTTTAAAGTACCGGAACAAGAGGTTTATGAAGCGGTACGGGAAGCACTACAGGCCGGTTACCGGTCCATCGATACGGCGATGATTTATGAGAACGAAGCCGGTGTCGGACGCGCTTTGCGGGATTCGGGAATTCCCCGGGAAGACATCTTTTTGACGACGAAAGTCTGGAACAAGGATCAAGGTTATGATCAGACGCTTGCTGCGTTTCAAACGAGCCTCGACAAACTGGGTGTCGACTATGTCGATCTTTATTTAATCCACTGGCCGATGCCGGATGAGGATTTATACATGGACACATGGCGCGCGCTCGAGCACCTTTATGCAGAAGGAAAAACCAAAGCCATCGGTGTCTCGAACTTCCACATCCCGCACCTCAAACGGATTCTCGAAGAAGGAACGATTGTGCCCGCCGTCAACCAAATCGAACTGCATCCGTTCCTGAGCCAGGAAGCGATCCGTTCGTTTTGCCGGGAACACGGTATCTTCGTCGAAGCATGGAGTCCACTGATGAAGGGACGCGATGCCTTGACAGAACCGGTCATCGTGGACATCGCAGCGCGACACGACAAGACGCCGGCCCAAGTCATTTTGCGCTGGCACCTTCAACACGAGATCGTCGCCATTCCAAAATCCGTCACCCCAAGCCGGATCCGGGAAAACCTGAACGTATTTGACTTTGTGTTGTCGGCGGAAGAGATGAACCACATCGACCAATTGAACCGCAATGAACGGACCGGTTCCAATCCGGATGACATGCATAAAAAATAAGACAAAAAAATCAAGGTGGCAGATTTGAAATCTGCCACCTTGATCTGTATTAAAAACGAGTTTTCAACTCATCACTTTTTGATTAACGATCCAAATTATTTCCGTGGTCTTGTTTCGCCAAATCGTCTGTGCGGTCGGCGGAACGGTTTGGACGATGAATATCCTCTTTGTCATCTGTCTTCTCGTCTTCGTGACGGGCTTTTTGTTCTTCCCACTCCGGACGCTTGAAGTCATCATCACGACGCATCGCTACGTTCGGTTCGCGATCTCCGGCCGGTCTTGCGTTTTCAATTGCTTCTTCATCTTGCGGCATTTTATCTGTCCCCGCCCGGTGCAAATCAATTTCCGCATGTTCTTCTTTTGAATCCTTGTCGACATCAAGCGGATTCCCTGACCCCAATTGTGCGTTGGAGTTCGCATCGTCTGATGTATGCGTCTCTTCATAGCTGCCGTAACGTACTTTGACGTCCGGATGTGTATTGTCTGTATTCAGATGGGGATCAAACTGAATGTCCTGGACTTCGAGCAACAGGACGAATCCGCCGCCTTCGACTTCCGTTTTATGGACTTCGACTTGATCTGCCGGTAAATCGAGTGAACCAAACAAATTATCCACTTCTTGGTCACGCCCTTGATTGCCGCGGATCCGATCGATCCATGACGGTTTCGTCGTCGCAATCTCTGCGTCCATTTGACTGCGGACGAGTTGCAGATTCGATTTCTCTTTGACGATGATATAAAAATCTTCTTCGCGATGACCTTGCTGATGCAACTCATCCATTTTCGAGATTAATTCTTCTTCTTTATAAAACGTTCCGATATACTGTTTTGTCTTCATACCGATCCATCCCCTTATGCACGATTTTAATGACGTACTGTCTTATAAGGAGTATTTCCTTTTTCCGACTAAAATATGCCACCAAGTCGGCTCGGATGAGAAAAGTAATCTAAATGATATGTTTATTCCCCAATCAGCTTTAATCCGATGGTCGCACTGATGATCAAACCGATACAGACCAACCGTTTCCAGTCTTTCGCTTCCTTGTAAAAGATCATACTGAGAATCGTACCACCGGCTGCCCCGATTCCGGTCCAGACCGCGTATGCCGTTCCCATCGGCAGTTCATTCATCGCCAAGGTCAGGAATAAAAAACTGAACCCGAAACCGGCAAACATCAAAATCAGGTTTTTCGGGTTTTTCTGCTGATTAAACGTATTAATCAAGACGACACCTAACATTTCAAATAAACCCGCCAAAATCAAATAGAACCAACTCATTGTTTTTCACCCTCCCCACTGACTAACTTCAGACCGATGACACCAACAAGTAAAACGGCAATCAACATCAACTTGATGAGCGACGCGGATTGACCAAACAGCAGAATGTCGGTCAACACCGTACCGGCTGTTCCCAGTCCGACAAAGACGGCATAGACGGTCCCGACCGGCAGATGATTACTGACTTTAATCAAAACGCTGAAACTGACGATGATGCTGATGATCGTCGCCCCCCACTCGAGCGGTGTCGCTGCGTGTTTTAATCCGATGACCCAGCCGACTTCAAAAAAAGACGCCAGGACGATACTTAACCAATATTTTGTCATGTTATTTCCTCCTCATAGATGTTGGTTCAAACAAAAAAGCCCGGGAGCAAGCGTAAAAAACGCTTTACTCCCGGGCTTTTATCCCTCCGTTGCATGAGGTGTCCCTCATGTTCCTCCCTTGGTCCAGCCGAACGGAACCCTAGAGGATTACTCTTCTTTTCATTCGATACCCCGACTTTAGCACGCTTGATTTTACCTGTCAAACAGGAAAATCGCCGAAAGTGGCTAATAGGTATAGAGAGTCAACTATAGAGGAGGAGTCCATCATGCGCTACAAAATCAATGACCAACTGCGAATCCGCCGTTTCACGCCAGAAGACTTGGAAGCCGTCCATGCCTATGCCTCACAACCCATCGTGAGTCAGTATCAGTCGTGGGGACCCAACTCCGAAAGTGATAGCAAACAGTTCATTCACGACGCTCTCGAAAGTGAGCTCGAGAGTCCACGCCGCCGCTATGTCTTTGCGGTTACCTTTCCAGATGATCACGTGATCGGAGCCGGCGAACTCGTCATCACCGATACCGAACATAAAACGGCTGAGATTGGTTACATCTTGTCTCCCGACGAATGGGGAAACGGCTATGCTACCTTCATCGCCAACTTTTTACTTGAATTCGGTTTTGAGAAACTGGAACTGCACCGGATTACAGCGACATGTGACCCGCGAAATGTCGCCTCCGAACGTGTCCTCCAAAAAGTCGGGATGACAAAAGAAGGACAACTTCGCGAAACGGTGTATCTGGAAGACCACTGGCGCGATTCCCTCATTTACGGCATGCTCGATTGGGAATGGCAGGTTGATCATGAAGACAATCAAAAATAACTCAAACCGGTGCCTCGAAGGAGGCATCGGTTTTTTTGTATCTGACTACCCCTGTTTAATTTGGTGGATGATTGACTTTTTTTGATATCTTTTTACACTATAAAAATCGAACATGGTAAACTTAGTTTTAGCTGGATTAAAATTAATTTTCTATGAGAAATGGAGTTTACATACGATGCCTCTTTCGAAAAAATGGTTCACCTCACTGGCCGCCTCCGTCATGCTGTTCAGTTCGTTTCCGGTCCAGGGACTTGCGGAAGGTGACGCCGCTCCGGCAGTCGCCGAGCAACAGACGGACGTCGCGACCGGCAAACAATTCACCCAAGCAGAAACACCGGTCTTTGAAACAACGGACAGTACGGACGCCCTTCAAACTTTACCTGCTGCGACGGAAGTCGAGACGTTCGGGACAGAAGGTCTGTTTACACGCATCCTGCTCGACGGTGTCCACCGATTCGTTAAGACCGACCAATTAGCCGCCGCTCCAACTTATTCAAAAATCGACAGCCGTTATACGAATAAATCGACACCGCTTTATACGACAGCTGCTTCAGAGACGGTGACAACCGATGCGTTGGCACTGAATACGGCAGTCGATACATACGGACAAGAAGGACTTTTTACACGCATTAAGCAAGGCACAGTGTATCAGTTCGTGTTGACGGCGGATCTCAGTGCGACTCCTGTCTATGCAACGACCGGAGGACGTTTTGTGCAACAGAAAACAGCCGTCTACCCGACAGCTGATACCAATGGAACCGCCCTTGCAGAATACGCCGTCAATCAATCCGTTGAAACATTCGGAACGTCAGGCACGTTTACCCGGATCAAGTTGAATGGTCGTTATGCTTTCATTTTGACAGCTCATCTCGGAACAACAAAAGTCACCTCGCATTCGGTGACCGGCAAAAAATACAGCCAACGACTCACGCCTGTCTATCCGACCGCTTCTGCAACCGGAAAACCGCTTGGCACACTGGCACAAAACCAACACATCGACATCTACGGTGTCTCCGGTGACTATACGCGTGTCCGGTTGAAGGATACATATGGTTTTGTCTTGACGGCACACCTTGGGGATCTTGCATTTTTTGAACAGACTGCCCGCCTGTATGTGCAAAGTCCGACGCCGGTCCGTCAAGCAGCCAGCAGTACGAGCCCGGTTCTCGCCCAACATCAGACGAATACACTGCTGACGGTCTACGGAACGAGCGGCGCTTACAGCCGGATTTTATTCCGCGGTCAGCATGCCTTCGTCTTGACGAGTGCTTTGGCACCCTTAAAAGCATACGCCAAAACGGACCGCCTGTACGTTCAGGCATCGA
This sequence comes from Exiguobacterium sp. RIT452, assembly GCF_003598705.1. Taxonomy (NCBI): domain Bacteria; kingdom Bacillati; phylum Bacillota; class Bacilli; order Caryophanales; genus Exiguobacterium; species Exiguobacterium sp. RIT452. Next base: position 37,532 of record NZ_QXJB01000007.1, read on the forward strand.
CCCCGATTCGTCAGGCAGCCAACAGTTCCAGTCCGATTTTAAAAAATCATCAAACGAATACGTTATTGACCGTCTATGGCACAAGTGGCGCCTACAGCCGGATTCTGTTCCGCGGTCAGTATGCCTTCGTCTTGACGAGTGCCCTTGCGAAAACAAAAGTCTTCGCAAAGACCGGACTTCGGTATGCGGCTAAAAACACATCAATCTTCAAAGACACGACCGCGAAAACCGTTCTCCGCTCGATCAAACGGGCGGAACCAATCGAGATTTACGGGACAAGCGGTTCGTTCACACGGGTCAAGGTCGGTTCCGTGTACGGTTATCTCAAGACGACGGATCTCGTCACGAAAAAACCGGATTTGTATGATGTCACCGGAACCCGTTATGTGCTCGAGGATAAACTGGTTGTGCATCCAAAAGCCAGTCTGACGGGAAAAATCGGAACACTCAAAAAAAATACCGCCCTGTCGATTTACGGCAAGAGCGGCTACTACACCCGCGTCAAAGTCGGGACGACGTTTGGTTTCGTCGACTCGAGTAAACTCGGCTTAAATAAACCGACCGCGCGTCCAAAAGTCGGAACGGTCTTTTATGTACATTTTGATCAGACACCGCTGTTTTCAGCAGATGTCGCGTACAGCCGTCCTGCCGCCTATCTCACGAAAGGCACGAAGCTGATTGGTCTGAAAGCGATTGACGACGACTTCTGGCAAGTCCGGTTACCAAACGGAACGACCGGTTACGTCATCAATCCCTATATCGGGACGACGAAACCGGATATGCGTTACACCCAACAAGCGGTCAATCGGTTAAAAACGTATACCGTCAAAGCGACGACGTCTTATTTCGCAACACCGGCCAGCCCGAAAAGCACCGGTTTGATTGAACAAGGCAAACGTGTTTATCCCCGGTATCGTGTCGGAAATTTCTACGTCATTCAATCCGGCTGGTCCCCTGTCTATCTGCCGGTCAGTGCCGTCACCGTCACGAGCGACACACGGATTGCCCAGAAAAATACGTCCCGCGGTGAAAAATTGATTCAAGCAGCGGCCAAACATTTGGGAACACCGTATACGTGGGGATCGCAAACGTCAGCCAACGGCGGCTTTGACTGTTCTGGTTTAATCCATTACGCAACGAACCAAGCCGGAAAATACGGGGGACGGACAAACGTCAGCGGCTATTGGTACGGCGCCTTCTTTACGAACCGCCGGACGACAATCAGCAGTGGAAAACGCTCGGATATCGTCTTCTTCGAGAATACGTATACCGATGGTCCGTCGCATATCGGCATCATGCTCGACAATGAATATTTCATTCATGCCGGCGGCTCGCAACTGCAGATCAATTCCATCTATGAACCGCGTTGGCGCGAACATTTCCTTGGCTTTAAATCGATGTAACATCACAAACAAAAAAGAGGGTCTGACTTTAAAGTCAGCCCTCTTCGCTTATCGTTCAGAACGTCATCTCGACGTATTTCGTGACTTGACGGTCTTCGAGATACAACTCGATTTGTTCGCGGTATGCTTTATAATGGTCCGATGCGATATGCGCTTCGAGTGCAGCCTCATCTTGGTAGACTTCATAGAGCATGAACTCATGTTCATTTTCAATCGATTGATGTAACGTATAGCGTAAGCAGCCCGGCTCGTTTTGTGTGGCTTTGTAAACCGTACTTAAAATGGGAAAGACTTGATCCGCTAATCCTGCTTTGACTGTAAGAACGGCATTGACGATGATTTCACCCATGTGTTGATTCCTCCTCTGAATTGATTACCTCTACCTGTACCCGTTTTTCCTAAAGACATACCGTAAAGGATGATTTTGATGTTAGAAACCCTGTTTATCCATCTCGCACAACAAGAAGCCGAGATGATTCGTTTACGCCGCGATTTTCACCGGCATCCGGAATTGTCGTTTCAAGAAGTCCGGACACCGGCCAAAATCATCGAATATTATGAAGCACTCGGTATCCCGTATCAAAAAAATGTCGGTGGTAACGGTATCGTCGCGACATTACAAGGGGCACGTCCCGGAAAAACGATTGCTGTCCGTGCCGATTTTGATGCATTACCGCTTCAGGAAGAAACCGAACTGTCGTTTCGCTCAATCCGTCCCGGTGTGATGCATGCCTGCGGACATGATGGACACACGGCAATCGTCCTCGGACTGGCCGCCGCCTTTCAACCGTTGCAGGAGGAACTCGAGGGCACAATCCTCTTCATTCATCAACACGGTGAAGAAGTGTTTCCGGGTGGTGCCATTCAAATGATCGAAGATGGCTGCCTCGACGGAGTCGATGCGATTTTTGGTACCCACCTCGAAAACGATCTTCCGGTTGGGACGATCGGTTACCACAGCGGACATACGTTATGTGCCATCGATGAATTTGAAATCGTCGTCCACGGTCAAGGTGGTCATGCCCAAGCCCCCCACCGGACGCAGGATGCACTCGTCGCCGGCGCACAGCTCGTCTGTAATCTTCAGCATCTCGTCAGTCGACGGGTCGATCCGTTTGAGCCGGCGATTGTCGCCATCGGTTCGTTTCACGCCGGAACGGCTCCGAACATCGTAACCGGCGAGGCGCGGATTGTCGGAGAAATCCGGACGTTTAATGAACAACTCCGGCATCAGTTGCGCCAGCAGGTGGATCTGGTCGCCCGGACGACGTGTGCCGGAATTGGCGCTACGTATTCCATCGATTTCACGACCGGTTATCCGTCGCTTTGGAATCATCCGAATGAAACGAAGCTCGTTCAGGAAGCGGCCGGCTTTTTACCGGAAGGACACGTTCGTGAAGTCAAACCGATGATGGCTGCCGACGATTTCGCCTACTACCTGGAGCAGGTCCCGGGCAGTTACTTCTTTACCGGTTCTGCGAAGACGGACGGTCGAACGATTTATCCGCAACACCATCCAAAGTATGAAATCGACGAGCAGGCCTTGCTGATCGGAGCCAAAACGTTAGGGGCCACGGTTCTCCGCGCCTTACAAACATAAGGATTGACTTTCCACTTTTGTGAATGGTATTATCATCCCAACGATAACGAACTTACATCAACTTCATATAACACTTATCAAGAGTGGACCGAGAGATCTGGATCGATGACGTCCCAGCAACCTGCGTACAGCAAGGTGCTACGACCAGCAAAGCGAAAGCTTTGGTTGATAAAAAGCGGCGACTCCTTTTGCAACCAAGCAAAGGAGTCGTTTTCGTTTTCTCGCTGTCAGAAATGAGAGCATTACGGTTCAAGGAACCAAGGGAAAGGGAGAGATGACATGGAAAAAGCAACATTTGCAGGAGGATGTTTCTGGTGCATGGTGACACCATTTGAGGAACTACCGGGTATTCACAGTATCGTGTCCGGTTATACAGGAGGACATGTCGACAACCCGACATATGAGCAGGTCAAAACAGGAACGACCGGGCATTCCGAAGTCGTCGAGATTACATTTGATCCGGCACTGTTTTCGTACGAACGGTTACTCGAACTGTACTGGCCGCAGACGGATCCGACCGATGCCGGCGGACAATTCCAGGACCGTGGCACACAGTATGCACCGGCAATTTTTTATCATACGGAAGAACAACGTCTCGCAGCGATTGCGTCGCGTGACGCGTTAGCAGCAACAAACCGCTTTAAGCAACCGATTGTCACACGGATTGAACCGGCGCACGCTTTTTATCCGGCGGAAGAGTATCATCAGGACTTCCACAAAAAAAATCCGGCGCACTACAAAAAAGACCGGAAAGCGTCCGGTCGTGATGCCTTTATCGACGTCGCCTGGAAAGAAGAAGCAACGGTTTAAACAAAATGCCAAAAAGGGATTGTCATCTCAGACGGATGAGCAATCCCTTTTTTCATTTTTCCAGCCGAGATCTTGCGGTCCAACGTGACGTATCTGTTGTCGTCCACTCAGGAAATCGCTTTGACGTCCTCTGTTTGTTCCGTTTCATCCACAACTTGATACCGTTTTAAAACAAAAATTCCGGTCAGCATCACGGCGAGACCGGCTATCTGCCCAAGCGATAAATCAACCTGCGGCAGACCAAACCAACCGAAAACATCGACGCATAACGCGAAACTCAATTGTGAAATCAAGACGACCGAAATTGCGATCGAAGGACCGAGCAGTTGAATCCCTCGCATGACACAAAAAACAACCCCGACGCCGACTAATCCGCCAAACAAATACAATGGTTCAACTTCGCGGACCGCCGAGAGCGTTCCTCCTCGAAATAAGAGTAAGGCAAGCAACGAGCCGAGCAATCCGACAAGAAAGACTAACGTCGTCGTCGCCCATGCGCCGAAGGCATGACTCATCCGCGCATTCAACACGGTTTGTAAACTGATCATCATCCCGGCAACGACGGCACAAAACATTCCTAATCCCATTTGGTTTCCTCCTTTGATTCACTTCAGGCGAGCGAAAAAATCAAGACGCCGGTCAACATCAACCCGACACCGACCCATTGCCCCCGGTTGCTGCTTTTTTTGATGACACCGAACCAGCCGTTCAAATCAATGACAAAAGCACATAGAATCTGTGCGACGAGTAACAACGACATCGCCCACGTCATTCCAAGCAGTTGAATCGACGTCAGTTCCGTAACGACGACTAACACGCCGAGCAATCCGCCGCTGGCATAAATCAACGGCAACTTTCGAAAACCACCGATTTTCCGGTCACGGACAAACCCGTAAATCAACAAGCAACCCATCAAACCGACAAAGTGAACGATGGTCACGGATAACCATGGACCGACCGCGTCACCCAGCCGGGCATTAAAAATGCCTTGCAAGGCAATAAACAATCCACTGAATAAGGCAAACACGATTCCTTGCATCTTCATCCTCCTTTTTCTCCAATTATGAGTAGACCGCATTCCACCCGGCTTTGAAAAGGACAAATGTCCTAAACTGCCAAAAACACAAAAAAAGAGCAGACCAACTGGCCTCCTCCTGAAATTAATCCGTTATGCGTTTACGGAAATGGTCGAGAGATCCGTTCCTGCGCCTCGTCCATCATCCGGTCAAATAATACCTGAACGGTCGGAATATCCTCAATCAAGCCGGAAACAAGACCGGCGTTGACATATCCTGCTGTCTCGTCGCCCTCAAGTGCCCCTTTGATATGAAACGATTCGTTCGTTTTTTCTTGGAATTCAGCGAGCGACGCCGGACGTAACCCGTCCACATACGCCCCATTCAAGACACGCCGGACTTGTCCGACCTCACGCCCGATGATCCGTGTCTCGAGATCATCCGCCTGCACAAGATGATCTTTATACTGCGGGTGCACACAGGACTCTTGTGTCGCAATCAACCGGGTTCCCAGTTGAACGCCTTCCGCCCCGAGCATCCAGGCAGCTGCAAGACCACGACCGTCGCCGATTCCTCCGGCTGCAAGTACCGGAATCGTGACCTGATCGGTGATTTGCGGAATCAATGTCATCGTCGTCAGTTCGAGCGGTGAGTTGATCCCGGCCGCTTCGACTCCTTCCGCCACCAGTAAATCAATCCCGGCCCGTTCCGCTTTAACCGCCTGTTTGACGGACGCGACGACACCAATCGTCCGGATGCCTGCCTCCTGTAAACGTCCCAGAAAAGGCGCCGGGTTTCCGGCGGATAACGAGACGACCGGAATTTGTTCCTCGATTGCTAACGTGATCAAGTCTTCCGTATATGGGGAAACACGAATCGCGATGTTCAAGGCAAACGGACGTGACGTCAGGCGTCGTGTGGCTTCAATCAACCGTTTGACTTCAATGGGCGACATCGTTCCGCAGCCAATCGTGCCCAGTCCCCCTGCGTTCGAAACCGCGGCCGTCAATTCAGCATGGCTGATGTTTCCCATTCCCCCTTGAATAATCGGGATTTCAATCTGTAAGCTGGTACATACACGAGACATGGTCTCCCTCCGTTTCCGTCACTAAGAATGGTATACTATGTAAGACTGAATTTTAATTCATTTTTAGAAAAGAGGCGTTGTTTGATGAACATTCCCTACCGCGATCTGTCTCCTGCCCTTGCGGCAAACGTGTTTGTCGCTCCCGGTGCTTTTTTGATCGGTGACGTGACGATTGGAGAAGAATCGACGATCTGGTTTAATGCCGTCCTCCGCGGGGACGAAGGACCGATTACAATCGGTAAACGGTGCAGTATCCAGGACAATGCAACGATTCACCTGTACGAGGGTGCTCCGGTCATCGTCGAGGACGAAGTCACCGTCGGACATAATGCGATCCTGCACGGTTGTAAAATCGGACGGCGTTCCATCGTCGGGATGGGCGCGACGGTTCTCGATCATGCTGAAATCGGCGAAGAGTGTATCATCGGAGCCAATACATTGATTCCGTCCGGCAAAAAATTCCCGCCCCGCTCCTTGATCATCGGGTCGCCCGGCAAAGTCGTCCGTGAACTGACACCGGCCGACTTGGAAATGATTCAAGAATCGATCGATTCCTATGTCGATAAAGGATATGCCTTTCGGAAGCAACTGGCCGAAGGCTGAACGTCATCAAGAAAACGCTCATCTCGTTACGTCGGGATGAGCGTTTTTTTTACCGTTCAGCAAACAACGGATGTTCCGACGCATCATAGTCGGCACTTTTTTGTGTGACGTCATGCGTTTCCTGAAACACCGCTTCAAAGAACCGGCTTGCCGGTTCGGCGAGCAACCGGTAATACTGTTCAAACAATAATGCGGCGTGGTGGCCACTCCATTCGTCCGGCAACAACTCTTGCGGCAGACCGGGATCGGTAAACAAAAACTTCCGGTATTCATGGACAAGTGTCGTCCGTTCGACGAAACACTGTTCTTCATCCATCTCGCCGAGTTGAATCCGACTTTGATGGACGATGTAGCGCCGGCTGTATTCGGCGATGAACCGTTCGTACCGTTCTTGCAACTCATCCAGCGGAAAAGCCCGTTCGACCAGTGATTGATCCGGTTGTGGTCCATGATATTCGCCGACGAAAAAGTCCACATACTCGGTGATGCCATAAGCGTCAATCAACCGCTCCGCTTCTTTTTCGAGCGGATTCGGTGAAATCCAGACGCCGTTTGATAAGTTTCCGAACCCGCTCCATGACAATTCTTTCCGCAGTTCGTCCCGGATTTGCCGTTTGTCTTCCGGAATCGTATACATCAATGTCCGCCATTTCCCGTCCCAGACGTGAGGCGTTGATTTGTAGATCCGTCTCGCTGCCTCTTCCATCCGTTCGACCCCACGCGGTGTCAACGAATAAAAACTTTTGGTGCCTTGTTTTTGTGACGTCAACCACCCTTGCTTGACCATCCGCGAAACGGCGACCCGGACCGCCTGTTCATTATGACCAAATTCTTTGAGCAGACGAATTAAGCTGCCGACCCAGATTTGATTGCCGTAATGCCGGATGTAATCCCCGTATACTGTAAAAATCATCGATTGTGTATTCGCACTCATGTCATTCACTCTCTCTTTGATATAACGTTTTTTTGTGTACCGTTAGTATACGTGTTATTTCAGGTGACGACCATCCTCATTTGCCTTGAAACTGCGGGGTCCGTTTTTCGGCAAACGCACGTAAGGCTTCCATCCGGTCTTCTGTCGGGATGACGGCTTCATAGGCGGCGGTCTCGATTTTCAGCCCGTCTGAGATCGGGTGGTCGAGTCCCTGATCAATCGCCTGTTTGGCTTGGCGGATTGCCACCGGTCCATTTCGCAACATTTCGCCGGCGAAGGCGAAACAAACTGGCAGCAACTCCTCCACCGTCGGAACGACGCGAGAGACGATACCGTATCGTTCCGCAGTCGCCGCATCAATCTTCTTAGCCGTGAAAATCAGTTCCTTCGCCCGCGTCTCTCCAATTAACCGCGGCAATCGTTGCGTCCCGCCGGCACCGGGAATGATGCCGAAACTCGTTTCCGTCAATCCTACCAATGCCCCTTCGACGATGATCCGGAAGTCGCAAGCGAGCATCCACTCGAACCCGCCGCCGAGTGCATGTCCGTTGACGGCAGCAATCGTCGGTTGCGGCAGATCGGCGATGTTCGTAAAGACGTCCCGAATCGCCTCGACGTTCCGCCGGACTTCACGTTCCGTCAACGTCGTCCGCTCTTTTAAATCTGCCCCGGCACTAAAGGCTTTGCCGGTTCCCGTGAAGATGACGACACGAATCGTCGCATCCTGCCGGACCGTTTCGACCAGTTGTTGAAGTTCCACCAGTGTCGGGTAATCCAAACAGTTCATCCGCTCCGGTCGATCGAGCCGAATCAATCCGATCTGGTCCATCCGTTCAAAATGAATCATACAAGTCCCTCCCGTTCGACAATTAACGCGATGCCCTGACCAACACCTACACACATCGTCGCCAAGCCGTAGGTCTGGTTCGTCCGGCACATTTCGTGCAACAAGGTCGTCAGGATGCGGGCACCGCTTGCGCCAAGCGGATGACCAAAGGCAATCGCCCCCCCATTGACGTTCACTTTCTCCACCGGTAATCCGAGTTCCTGAATACACGCGACACTTTGTGCCGCAAAGGCTTCGTTTAATTCAATCAGATCCAACTGGTCAATCGTCAATCCTGCCCGGTCCAAGGCTTTACGCGTCGCATCAACCGGTCCGATACCCATGACGGACGGTTCAACCCCGGCGACCGCACTTGCCCGGTAATACGCAAGCGGCGTTAAACCAAGCTGTTTGGCCGTTTCTTCACTCATCAACAATAAGGCTGCTGCTCCGTCATTTACACCAGAAGCGTTGCCTGCCGTGACGGTCCCGTCCGCAAACAAACTGTTGAGCGTTCCGAGTTTGTCCCGACTCGTCTCCGGACGGGGATGTTCGTCGACAGTGACTTCGACGACTTGTCCTTTTCGTGTCGTATACTGCACCGGAACCAATTCTGCTTGAAAACGGTCCGCTTCCATCGCCTGTTTGGCCCGCTGTTGACTCATGAATGCAAAATCATCCTGGACTTCGCGTGTAATGTTGTACCGTACAGCCACATGTTCGGCCGTTTCCGGCATCGAATCCGTGCCGTATTTCGCATCCAATTTATCGTTGACGAACCGCCATCCGATCGTCGTATCGTAGACGGCCGGGTTGCCGCGGGCAAATCCGGTTTCCGGTTTCGCCATGACGAGTGGTGCCCGCGTCATGCTTTCCGTCCCTCCGGCAATGTAGATATCGCCTTCATTCAGCGCAATCGCGCGTGCCGCGGCAATGACGGCATCCAGTCCCGAACCGCACAGGCGGTTGACGGTCGTCCCGGCGACTTCGACCGGCAGACCGGCGAGTAAGCCGGACATCCGGGCGACGTTCCGGTTATCTTCGCCCGCCTGATTCGCATTGCCGAAGATGACCTCTTCGATCGTTTTCGGATCAACACGCGGATTCCGTTGGACGAGGGCCTCGATGACACAGGCGCCCAAGTCGTCCGCCCGGACCGCTTTGAGGGCTCCGTTATACCGCCCGATTGGTGTTCGGACGGCATCAATGATTGCGACGCGTCTCATGGTGTCTTCACCCCGCTGTCCGAATAATCATAGACACCGCGTCCGGTTTTCCGTCCGAGCCGTCCGGCTTTGACGTATTGTTCGAGCAGCGGCGCCGGACGATATTTTTCCCCGAGTTTTTCATGGAGGTACCGTAAGTTGTTCAACCGGGTGTCGAGTCCGACCAAATCCCCGAGTTCAAACGGTCCCATCGGATAGTTCAACCCGAGTTTAATCGCCTTATCGATTTCTTCCGGTGTCCCGAGTCCTTCTTGTAACATATAAAACGCTTCGTTGCCGACGAGGGCACTGATCCGGGACGTGACAAACCCAGGGAACTCCTGAATGACGACGGTCTCTTTGCCCATCCGCCGTGCGACATCCTCACAAATCGACACGGTCTCTTCTGACGTTTCAAGACCCCGGGCAAGTTCGACGAGCGGCATCCGGTGAACCGGATTAAAGAAATGCATCGCCATGACACGCTCCGGACGGTTTGTAAACGAAGCGATTTCCGTCGGACTCATCGTCGAGGTGTTGGTCGCGAAAACACAACCGTCCGGTGCATAGCGGTCAAGTGTCTCAAAGACCGTCCGTTTGATGTCGAGCCGTTCCGGAACGGCCTCAATCACGAGATCCGCCCGTCCGACAGTCCCGACGAGATCCGTCGAATAGCTTAGTCGGTTGAACAGATGGTCGACCTCTTCCGCAGTTAATTTTCCGCGGATGATTGCTTTATCGGCAATCGCTTCTAATTCGTGCTGGGCTGATGTGAGCAGGTGTTGCTCGATGTCGACGAGCGCCACCTCGAACCCGTTTGCGGCTGCGACATAGGCAATGCCCCTTCCCATCACACCGGATCCTACGACCACTAGTTGCTGAACCATCATCTGATTTCCCCCTTTAAAAAAGCGTCCGGACGAACGTCCGCACGCTTGGTTTTACAGTCCGAACGGATTGAGTGGACGACTTCCGTAATACGACAGGATACTTTTCGTTTCCGTATATAAATCCAGTGTCTCGATACACAGTTCACGTCCGAAACCGGATTGTTTGTAACCGCCAAACGGTGTCCCCGGGAAAGCCGAGAACGGGCAGTTGATCATGACGATGCCGGCTTTGATCTGATTGGCAATTCGTGTCGCCCGTGCCCCGTCCTTCGTCCAGATGGCGGAACCGAGTCCGAATTCTGTATCGTTTGCCAGACGGACCGCTTCTTTTTCATCCTTGAACTTCATCACGACGACGACCGGTCCGAAGATTTCTTCCTGGACGGCTTTCATGTCGTGTGTCACATCGGTGATGATGGTCGGCGCATACCAGAAACCTTTTTCAAATCCGGCCACCTGCTCGACTTGACCACCCGTTAAGATTGTCGCCCCGTCTGCTTTGGCTGATTGAACGTATCCGTCGATGACGTCGAGTTGTTGTTGGTCAATGATTGCCCCGACATGTGTCCCTTTATCAAGCGGATTGCCGAGAACAAGTTGTTTCGTCTTCGCGACGAACTGTTCCATGAACGTTTCGTAAATGTCTTCGTGCACATAAAGGCGTGACCGCGCTTCACACGACTGACCGCTGTTATAGAAAATCCCGAACAGCGATCCGTCAACGGCTGCCGTGATGTCCGCATCCTCAAATACAAGGTTCGGCGACTTGCCGCCGAGTTCCAACGTGACCCGTTTTAAGCTTTCCGACGCCCGACCCATGATGTCTTTTCCGACCGGTGTCGAACCGGTGAAGGCGACTTTATCAACAGCTTGGTGTTCGACCAGATGGTTGCCGATTTCCCGGCCTGATCCCGGAATGACGTTGACGACACCCGCCGGCACACCGGCTTCGAGGCAAATTTCACCGAGGATGATCGCTGTCAATGGTGTCAGGGTCGCCGGTTTCACAACGACCGAACAGCCGACGGCGATGGCCGGCGCGACTTTCCAGGCTGCCATCATCAACGGATAATTCCACGGGATGATTTGGGCACAGACACCAACCGGTTCCTTTTCCGTATAGTTGTGGAACTGTCCCGGCACATTATTGACGGCACCGCGGTGACCGACGATCGCACCGGCATAAAATTCAAAGTCTTCAATCGCTTGCGTGATCTGTCCTTGTGCGGCTGCTAATGACTTCCCGGTATCTAAAATCTCGAGTTCCACCAGTTCATTGAACCGGGCACGCATGATGCCGGCGATTTTATTGAGCACTTGCGCCCGGCGGCCGACCGGCCACATCTTCCACTTTCCGTGATCAAATGCTTCGCGTGCTGCTTGCACCGCCCGATCCGCGTCTTCTTTTGACGCTTTGGCGACTTCGGCGATGACTTCCCCTGTTGCCGGATTGTAGGTCTTAAACGTTTCGCCGGTTGTCCCTTCGACTTGTTCGCCGTTAATCAGCAAGTGATAGACGGACCGTTTCATCTCGATTGTTTTTTCATGTACCATTGACATAGCTTCCACTCCTTTTAGTTTCCTTTGAATGTCGGTTGACGTTTCTCTAAAAAGGCTTGCATGCCTTCCGTCTGGTCGGCTGTTCCAAACAATAAGTAGAAATTTCTCCGTTCATGGTCCATCCCGTCCTGTAACGACAAGTCTCCCGCCTTATCGACGGCATCTTTGATCAGACGAACGGAGACCGGAGGTTGGGCAGCGATTTGGTGTGCACGCGTCATGACGTCATGTTCGAATTGTTCCGATGCGAACACGCGGTTGATGATGCCAAGGCGTTCCGCTTCCTTTGCCGTCATCCGTTCCCCCGTCCATAACCATTCAAGCGCCCGTGTCCGACCGATTCGTCTCGTCAATCGTTGGGTTCCGCCGGCTCCCGGCATGACCCCCAGTCCAACTTCCGGAAAACCAAACTGCGTCTCGGGCGTCGCGTAAATCAAATCACATGCCAGTGCCAATTCAAAACCACCGCCGAGGACAAATCCGTGGACCGCCGCGATCAACGGTTTATGCAGACGGCTGATGCGGTCCCAGTCGGCAAAGGGGTCGAGCAACTCCATCGAAACCGGTGTCGCGTCGACCATCTCGTCGATATCAGCACCTGCTGAAAACGACTTTCCTTCCCCGCTCAACACGATGACAGCCACCGTCTCATCCTGATCAAATTGTTCCATCACCTCGACGATTTCCCGGATCATCGTCCGGTTCAAGGCATTGTAACGTTCCGGTCGATTGAGCCGGATCCGGCCGATCTGACCGTCGACGTCCGCTTTAACGTACTGTCGTGTCAGCATGGACTTCTTCACCAATCATCAGCGTCACGAGATCTCCCGCAAAGCCCATCAAGTCTTTGCCGGACGCTTTTCCCTCGAGCGAACGCATGCCGGCCTGCATCGTTTCATGGCTTTCATAGACCATCTCGCACATCAAATAGTATTTTCCGTCCCCACCCATCGGTGAACCGACGATTTTCGTGACCGTCATTTCCTGTAACCCCGGAATTTTTGCCGTCAGTGGACCGTGGACATTGAAGTAATGCTCATCAAACTGTTCCTTGTTCTCCGGGTGTGTATAAAGCGCGATTAGTTTTACCATAATGATTACCTTCCTTCACATGAGAGTAGAGACGGGTTTCATCGCCTCGAATGGATTTTTGCATGATTTACAGTACAGAATACTCCGGCAAGCCGTCGGACCAAACAGATTCTCGATCGAAACGAACGTCGATCCGCAATACGGACAGTCGATTTCCCAGTGACCGTCGATGACACGGGGTGGTGCAATCCCAAAGGACTTCAGTCCGGTCATGCCGCGGTCGGTGATCCGGTCCGACGTCCACGGTGGATCAAAGAGAAACACGACGTCGACCGTCTGGACCTGCGGGACTTGTAACAACGCAGCTTCCGTATTTTTTTGAATGATTTCAAGCGCAGGACATCCTAAAAATGTCGGAAGCAGCGTGACGCGGACAGCATATCCGTCAGACGTCTCCGTCCACTCCATCGTTTCGAACATCCCGAGATCGAGAATGCTGACGGCATCAATTTCCGGATCCTTGACCGTGTCGAGCGCCTGTCGGATTTCTTGTTCCAGTCCTGTCGTCATCTGCCGTTCCTCCTTCACCATACTGCTGACTGATCGAGCAGATATACTTCACCGAGTGTCGATAAGGCATCGTTTAAGTCAGGCGAATGTTCCCCGTTTCGTCCGTTATAAGTCATCTTCATTTCCGGCAGCGTGACGTTTAAATCCACAAGGACCGGTGTCAAGGCTTGGTACCAGCGGTCAATTAAGATCCCTTGTCCTTCGATCAACCGCATCTCGTCAATGATTTCCGTCGCTTCGCCGTAATCAAACAGATCCCCGAAGTCAGCGAGGACCCGTTCAAGGGCCGCATCCATCTTCTGACGGGCGGTTTCCGTCGATTGATACAACTGTGTGAACCATGTTTGCCAGTGCAACAGGTGATAATACAATTCCATGTTGACCTTGACGGCGAGTGCTGCGAGCGGCGCATAACTGCTTTTTTTCAACGAATCGATGCGGACCTTTTTCGCGAGCGTGTAGCAGTAATTACGAACGACAGCATACGCCCAGTCATACTCCGGATTTTCCATATAGTAACCGGGACCGTTGACCCGTTCGACGAGGACGGAATTTTTCCGTTCGTGCGCCAGACGGACATGAGCAAGTGCATCTGCTTTTCCTTCACCGATGTCCTCGAGCAACTGATAATACATCGCCGCATGTCCCATCGAATCCTGGGCAATCGAGGAGGACGCGACATCTTCTTCGATATGCGGTGCCAGACCCAGCCACTCCGATCCGCGGTAGGCATAAAGGAAATCGTCATCCGCCAGTTGATACATCAGGGAGGCTAAAGCCAACCGTTCTGCTTCCGTCATTTCGAATCGCCTCCCTGCCATGACATGATCTCTTTCTCATCGAGCATCTGTTGCTCGTAATGCCGCCATTTTTTCTTGAGATACCCGTATCCTTTTGTCGTCCGGTAATCCTTGTTGTCGAGCCGTTGCAACATCTGCTTTTCATCCGGTGTCATCCCCCGGATATCTTCCCGCTTGACGACCCAGATATCGACGACCGGCTCGCGGCGCATGAAATTTTCCTGCGCCATCATTAAGGCCATCTCTTTATTCGGTGCGAGTAAACTGAACTGATGCGTAAAGGCTGCATTCGGCGTCCTTTTACTGAACACCTCGAACTCTTGGTAAAACGTTTCCGTCATGGTGGTTCCTCCTTCAGCCGATTGTCTCAGCAAGTGCCTCGCGCACCCACGCATTGTTTTGATACGAAGTTTGACGTAAGGCCAGTCGTTCCTTCGAACGGGGACCGCCGCCCTGAATGATTTTCTTGAATTCCGTCCAGTCCGGCTGGGCATAGATCCATTGTCCCGTTTCCTCATCAAACCGTAATGTCGGATCCGGAATGACGAGACCAAGCGAACGGATGCGGGGCACATATTTCGTAAAGAAGTTTTGACGCAATTCTTCGTTTGTCTTCGTCCGGATTTTATAAGCAATCGTCACGTCCTGTTTTGACGTACCGGTCGTCTCTTTTGACGCCGGTCCGAAGAACATCAGCAGGGATTCCCACCACTCATCGAGGGATTCCTGAATCATCGTTTTTTGTTCCGGTGTTCCCTCGGCTAGTGCCATGATGATTGACTCACCGTGTTGGGCATGGAACACTTCTTCCGCACAAATCCGTTGTAATGCACGTGCATAAGGACCATAGGAAGCCCCGAGCATATTCGTCTGGGTAATAATTGCGGCTCCGTCGACGAGCCAACCAATCGTCCCGGCGTCTGCCCAGGAACGGGTCGGCATGTGGAAGACGTTGTGGAATTTAAGGCGGCCCGTAAACAAATCGTCCATCAAGTCGGCCCGCGTTTTTCCATACGGTTTCATCAAGTCCTCGACGACCCGCAGTAGGAGTTGCCCGTGCCCCATCTCATCTTGGACTTTTGCCATGATACCGAGTTTCCGGCGTAAGGACGGTGCTTTCGGTACCCACTCTTTTTCTGGTAAGGCACCCATGATTTCACTGATTCCATGCATCGAAATCAACTTGATCAGCGTGTCCCGGTAGAAATCAGGCATCCAGTCGTCGGCTTCGATTTTTTCCCCGTTATCGATCCGTTCCTTGAACCGTGCCAGCTTTTCTTCTTCCGTCATGACCGGCGGTTCGAATAGATGTGTCGCATCATACATCTTGTTTCCTCCTCTGCTTAAACAAACTTCTTCTCCGGCTCCATCCGTCGATCGATGATCCGGACTGCTTTTCCTTCTGAACGGGGAAGACCGTATGGCGGATGACAGACCAGATTGACGGAGATCAGACATTCCGTTTTTATGGCGTGACAGACAGCTCGTTTGAGGTCTTCCGGGCTCGCTTCATTGTCTGCTTCAATATGCAGCTCCAATGCCTCAAGACCCCCGCGTTGAATCCGGTGAATTTGATAATGCGGACTGACACCTGTTTGTTGCAACAGGACCCGTTCGATTTCCGACGGGAAGACGTTGACGCCACGGATGATCAGCATATCGTCCGTTCTGCCTTTGACCCGTGACATCCGGGTGGTCGTCCGCCCGCATGCACATGGTTCTGTCGTCACGGATGCCAAATCACCGGTCCGATACCGAATAATTGGAAGCGCTTTCTTTTTTAAACTTGTAAAAACGAGTTCCCCGACTTGTCCTTCCGGCATCGGTTCCCCCGTCACGGGATCAATCACTTCTGTGATGAACAAATCGTCCATCAGGTGCAATCCATCTTGTTTCTGACATTCCATTGCGACGCCCGGTCCCATGATTTCACTGAGACCATAGATGTCGAAGGCGCGAATGCCCCATTTTTCTTCGAGTGTCTGCCGCAATTCCTCCGACCACGGTTCGGCTCCGAAAATGCCGTAGCGGAGACTGCTCGTTCGTGGATCGAGACCACGTTCTTCCATCCGTTCTGCGAGATGCATCATATAAGACGGCGTCCCGCAAATGCCGCGCGGCTGAAAATCTTCAATCAAGGTAATCTGCCGATCCGTATTTCCTCCGGATACAGGAACGACCACCATTCCGAGCTGTTCTGCCCCTGCGTGCAACCCGAGTCCGCCTGTGAACAATCCGTACCCGTAGGCATTGTGCAACAGGTCGGTTTTGTCCGCCCCGATTGCAATCAGACCACGCGCCACGGCAGTCGACCAGTCCGCAAGATCTTCTTCGGTATAACCGACGACAGTCGGTTTTCCACTCGTACCGGATGAAGCATGAATCCGGGCTGCTGCTTGCGGGGGAACAGCGAACAATCCGAATGGATAGTGTTCACGCAGATCACTTTTCCGGGTGAACGGCAATTTTTGCAGATCCGCCAACGTCTCCAAGGAGTCCGCATCGAGTCCGCGGTCCGCAAACTGTGTTCTGTAGAAGGGTACATGCGCTGTCACATAACGTACGGTCTCGCGCAAGCGTTCCAACTGTAAGCTTGTCCTGACTTCCGCCGTCATCGTTTCGAGAATCTTGTTATACAAATTGCACCTCCTCGACTTTTCCGACACAATAAATAAACGTCCGTTTTAAAATGGTTATATCATAAAACTACGATACGTTCACATTATTGTCAATCCTCCATTTTGTTAAAAGCTCCCAAATCAACTTTTTTCTGACGCCATTTAAATCAAAATAACCCGTAAAGGCGTTTCCTATAGAGAAAACACAAAAATGATATTTCTTTTTGGAAAATATTTCTGAAAATGTTTGCTCATTTCGTAACTGATTGATAAAATATCGTGTGACAAGTGTTATACTATTTTTGGTAAGACCAGCTGTGGTCGGAATCAAGGGGGAATCACGTTGAGAAATGGTTTGTCGCTTGGAGATACAGCCGTCGTTGAAGCAATTGTGACCGAAGAAATGTTCGCTCAATTTGAAGGTGTGATCGTCCATCCGGCCTATTCAACCGTGTCGATGGTCTATCACATGGAATGGGCGGCCCGAAAACTAATCCTCCCTTACCTCGAAGAACAGGAAGAAGGAGTCGGTGGTGCCGTTTCCTTGAAGCACTTGGGGATGGCCACACTGGGATCAAATATCCGGATTGAAGCCACTGTCATCGAACTCACACCCGACCGCGTCTTGGCAAAAGTCGAAGTCAGACACGGCGAGCGTGTCATCGGTCTGGGTGAGGTGAAACAAATCATCTTAACGAAGCAGCTGATTCAGGAAAAGTTGACGCCGCGTGTTTTGTAAATCCCAAAATGAAAGCGCTTACTATAAGTCAGGAGGATGTTTCTTATGAATATGTTGAACCCGTCTACGAATCCCTCACCGTCCATCATGGAAAAAATCTCCGGTCATGAACAGGTCGTTTTTTGCAACGATCCCGTGTCCGGTCTGCAAGCCATCATCGCCATTCATGATACGACGCTCGGCCCCGCACTCGGCGGATGCCGGATGGCGCCGTATTCAACCGTCGATGAAGCACTCGATGATGTCTTACGCCTGTCGCGCGGCATGACGTATAAATGCGCAGCGGCTGACGTTGATTTTGGCGGCGGCAAGGCCGTCATCATCGGTGATCCTGCAACCGATAAGACGCCGGAACTATTCCGGGCCTTCGGACGATTCGTCGATTCGCTCGGCGGTCGTTTCTATACCGGGACGGACATGGGAACGACGATGGACGATTTCGTCCACGCCAGTCGGGAAACCTCCCGGATCGTCGGCATTCCGGAAGCCTTTGGCGGCAGCGGGGATTCGTCGATCCCGACAGCGGAAGGTGTCATCTATGGTCTGCGCGCAACCGTCGAAACCTTGTATGGATCAGACGATTTAAGCCGGGCGAGTTACGCGGTCCAGGGTCTTGGAAAAGTCGGCTATAAAGTCGCGGAACAGCTGTTGGACGCAGGCGCTAACTTATACGCCTCCGATCTCAATGAAGCGGTTCTGGCTATGCTCGTTGAACGGGCAGAACAAACACCGGGGACAGTCCGCGTCATCGCCGCCCATGAAATCCATCTGACGGATGCGGATATTTTTGTTCCTTGTGCTTACGGGGGCGTCATCCAAGCAACGAACATCCACTTGTTGCAATGTAAGGCCATCTGCGGATCTGCCAACAACCAGCTGGCAGTGGATGCGCTCGCACTCGAATTAAAGCAACGCGGCATTTTATATGCACCGGACTACATCGTCAACGGCGGCGGATTGATTCAAGTCGCTGATGAATTATACGGGGCGAACCATGAACGGGTCTTGCTGAAAACCAAGCACATCTATGATGCGGTTCTCGAAGTGTTCCACGAGTCCCATGCGGAATCGATCACGACACTTGAAGCAGCGGACCGGATGTGCACTAAACGCATTCAAATCCGGTCACGTCATAACAACATCTTTACGAATACGATCAAACCAAAATGGAACATCCGTAACGACTAATGGAGGTGACACCGATGGAAACCCAATTTCCGATCCACCGTATCCTCGATGATGCGGGACAAGTGATCGATACATCTAAAACCGACTTACTGACCAAGGAGCTCAGCCTCGCCCTGTTCACACATATGAACCGCATCCGGACGTTTGACCGCAAGGCGATCAACCTGCAACGCCAGGGACGTCTCGGGACCTATGCTCCGTTTGAAGGGCAGGAAGCCGCACAGGTCGGCAGTGCCTATGCGCTGCATAACAAGGACTGGGTCTTCCCGACGTATCGTGATCACGGGGCGACACTGACCTTTGGCGCTGACATGGTCCGCACGTTTTTGTACTGGAATGGACGGGTCGAAGGATGTGTCCCGACGGACGAGTTGCATATCTTCCCGCCGGCAGTACCGATTGCTACACAAATTCCCCATGCCGTTGGTGCGGCCTGGGCAGAAAAACGTAAAGGGACGAATCAAGTCGCCGTCGCTTATTTTGGAGACGGCGCGACCTCGGAAGGTGATTTCCATGAAGGGATGAACTTCGCGAGCGTTTTCCAAGCACCGGTCATTTTGTTTAATCAAAACAACGGGTATGCAATCTCGGTCCCGATCCAAAAACAGATGCATTCGGAAACGATTGCCCAAAAAGCGTTGGCCTACGGGATGCCGAGCGTCCGGATTGACGGCAACGATGTCTTTGCCGTGTACTTCACGATGCAAGAGGCACTTGAGCGGGCCCGGTCCGGCGGCGGTCCGACATTGATCGAAGCCGTTACATGGCGGTTCGGTGCGCATACGACGGCGGATGATCCGTCGAAATACCGCGATCAGGACCGGTCGCGTGACCACGTCGATCCGCTCACCCGTTTGGAAGATTTCATGAAGGCACAAGGGTTTTACGAGGAACAGGAAATCGAAGCGATTCGAATCCGCCATCAAGAAGAGGTCGAGGCGGCCGTCAAAACGATGGAAGCCTTCCCTTCACCTGACGTCAACGATTTGTTTGACCATACGTTTGCGACACTACCGGACGATTTAATCCGTCAAAAAGCGGATTACCTGACAGCGAGGGGGAATTGACATGGCGACACCAATCAATCGACAAACGGAGATGACGCTTGTCCAGGCTGTCACCGATGCCTTACGGACAAAACTGACGACCGATGAGACGACACTCGTCTTAGGCGAAGATGTCGGAAAAAACGGCGGGGTGTTCCGGGCAACAGACGGTCTACAGGAAGAATTCGGCGAAGACCGGATCATCGATACACCCCTCAGCGAAGCGGGAATCGTCGGAACGTCAATCGGTCTTGCGGTCAACGGGTTTAAACCGATCGTCGAAATTCAATTCCTCGGTTTTATCTATCCGGCCTACGAACAAATCATGACGCATGTCGCACGAATCCGGATGCGGACGATGGGACGTTATGGTGTCCCGATGGTCATCCGGGCTCCTTACGGGGCAGGCATTCGGGCACCGGAAATCCACTCGGACAGTACGGAAGCCCTCTTCACCTCGATGCCCGGCTTAAAGGTCGTCTGTCCGGCAACCCCTTACGATGCCAAAGGCTTATTGATTGCAGCAATTGAAGATCCGGACCCGGTCTTATTCCTCGAATCGATGCGCAGTTACCGCGCCTTTAAGGAACCGGTTCCGAGTGAGTCGTACACGGTTGAAATCGGAAAAGCCAAATGCGTCACGGAAGGTCACGACGTGACACTCATCGCCTGGGGGGCGATGGTGCAGGTTGCCCAAAAAGCGGCGACCGAAGCAGCGACACGCGGTATTTCCTGTGAAGTGATTGATTTACGGACTCTTTATCCGCTTGACCGGACGACGATTGCCGCCTCCGTCCAAAAAACAGGTCGGGCTGTCATCGTTCATGAAGCACAGGCAACGGGTGGACTCGGGAATGATTTGATTGCTTTAATCAATGATACTTCGTTCTTGTATTTACGGGCACCGATTGCCCGGGTCACCGGATTCGATGTGCCGGTTCCATTATTCGCGCTCGAAGACCATTACATCCCGACGCCGACTCGTGTGCTTGAAGCGATCCAGCGTACGATCGATTTTTAAGGAGTGAGCAGGATGATTGAAGTGAAATTGCATGATGTGGGGGAAGGCATGACGGAAGGTGAAATCGCAAACTATCTGGTCCAGGTGGGCGATCGGGTCACGATTGACCAACCGGTCGTCGAAGTCTCGACTGACAAGATGGTCGCCGAACTGCCGGCTCCGGTGTCCGGTGTCGTCACGGACCTGTTAATTCCTGTCGGACAAACGGTTGGCGTCGGGACAGTCTTGTTATTGATCGAGGCAACGGAAGCACAAACGGCAGTCACCGTTGAACGAACGGTTGAACAGTCCCAGCAACCGCAACAACTACAGCCAACCGTGACTGCCCTCCTGAAGGAACGTCCAAAACGTGTGTTGGCAACACCTTACACCCGGAAAATTGCCCGCGATCTTGGCATCGATCTGGAACTAGTTCCGGCTGTCGATCCATCCGGTCGCGTCACGGAAGAAGATGTACGTCGTTTCGTTGAAAGCGGAACGACTCCTGAGCCCGATCAGCGTCCAGTCGCGGTCGAGGCACCACCTGCGCCGGTCGATACGATTCCGTTCCGGGGTATCCGCAAACAGATTGCCAAAAAGATGACCCAGTCACTCTTTACGATTCCGCATGTCACCCACTTTGAAGAAGTTGACATGACCCGTTTGCTGGCATTGCGCGAAGAATTGAAAGTCGCCGGGAAACCGATCAGCGTCAATGCTTTTTTCATCAAAGCCTTGATCGTCGCCTTGCAAGACTTCCCGGTCTTCAACGCCAAGCTCGATGAAGCAAACGAACAGATTCTTTTGGAGCGGCAGTACCATATCGGTGTCGCGACTGAAACGACCGACGGATTGATCGTGCCGGTCGTCCGGGACGCCGATAAACTGACGATGCAACAATTGCATCAACAAGTCGCGGATCTGTCCACCCGCGCCAAGACCGGTGATTTACGGGCAGCGGACCTCAAAGCGAGTACCTTCACGATGAGTAATGTCGGACCACTCGGCAGTACAGGTGCAACGCCGATCATCAATTATCCGGAAACGGCGTTGATCGCCTTCCACAAAACGAAAAAACGGGTCTGTGTCGACGACCAAGATCAAATCGTCATCCGCTCGATGATGAATCTGTCGATGTCCTTTGATCATCGTGTGGCGGACGGCGCGACCGCCGTCGCCTTTACGAATCGGTTTGCCGGACTGATCGAACACCCTACTACTTTATTGCTGGAGTTGATCTAAATGGTTGTTGGTGAACTGACCCAAGAACGTGATCTGTTGATTCTCGGCGGCGGTCCGGCCGGTTACACGGCTGCCATCCGCGCCAGTCAATTGGGACGAAAAGTGACCTTGATTGAACAAGCACAACTCGGAGGGCTTTGTCTGAACAAAGGCTGTATTCCGTCCAAAGTCGTTGCGCATGCGGCGGAAGTAAAACAACAAATGAATCATTTGACGGCACTTGGTTTTTCGATCGAACCGACGCATGACTTCAACCAATTAGTAAAGTACCGGGACGGGATCGTCCATCAGTTACGCACCGGCGTCGAAGCTTTATGCCAGGCAAACGCCATCGAATACATTCAAGGGACCGCCTCGTTCTTGGCGGACGACCGGATCGGCGTTGAACAGGGACATCAGTTCGACACGTACCGGTTCAATGATGTCGTGATCGCAACCGGAAGCCATAGTCTTCAGCAGACGTCCCCTCTCCTCTTAAATGCGGAACAACTCTACCAGCTGACCGACTTGCCGGACCGGCTCGTCATCATCGGTCAGGACTATATCGCGATTGAAGCAGCAATGAGTTTTCAGGCACTCGGCACACAAGTCACATTGATCGCCGATGCGTTTCAGCTCGATCCGAGCCTCGACAAAGAACTGCGGCGGCTCTTTAAAAAACAAAAAATCCGACTCGTAACGGGCATCGTGACCGCCATCGAGACAACGGATGAAGTGACGGTCACCGTCGTCAAAGAAGGACAGGAAACGACCTGGACCGCTCCGTTTTTATTCCACTCGTTACCACGGATTCCAAACACGTTGGAGTTGGGTCTCGAGCGCATCGGTGTGACGATGGCAGAAGACGGCACGATTCCCGTCGATCCGTTCGGACAAACGAGCCGGTCCCATATTTATGCGATTGGTGACGTTACACCCGGTCCGCCGTTGGCAACCCGGGCCATTCATGAAGCCAAACGAACCGCCGAACAGTTGGCGGGACAATCCCCCGACCCGACGATGCCCTATTATCCAACGGTCATCCGCTCCCTTCCGCCGATCGTCTCGATCGGATTGACGGAGCAAGCGGCGACGGATGCCGGTCATGCTGTCCGGGTTGGTCAATTCGCCTTAAACGCCAATGGCGCAACGACGATTGAAGCCGGCAGTGGATTTGTCAAAGTCGTCACGGATGCCACGACGAGTCTGTTATTAGGCGTTCATATGATCGGTGAAGGATCGGTTGAACTCGCCGGCACCTTTGCCCAAGCCCTTGAAATGGCGGCCAAAGAAGAAGATGTCCGTTTCCCGGTCATGCCGCATCCAAGCCGGAATGAAGCCTGGACGGAAGCCATCGAATCTTTGGTTGGACAAGCCATCCACTTGTCACCCCGGCAACAAGCTATCTTGACGAAGTCGTAATCCAAAAACCGGTCAACTGAACAGTGACCGGTTTGTTGTATGAATTTTTTAGTTGAAGGAGGGACAACGATGGACTTGTACTTTACGACGCTCAACTGGAACGGTACATCATTCCCGATTGCTGCGACGACGGATGGACTGTGTTACGTCGGCGCCTTAAACGAACCGGTCGACCTGTTTCCCGACTGGGCCCGGAAACAGTTGCCGCGTGCAGATCTCATCGAAGACACCCGGATCATGCAACCGTATCAGGAACAGTTGATGGAATACTTAAACGGCACACGGACTCAATTTTCATTTCCGCTGCACTTGATCGGAACCCCTTTTCAACTGGAGGTCTGGAACGCCTTGCGTCACGTTCCGTATGGCGTGACGGCGACCTACTCGGATATCGCGGAACGGATCTACCGACCGAATGCGACACGCGCCGTCGGTACGGCAATCAGTAAGAATCGTGTCTTGATCGTCATCCCCTGCCACCGGATCATCGGCAAAAAAGGCGATTTGACCGGTTATTGGGGTGGTTTGAACATGAAACGGCAATTATTGGCATTGGAACAGTTAACCGGCTGATTCGCGTCCGTTTTCGGAGTATTCCAAAACGAAAGTGACCCCAAAAGGATCCGTCACTTGAGCATATAATCCGCCGAAACTCGGCACGCCCAACGCTTCCATGATCTGACCGTCCGCTGCCAGTGCCGCGTAGGCGGCTGAAATTTCTTCGCTCGTCTCAAATGATAGCAACAGCAGGATGTGCGAAGCCGCCGGAATCGCTGACGAGACGTCCCACAGCATCAATTCAAAAGCACCATTCGCCAAATGGGCATGAAAGATTTCCTGTTGTCCCAGCGCATTTGTTTCCGATAAGATGCGGCGTGGTTTTAACCCCAATGTCCGGTCGTAATACGCAATGGCTTCTGCCGCTGTGCCATTCAAGGTAATGCAAGGTGTCGCTGGGTAACGCATATTCTCTCCTCCTCTTCGTGTTCCCTCCCTTTCTCTAATCCGACGGGCGTTCCCTGCTTGATGATCCGGAATCGTTGGTTCTGATAAGCGGGCGCAAAAGTCGCTGATAAACAAACAAGGGCCTGACTCAAAAGTCAATCTCTCCAAAGATAAGGGTGGCAGAATGATCATCTGCCACCCTTGTCTCTTAAAAAAAAGAATTACTCGTTACACGCAACTCCTACAGGAAAAAGCGCATGTTTGCGCTGCCAGAGACAAACAAGACCCGCTTTCCTGCCTGAATGAGGCAGGAAAGCTGGCTTGTGTCTCGCCTGAGGAACGGGCGTGAAAAGACGAGTGATTCTTTTTTTGAGTCAGCCCCTCGTTTCATCCAAAAGGAATCATTTGTTTCACACGCTTCTTGTTCGACTGGTCCCTCTGTTGCCTGAAATCCATCTGTCAATCCTTTACGAACCATCTGTCCCGAAGCGATACGTCGTTTCCCAGCGGTATGTCTCGCCCGGTCGTACCAAAACATCCGGAAAAGATGCCTCTTTGACGGCATTCGGATGGACCTGTGTCTCAAGACACAGACCGAGTGACGGACGAGAAGCGACACCGCGAATCGTATAGTTTGTTTCGAGTTGTGTCCCGGTGTAGAGGACAACGACCGGCTGATCGGTCGTCACTTCCAGAAAACGGCCGCTTGCCGGGTCTTCCAGTCGAATCGCTTGTCCCGACAAGATGAACGGATGGTCATACCCGTTGCCGGCTGCCGTTGTTTCCGGATGCCCGGACTCCGCACCACTGCGGATCGAACGTCCGGTACGAAAATCAAGCGGTGTTCCGGTCACGTCACGAACCTCTCCGGTCGGCAACAGATCCTCTCCGACGGGCAGGTACGTGTCGCTCGGTACTTGCAAACGGTGATCGAGAATATCCCGACGTAAGTTCCCCGACAGGTTCCAGTACGTGTGGTTCGTCAAGTTCAACGGTGTTGTTTGGTCCGTCGTCGCTTCCATCGTCAACGTCAGCGCCAGACCGTCGAGTTGATAAATCGCATCCAGCGTCACAGTACCGGGATAACCTTCCGTTCCATCCGGACTGACGTGCCGTAAATGAAGCCGCGTTTCCGTCATCTCCATGACTTCAAACAGTGCTTGATCAAATCCGTGAATCCCGCCATGAAGATGGTGCTCTCCGTCATTGGCTGCCAACGGATAAACGGTGCCCTCGACTCCCATCCGCGCTTGGCCGATGCGTCCGGCGACCCGGCCGACAATCGCTCCAAAGTACGGGGAATGGTTTTGATACTCTTGGACGGATTCCAGTCCAAGGACAACACTTTCCATCACGCCGTCCCGGTCGGCCACACGAATGTCATTGATGATGCCGCCGTAGTTCCAAATCTCGACTTCAATCCCGGGTTGCGTCAACGTATGGCGTATGAAATCGATTTCCGGAAGTGATTTTGTGTGCTCACTCATCGTCGATCACCTGCCACTTGGCGGCTGACTGTCTCAAGAAACCGCCCGAGTCCGGCTTGTCCGTGCTCCGTCTGCTTGAAGACACCACAGTCTTCGAGCCCGCGAACGAATTTTGCTGCGACAGCCTGGCGGACATAGTCTGATACGTCTTGTCCGGCATAGGTTGACTTCAGTTGTTCCGCCCAGGCTTGGTGTGACGGAGCGACCTGGCTTGTGCCGGTGATGAACTGTTCGACTTCTTTCAGTTCACTGAGCAGACGGGCCGGCAGAACGGCGAGTCCCATCACTTCAATCAAACCGATGTTCTCACGTTTAATATGGTGAATATCCGCATGCGTATGGAAAATGCCGTCCGGATGTTCCGCCGACGTCCGGTTATTGCGCAAGACCAAATCCAGTTCAAATCGTTCTCCGCGCATCCGGGCAATCGGTGTCACCGTGTTATGGCGGACACCGTCCGTTGCCGCAATAATCTCATGCTCGGTATCTTCGTATGTCAACCAGGTCTGATACACCTCGTCTGCTGCATCGAGCAAGGCCGACGCATCGGAACTGCTCAAGCGCACGACCGTCAGCGGCCAGTGCAACGTTTCGCCGGTGACGTCCGGATGATCCGGTAAAACAAACTCATGCAACGCTTGTGCCCGGTCCATCGCAAATTCATAACGACCGCCTTGATAATGATCGTGGGTCAAAATCGAACCGCCGACAATCGGTAAATCGGCATTCGATCCGGCAAAATAATGCGGGAACTGAGCGACGAAATCCAGGAGTCGCGCAAATGCTTGACGGTCAATCACCATATCACGGTGCGTCTGTGACAAGATGATGCTGTGTTCGTTGTAATAGACGTATGGGGAGTATTGCAAAGCCCACGCTTCGCCTTCGAGGGAAAGCGGAACAATCCGGTGGTTGGCACGGGCCGGATGATTGATGCGACCGGCATAACCGACGTTTTCGACACAGAGCAGACACGTCGGATAGGTCGAATCAACGATTTCCGTCCGTGCCGCCGCAATTTCACGCGGATCTTTTTCCGGTTTTGAGAGATTGATCGTAATATCGATTTCACCATACACCGTATCCGCCTGGTATTGAATATTTTTAGCGATTCGTTTTGTTTGAATGTAGTTGTTCGCCTGACTGAGTTGATAGAAGTAGTCGGTCGCCTGTTGCGGACTTTCCGCATACAACCGTCGGAAGGTCGAAGTGATGGTCGACGGACGATCGACGAACACATCCATCAGTTCCGCTGCCAATCGTTCTTTCTCGTCAAGACGTGCTGCCAATTGTCCGGCAGCAATCTGTTGTTCAATCATCGCATCCAAGATGTCGGGAATCGACGCGGTGTCGACAGTACCCGGATCCGTGTAAGCTGCTTCGCCCAGCAACGCCAATAATCGGTTTCGTGCATACACCGTGTCTTCCGGTTGAATCAACTGCTGACGGATTGCCTGCTCTACTAATTGTTTGATGAGTTCGTTCATCGCCTTCACTCCCCTAAATCCATTCTCTCTTTACCGTACCGGTGTCTTGTAGCCTTGCGGACGTTGTTCATGCCAGCGCCACGCATCTTGAATGATCGTTTCGATGTCTGTCCGGCTAGCATTCCAGCCTAAGACTGTTTTCGCCTTATCCGATCCGGCAATCAACGTACTCGGATCGCCGGCGCGTCTTGCAACGACTTGTTCCGGAATCGCATGTCCCGTCACGCGGCGTGCGGCTTCAATGATCTCCCGGACTGAAAAACCGCGGCTTGAGCCCAGATTAAAGACATCACTCGGCTTTCCTTGTTTTAAGTAGTCCAAGGCGAGCACATGGGCATCAATCAAATCCTCGACGTGAATATAATCGCGGACACATGTCCCGTCCTCCGTCGCATAATCATCCCCATAAATCGAAATGACCGGACGCTGATTGTTTGCGACTTCGAGCACGAGCGGAACAAGGTGTGTTTCCGGTGTATGGTCTTCCCCGATTTCCCCTGTCGATCGGGCTCCGGCGACGTTAAAGTAACGCAACGCAACGTAATTCAGCCCGTAAGCCGTCTCACACCAGCGCATCATCTTCTCCATCATCAACTTCGTTTCGCCGTAGGCGTTCGTCGGATTCGTCACAGCTGTTTCGAGAATCGGCATCTGTTCCTGCTCCCCGTAGGTCGCGGCTGTCGATGAGAAGACAATCTGTTTAACGTCGTGCGCCATCATCGCTTCCAGCAACACTTGTGTACCGTAGACATTGTTGTCGAAATACGCCAGCGGATGTTCCATCGATTCACCGACTAACGAAAAGGCAGCAAAATGGACGACCTGATCAATCACTTCCGTCCCGAAGACCGTATCGAGAAAGGCCCGATCCCGGATGTCCCCTTCATAAAAACGGGCTTCCGGATGAACGGCTTCCCGGTGACCGGATTTTAAATGATCGATGACGACCACTTCCTGTCCGGCATCGATCAATTGATAGACTGCATGCGATCCGATATATCCTGCTCCACCTACTACCAGTACTGCCATTTAGATGACCTCCTGTTCTACTTCGCGTGCTCCATCCCCGACGGTTGCCGTATAAAACGATGCCGGATAACCGATTGCTGCCTCATATTGCCGACCGACTGCCGTCATGAATGTCTCGACTGTCTCGTCTTCGACGATGGCAATCGCACAGCCGCCAAAACCTGCCCCTGTCATCCGGGCACCGAGGACACCCGATTGCGACCAGGCGGCCTCGACCAGCGTATCGAGTTCTTGTCCCGTGACTTCATAATCCACCTGTAACGACCGGTGAGACGCATTCATCAATTGACCAAAAGCTTCGAGCCGTCCTTCCATCAAGGCATCGAGCGCCTGCAACGTCCGCTCATTTTCGGAAATCGCATGACGTGCCCGCCGTTGCAATCGTTCATCTTCGAACGGAACTGCTTCGAATTCAACCGTCGACCACTGTCCAAGCGTTTCATACGGACGGTATTGTTGCAGATAAGTAAGTGCTTCTTCACATTCAGAACGGCGTTCATTGTATTTCGAGTCTGCCAGTTCGCGTCGTTTGTTTGTATTCATGATGATGATCGTGTAACCCGATAAATCGAGCGGGGCATACGTATAATCAAGTGTTTCGCAGTCAAGCAACAGACCGGAGCCCGCTTTTCCCATGCCGATCGCGAATTGATCCATGATGCCGCTGTTGACACCGATGTATTGATTTTCCACCTGCTGACCGTACTTAACGAGTTCGATCCGGTCGACCTTCAATTCATACAACGTATCAAGCAGCACACCGATGACAAGTTCGAGTGAAGCCGAGGAAGACAATCCCGCTCCGTTCGGAATATCTCCTTTGATGAGAATGTCGCATCCCTCGTCGATTTGGTATCCGGCTTCACGCAATACGTGAATCATCCCTTTGGCATAGTTCGCCCAACCGTGGACCGGTTGATGCGTCAAATCATCTCCCGACACTTCGATGATGCCGTTGGCTTCAAAGTTCAAGGAATAAAAACGAAAGACCTGATCGTCCCGTTTCCGGACAATGGCATGAGTCCCAAGCGTCAAGGCGCACGGAAAAACGTGACCCCCGTTGTAATCCGTATGTTCGCCGATCAGATTGATTCGTCCGGGGGCAAAAAATCGGTGGGTCGACGGTTGACCGAATTGTTGTTCAAAAATCTGTTCGAGTGTCTGGTCTGTCATACGATCGGCTCCTTTGACTGTTTTGTTGTCACGCCGCGACGAACCGGTTCGATCTGCAAGCAACCTGCTTCATAATCGTTCGTATACGTCACGGTAATTCCTTGTTGCATCAAGTAGGCACCACTGAGTGTGCGTCCTTCAACCTGATACAGGACGGTTGCCTCAAGTCCTCTTAACCGGAAGCTGTATTGTCCGATTCCATGCTGACGCATCGGCGCAACAGCCAGGATGACCGTTTGTTCACTCGCCGTATACTGCATGATCGAGGCGCCTTGATTATCCGCTTGAATCCGCTGTTGACGTCCGAATTGAACCGTTTCCCGAATCGTCTTGTATGTTGCAATCCATTCTTTTGCTTCTGCTAATTCTTCCGTCGTCCATTCGCTTAAGTTGCCGCCGATGCCAAGCGTGCCCTGCATCGATGAGACAAACCGTGTCGCAAGCGGCAGGTTCCGACCGTTGAGCCAGTTCGGGCCATCCGTCACCCAACAACTCATCATCTTCGCATTGTAGGCAAACGAGAAATCGTGTTGAATCGCCAGTCGATCCAGTGGATCCGTGTTGTCGCTCGTCCAGACTTGTTCCGTCCGCTTGAGAATTCCGAGATCAATCCGTCCGCCGCCTCCGGCACAGGCTTCAAAATCGACTTCCGGATGACGCGTCCGTAAGCCGTCAAAGATCCGGTACAACGCATCGACATGCCGTTTCCACAGTTCCTGTTGCGCTGCCGGTGTCGCACCCGGAACGCCCGGTTCTGAAAAGGCACGGTTCATGTCCCATTTGATGTAATCAATCGCATGGGTTCCGAGCAGTTCATCCATCATCCGGAATACGAATTGTTCCACTTCCGGTAAGCCGAGGTTCAGGACAAACTGATTGCGCGAGGTCGTCCGCCGGGCACCGGGACTATGATAAATCCAGTCAGGATGTATCCGGTATAAATTTGAATCCGGATTGACCATCTCCGGTTCGACCCATAAACCAAACTGCATGTTTTGTTGTTTCACATAATCGATCAACGGCGTTAATCCGTTCGGAAACTTCTCCGGATTGACGACCCAGTCGCCAAGACCGGCCTGATCGGAGTTTCGTTCCCCGAACCAGCCGTCATCGACGACGAACAGTTCACAACCGATTGCAGCTGCTTGATCGACGAGCGCGCGTTGTCCGTGTTCCGTCACGTCAAAATAGGTCGCTTCCCAGGAATTGTAGAGCACCGGCCGGACTTTATTCCGGTCCGATTCCGGCATGATGACGTCCCGTTGGAAATCGTGGGCCCGGGCACTCATCCCAGCAAATCCATCCTGAGCATAACCGATATAAAAGTCTGGTGTGACGAGCTGTTGTCCGGCTTCGAGCGTCCAGCTGAAATCAAACGCATTCATGCCACCCGACAGTTGAACAAAACCAAACGCATCCTGTTCAAAATGCATCGACCAGTTGCCGGAATAGGCGAAATGACCATAAATGACTTCTCCTGCCGATTCAGTGGCACCGTGTTCCAAAGCGAACCACGGATTCGCCTGATGGCTTGTCACGCCGCGTCGGCTGTCAATTGTCTTACGTCCCGGCGTTAGTGGCGTGACTTGTTTTTGGAACTCGCCGGTCCATGTTCCCGCAAAGTGATGCAGGTTCAAGTTCGGACGTTGCAAAATGCCCATTGCAAACGACTGGGCCGTCGTCAACCGGACCGATTGTGTGCCGGTATTTTCAATCACGAGCGACCGTCCGATGATATCGTAAGCTTCATACAGATCGTAGCGAATCCCGACACGAAGTTCCTGTAACGGATCAAACAACCATAACGTCAATCCGGTCTCCGATGTCTCAGCACGTTCAAATGCAAACTGGCTGATCCGTTGTCCGTCCTGCCGCTCTGATTTTAAGGTCGGTTCTGTGTAGACCATCTCACCGAATGGAATGAAATCATAGACGGCGACACCGTCCGGTGATTCAAACGAACTGTGCGCAAGTACCGGATTCGGTAATGCTTCATAGTCGGATGGGTACGGCAGACGGGCGCCAAAATACGTATGCAACACTTTGCCGTGCTGTCCGATCGTCACGACATGCGCGACGTGTTGTCCTTCGAGGACGAACCGCTGATTCGGCAGTTCAAGAATAGCCATGGTCGTTCTCCTCCTTACGTTGTCAGAATCAGCGTCTCGAGTGGGGCGAGCGTCACTGTTCCACTATATGTCTCGTTCGTATTCAACTCGCTGTAGGCAGCATCAAGTACAACCTCACGGCTGGCTTTTGTATCGTGGTTCATCAAGAACAGGAAGTCTCGTGTTTCCCCGTGACGGCGGACGACTTCGACTTGATCCGGTGCTTCAAACGTTTGAACATCGGCATCGAGAAACGCCTGGCGGTAGATCGTATCAATCATCGCATCGTCAATCGATGCGCCGATGTAGGTAATGGTTCCTTTATACACATTGCGTGTTACCGCAGCGACTCCGTCATAAAACGTATCGCGGTAAACGGCGAGCGGTTCCGCTGTCGTCGGTGTGATCAAATCGCACCAAAGACGTGCCGGTGACGCTTGTCCGGCGAATGCCCCGATTCCTTCGACCCGGTTTTCCTGAACCGCTTGAAGGGATTCGTATTCATCAATTTCAATCCCGGCATATGGTGCGAACTTACCCGGTAACGTCAACGGAATGACGTTATTGTGCGGATCCTTGACGCCGGTCCGGTACGTAAAGATGACGTGACCGCCCTGTTCCATGTAATCGATTAACGCTTGGTCAAATGTTGGATTCGTTAAGAAATACAGGGGAACGATGATCAATTTGTATTGATCGAGCCGGTCACCCGGGAAGACGATATCAGTTGCGGCCTGACGCCGGACGGCGCCGCCGTAAAACCGAACGAACTCGGTCCGGAAATCAAATGCGTCACTGTGCGGTTGATGCGTCCAGGCCCAGACGTTTTCCTGGTCAAAATAGACACCGACTTCTGCTCGATAGCTGCTCGCGTTGATCTCGTCACCAAATGTGTTGAGTTCCGTCATGATTTGTTTGACTTCATTGAATTTCCGTTTTGGTTTTCCATCGTGATCGATGATGCCGTGGCAAAACTCTTCCGTCCCGAACAAGGCGGCGCGGAAACGGAAGTAGACGATGGCTTCCGCGCCGCGCGCGACAGCCTGATACGTCCACAGTCGGATGTGTCCCGGACGCGGCAAGTAGCCGATTTTACTCCACCCTTGCGCTCCGCTGAGTTGCTCCATTACCCAAAAGCCTTTACCTTGTTTTGAGGAACGGCAGAGATCGTGATCGCTCGCCATCTTCTCGAAACGGTTCGGTTCCGGCAATCCTCCCCAGACCGGGTAATTGTCGAAAGCGACGTAATCGAGATCTTGCGCCATCTGTTGCTGATTCACCGCCATGTCACTGTAGACGAGGTTGTGTGTGATGAAGGCATCCGGGTGAATGTGTTCCCGGAGCGCATCGACTTGCAACTTGTTGTAATGGTTGTAACCGTCGGCACAGAAACGGTCGAAATCGACGAGTAACGACGGATTGTGCTCTTGATAAACTTTCCGCGGTACCGGGATTTGTTCCCATGCTGTATAGGTCTGGCTCCAGAAAACCGTTCCCCATGTTTCGTTTAACGCGTCAAGCGTCCCGTAACGGTTTTTCAACCAGATTTGAAAAGCTGCCCGGTCGACATCACTGTACGAACGGTCGGACTTTTCATGACCGTATTCGTTATCCGTCTGCCAACCGATGACACGTGGATGTTTTCCGTAACGCTTCGCCATTTCCGTCGTGATGGCAACGGAAAAACGTTGGTACATCTCACTGTGGACCGTATAGTGACGACGAGCGCCAAAGCTGATCGTCACGCCGTTCTCGTCTGCCGGCAAAATCTCCGGATACTTATGACACATCCAGGCCGGTGGTGTCGCCGTCGGTGTCCCGAGCACGATGTCAAAATCGGCCGCACTCAGGCGCTCAATGATATCGTCCCAAAAACGGAAATCGTAGACTCCTTCTTCCGGCTCCATCATCGTCCAGGCAAATTCCGCCA
This sequence comes from Exiguobacterium sp. RIT452, assembly GCF_003598705.1. Taxonomy (NCBI): domain Bacteria; kingdom Bacillati; phylum Bacillota; class Bacilli; order Caryophanales; genus Exiguobacterium; species Exiguobacterium sp. RIT452. The sequence goes on from NZ_QXJB01000007.1 coordinate 71,261, forward strand.
AGCGAACGACGTTGACCCCGAGCTCTTTCATTAAACGAAAATCTTCCTCCCATAACTCGCGTGGAGTTTGTTCCGGGTAATAATCGACTCCTAAATACATCGTGCTCCCCCTGACTGAAAACAAATTATTTTACTGCGCCCGCCGTCATTCCTTTTTGGAAGAAACGTTGGAAGAAGATATAGAACACCATCGTCGGTAAACTGATCAAGACGAGTGAAGCGTAGATTTTTCCAGGGTCACCGCCAAGTGCATCTTTGAAGAAGCTTGGAGCCATCGTGACCGTTTGATACGCTGGGTCTGTCATGAACGTCAAGACCATCAAGTACTCGTTCCACGAGTTGAGGAATGCATAAATCAAAGCTGTCGCAAGGGCTGGTTTCGCAAGCGGCAACATGACTTTGAAGAACACTTCGAGAATCGTCGCACCGTCAATGTATGCGGCTTCCATCAATTCATTTGGTAACTCGTCAAAATATCCTTTGATCAACATCAAACCGAACGGGAGGAAAAAGGCGACTTCCGCCCCGATCAATCCCCAGTGGTTGTTGAGACCGTCAAACGAACGTAACGTGAAGAACAATGGCACGATCATCGAAGCGACCGGTAACATCAGACCGGCGAGCACCATGTTGAACAACAGGCGTTTGCCGGCGAACTCAAGTTTCGAGAACGCGAATGCCGCAAAGGCGAGAATCGAGATCGAGATGATGATCATGAAGAACGCGACGAAGAAACTGTTGAAGACGAACGTCGGGAAGTTCGGGTTTTGCAGCGTCGCGATATAGTTTTCAAAGCCGTTGACACGCAGGCTTTCCTTAAACATGACGAAGATCGGGAACAGCCAGACGATCGAGGCGAGCACTAGGACGAGGTTAATCATCCAGCGGCTTTTTTTAGATTCTACATTCATGGGACGTTCCTCCTTAGTTATCCATTTTCTTTTGTACACGCAGTTGGAAGTACGTGATCAATAGGGCGATTGTCAGCAATACGATGGCGACGGCACTTGAAAAGCCGACTTCTTGTTGCAGCATCGATTTACGGAACAGGTACGTCGAGATGAATTCTGTTGAAGAACCGGGTCCGCCGGCGGTCGTGATCCAGACTAAGTCAAACGTCTTCAATCCACCGATGACGCCGAGAATCGATAACGTGAACGTCGTTCCTTTTAAGTTCGGGAAAACGATGCTCCAAAGTGTCCGGAAGAATCCGGCACCATCGATTTTGGCTGCTTCAAAGATTTCTTTTTCAATCGTCAGCATTGCCATGTAGTACATGACCATCGACGAACCGGTCCACTGGAAGATGTTGATCGCAATGACCGAGTACAGGGCGATATCCGGATCACCGAGCCAGTTCTGTTCCAAACTGCCGAGTCCGATTGCCCGAAGGAATTCATTGATATAACCGAATTGGAAATCATAGATTTGCGAGAACGCGGCACCAAGTACAACCGGACTTAAGACAACCGGGAAGAAGAAAACCGATTTCATCGCTGTCCGAAGCGGTCCTTGTGTGTGCAGGAAGTACGCCAGCACCAGACCGATAAAAGCTTGGATCGTGACCGTTAAGATCGTAAAGATGAATGTATTTTTAAGCGAGAGGTAGAAATCCGGGTCACGGAACATTTCCGCGTAGTTCTCAAAACCAACGAAGGCCTTATCAAACGAAATGCCGTCCCAAGAGAAGAAGGAATTGTAGGCATTATAGAAGATGCCGTAATAGATGAACGCGACGACAAACAGGACGATGGGTCCAACGAACGCCCAACCGACCATATTTTGTTTCATTTTCCCTTTGTTTTTCTTCTTCGGAGCAGTTGCCCGTGGTGCAGGCTTCAGCGGCTCGGCCTTTGGTTTGATCGGCAATTCTTGTTGCTCTGTCTGCATAACGATTTCCCCACTTTCTTGATCTTAAAAATCAGGAAGTGGCACGCAAGGCGCACCACTTCACTGTCTCGTTCTTATTTTTTCGATTGGTCGGCTGCATCCTGAACACGTTGAAGTGCTTCTTTTGGATCTTGACCCGTCGCGATGTTTTGAAGTTCCTTACCGAGGATATCGTTGAGTTTCGTATCACGGATTCCACGGCTTGCTACCGCTTTCGAAAGTGTTTCGTTTAACATCTTGTACGACTCTTTTTCACCTTCTGATGTGAAGGCAGCATCGGAGTCAATTTTGACATCCTTGATTCCCGGCGCCATTTCGAACTCACCCATGTAGACTTCTTGTCCTTCACCTTGACTCATGAAGGCGACGAATTCAGCTGCACCCTCTTGTTGCTTCGATTCTTTGTTGACCGCAAGCGCCATGTCGATGGAGGCGATGATCGGCTGTTCTGTTCCACCGGCCAAGTTTGGAAGTGGTGTGAAGCCGAGTTCATCTTCAATTTTCCATTTTTCTTTTTTCTCTGCTGTCGTCATAGAGTGCGCTTCCCATGAACCGATGACCCACATGGCTGCTTTTTTATCGAAGAACTGGTTCATCCCGTCATTGTATGTCGCAAGACCAAGTGCTCCTTCTTGGAAGACTTTATCTTCGAACAGATCTTGCCAGACTTGCGCTGTCTTGACCATTTCGTCGTCCGTCCATTTCGCCTCACCCGACAAGACTTTTTGGATGTAACCCGGTGCGACCTGGTGGCTTAAGACGTTGTAGACATCGATGTCGATCCAGGCATCTTTTGCGCCAAGCATCAACGGAATGACTTTATCGCCGGACGCTTTGATCTTTTTGACGGCGTCGACCGTTTCTTTGTAGTTTTTCGGTGGTGTCACACCGTATTTATCAAGCATCGTCTTGTTGTACATCAAGTACGCTTGACCGGTAAAGCCGATTGGAACCGCGTATTGTTTGCCGTCGATTGTCGTCTGTTCGATGCCGAGCTCAACGAACTTATCTTTCCAGCCTTTGCCGGCTGCTTTATCCATGTAAGAATCAACCGGTACGACACGGTCTTTGTATTGTTGAATCATTGGTTCTTTTAAGCCGATGATGTCTGGTCCCTTACCTGACAACATCGCGACTTGAAGTTGTTTTTCATAGTCTTCGCTGTAACGTTTGAATTCAACGACGTATTTGTCCTGCGATTTGTTGAACGCGTCAACGACTTCTTTCCCTGCTTCCGGCTGAGGTGCCCAGCCCCACCATGAAATGATTGTTTTTCCATCTTTTGTTGTCGCTTGTTTTTCGTCTTCGCCACCACAAGCAGCGAGAAGTGCCGACAATGTTAAGACTGAAGCGGCTGCGAGAACTTTTGATTTTTTGAATTTCATGTGAGTGATCCCCTTTGTATGTGTGAGTGGTCAAGCATGTTTTTTAAGCTGCTGTCCTTCGTCCCGTGCCTGTTGACACCAATGTTCAATGACATCGGTTCCAATCGGCATCCGTTGGAGTTGAATCAGAACACGTGCGATCAGCCGGAGACGGTACTCTAACGTATCGACTTCGCCGGCGACGAATAAGTAAAACTCACCGCCGAGTGTCAAACAGCCGGCTGTACGCATTTGTTGCATCAACGCCCGTAATTCAATGTATCCGCTCTCATTTTTTCGAATATGAAGTTCCGAAGAACGAATCGTCAGCACCCCTTGTACAGACGACATCCGAAATTGAAAGACTCCATCCTGTCGTGGACGAACAAGAACGCCGTCTTGATTCGCAGTTCGCTCATCTCCCGGTTTCTGTTCCGTCATTTGTTGTGTTAAACGGTCCACATAAAAGCCACGGATTGCTCCGTAACGCCCGAAAGCTTCACGGTAGGAAACCCATAAATCTTCTGTTTCCATCTGCGCGACGCCTCCTTCTTTTGGTTCAGCTTCACCGGTCCCTGCCGGTCTGCATCCACCTCCACTGGTTGATGAAAACTTAGTAAATTAAATTTATTATCTAACTTTAAGAAAACTATAGCACAGATGATTTTATTTTGTAAACGGTTTCATAAAATTTTTATTTTTTGAGTAAACAGCAAAAAAAGCTTGTCCGATTCCGGTCCTCGACCAAAAACGAACAAGACTTTTTCAAATCGTCTGAAAGATACTGTTGGTAGCCAAGGCCGCTGCACTGAGCGCTCCTTGTTTTTCACTCCACGGAACCATTTTGACATCGGTTTCACGTGAAGCCGTCGTCAAGGCCGTATGCGCAACACGTTCCTTAATCTGATTGACGATGGATGGAGCCAATTCAAACATCGGGCCGCCAAGCAGAATCCGCTTCGGATTCAACAAGTGAATCGTGTTCAGGACACCGATGCCGATGTATTCCCCTGCCCGGTGATACGCCGCTTTCGCATAGGGGTCTTCCTCTGTCAGGCGTTTCCGGAGTTCGGTCAACGTCTTGACTTGTGGATCAATCGCTTCGAAATCCCGTAATAACGCTTTTTCACCAGCGAGTGCTTCGAGACATCCCCGATTCCCACACGAACAAATCGGACCGTCTAAATCGAGGCGCATATGACCAACTTCCCCGGTGATATGATTTTCACCGTCAATCAATTTCCCGTCGAGGACATAAGCGCCCCCGATTCCTTCTCCCGCGTACAGGTAGAAAAATTGATCGACTCCGACGCCTTCTCCGAACAACAATTCAAACGAAGCGAGTGCCCGGACGTCGTTTTCAATGAAGACCGGATACGCAAACCGTTCTTCCAAATGTTTTTTTAAGGCGACGTCATGCAGGTGAAAACGTGGTGCAAACAGGATGACGCCGGTTTCCGGATTTACCATCCCGTGAACGGAAATTCCGATCCCGTGAATCGTTCCGACCTGATTCGTCGCCTGAATCAATTCATCACACAAACGAATGACGGCTTCAATCATGTCGTCATTTGTATCAAATTGACCAACTGCTTCCACTTCATGAATCGTATTCCCGCTCAAATCAGCGATGACACCGATAAAACGGTGACTCGTCGCATCAATTCCGATGACATACTGTTCTGTCGCCACCAGTTCCAATAAAATCGGTTTTCGTCCGCCGTTCGAGACGCCTAACTCACGTTCCGTCACCAACTGATCCGCAATCAGTTCTCCGACGATATTCGAAACGGTTGGTTTCGTCAATTTTGTCTGTTGTGCCAATTCCACCCGTGAAATCGGCTGATGCATCCGAATCAAACGTAATACGAGCGCACGGTTGTAGGATCGCATCCATTTCGAATTTCGTGGCATCTCTTTGACCATGTTCTCCCCGCATCCCTTCCATGCTGTCTCTTTTCTTATTCTCGCATATTTTGTAAGGGATTTCATTCTTCGGACGGAGATTCTTGGAAACTGTCAGTTGCCTGTACCAAAATTACTGTCGTGTTTTTTTGATTACGCATTTTTAACTCGAATCACGCTTCATCATACGGCTGTTCAATGACTAAGACACGACTTCCGTCTGCATTTTCGGTCAGTTCCATTTCGATGATGGCTTCTCCAACCAACAGCACAATCGGTAATGCTGGATCGGTGTTCCGGAAAAAACCAACCCGACCCTGATAAACATCCATATAGTCGGCAAATAAAAACGTTCCGTTGACATGCAGTTCATCTTGATTCGGATTAAATTCAAGGCGCGGCACGCCAAACCATGCCTCACCGTTCAAATACAGCAATGGCTTTTTTCCCATCACTTCACTAGATTCCCGACGCATCTCGATTGCTCCTTCGGTGTCATAATACAACCGGTCTGTTCCTCTGGTTGCAATGACGATTGGATTCCCTTGATACAACACAATTTCTAAAATTTCATCCGCCTGTTCCACGTAGTAACCGGATGCGTCAGAGATCGCAAAACTAATCGTGTACAATTGCATCCACGATACGATATCTGCCACCTCAACCGGTTTTAAGAATAAAGCCGAAACGAGCCGGACCTCACTTTTTGTCATCGCTAAATTCACATAAATATCAGCCAGTTGAATCGTTCGGATCTCGTTTGACTGATACACCTCATCATAGTCGGGAACAAACATCGTTTCATAATAATCGTCCATTTCACGTAATTCAAGCGGCGGCATACGACGGTCAAAGTCGGCAATCTGGATGCGTTTCATGGGGAAGTGCCTCCTTTTCGTAAAGTTCATTTTGTCCTTTGTATTGAATTACCCAATATCTGGTTCCGTTGCACTCCCCTAAAACGAAAAAAATCACCCTGGGCTACAGGATGATCCGTCATTTCATAAAAAATTGATACAGCAGATATAAGGCAAAGCCAATCACTACAAGGACCGTGAAAATATTAGCTGTTCCAAAAAACACACGATTGGCCGTTTCATTCCGATCTTCAGGCTGACGATCCATTACGAGAACTCCTTTGCTAAAATCCATTTTTTTCTATCTTATACCTAAGGAATTCTCGAATGTTCTGTTCAGCACCTGCTGTTTTAATTATTTTTTCGCACCATTTGCAAAAAAGACGAGTGTTTCTTCTTCGTCTGTCGTCAAGTCCCGTTCGACCACCTCACGGTATAACCGCCGCATCTCGGATATTTTTCCCGCCGCCTGTTTCGTTACTTCGATTGCCTGACGCAACAGGCGGACTTCTTGCTCAAACGCGTCCTTTGGCATCGCTTCGCCATGCGACCAGACGTAATAGTCAGCGTCGTACTCAGCGATGACATCCAGTAACCGGGTCGTCTGCTCCACCGTATAGTTCCATTTAGCAGAAAAGATGTCGGCGTACATGGCGTCCCCTAAAAACAGAACACGGTCTTGCGGTACATAGATGAGCGCACTGCCCGGCGAATGGTCATTTTCGACCTGGCGCAAGAGGCACTGGACACCACCGAGATCCACTTCGAGTTGTCCGGCAAACCGAATCGTCGGCAAGACCAGCTCAATATCCCGGTTCGCCCCAAATTCGAGTTTGATCGCATCGGCACAAAACGGAATTTCGATCCCCTGTCGGATCCGTTCCGCAAGCGCCTCGTCCGACCAGTCATAGTCCATCATCTTCCGCATCTCGTCGACGGTCCGGTGGGTCGCAATCGCCGGTACAGCCATCTGCTTCATACCGAAAACATGATCCCAGTGCCAATGGGTCAACGCCACCAAGTCCGGTTTTCCAAGCCCTTGTTGTTCCATCTCGTCGACAAACAATGCCGCATGACGACTCGAATTACCAGCATCAATCACGAGGTTTCGTTCGTCACCGGTGATGACAGCGACGATCGGTCGATCCGTCTCACTGACCGGTGTCTGATACCAAATACGATCGGTTAATTGTTTAAACTGTTGCATCTTGATCGCCTCCTGTTTGTAGTATAACGAAAAAATCCATCCGGATGATGTCCGGATGGATCAGTCGAATCGACTTACTTCTTATTTTGCTTTTGACGGAATGGCCACCAGACACCTGGTCCAAACGATACTGTAATCGCCGGAATCAGGAGCGGTAAGACAATCAATCCGTACAAGAGAAGACCCGTGATGACGATTGTCGCAATCTGAACCAGACTGAGGACGCCGGAAGGCATCATCGCACCAAACGTTCCGGCAAGAATGATTGCCGCCGTAATGATGACCGAGCCCATCTTTTTCATCGAGAGGTACATGGCTTCTTTTGTATCCAATCCGTTGATAGTTTCTTCCCGGAACCGATCGAGCAGGAAGATCGAATAATCGATTCCTAAGGCAACGAGCATGACGAAGCCGAAGAATGGAACCGCCCAGCTGATGCCGTCATAACCAAGACCGTTGACGAAAATCAGTTCCGCAATCGAGACCGACGTATAGTACGTCAATAACAAGGAACCGATCATAAACAGCGGCATGATCAACGAACGGAACATGATCGCAAGAATGATGAACAAGCTGACGATCATGATGATGACGGTCCGTGTAAAGTCCGCTTTCGACGTATCGTTTAAATCACTGTTGATGCTTGAAATACCGCCATAGGCCACTTCTGCCTGTTCGAGCGGCGTATCTTTTAATGTGCTGGCTGTCGTTTCTTTGATCGCCGCGACCGTTTCAATCGCTTCCGGTGAATACGGATCATCGTTTAAGATGACTTCGAATTTCAGACCGGTTTGATCATCAATCGTATACCGTTCGATGACCGGTTCAAAGTCTTTGCCCGACAAGGTATCTTTCGGAATGAACATCCCCGTGCCACGAATCGTTTCGGATTCCCCCATCTCCTTGAGGAAATCGGCAGCTTCCGTCAATCCGTCTTCGATCTGACCGAGTCCTTCATTGGCAGAACCTACACCATCGGCAAGTTGCGTCAAACCGCTTCCGAGTTGACCGGCCTGTGCGCCCTGCGTTTCAATGCCGGTTGCCGCTTGCGCGATACCGGTTTGAATTTGTGTCAATTGACCGGATAACGCTGTCAATGTTCCGACGGTTTGTGGAATGTTTTCAGCTGATTGTAAGCCTTGACCGACAAGTGTCAGCTGTTGGTTGATTTGACCAAGACCAGTTGCTGCTTGTTGCAACTGTGCCGCACCGGCTGCTGCTTGATCGCCGGCTGGAATCTGACCGCTGATGGCTTGCAAGTTGTCTTCAACTGTCTGCAGACCCTGCCCGACTTCGCCGAGTCCATCTTTGGCATCGGTCAGACCATCGGCGACTTGCTTCAGTTGTTGATCGACATACAAGTCTTCGATGACGTCACCAGTGGGACGTGAAATCGAACGAACGGCTTTAACTCCGTCCAGTTTGACGAGTTCACGGCTCAATTGTTCTGCATACGGAACAGTTTCTTCCGTCACGATATTCTGATCATCTTTTAAGATGACATTGACCGGCAACGATTCGCCGGCTCCAAAGCCGTCCGAAATCGCATTTAAGCCTTTGACCGTCTCATACTTTTCCCCGATCTCATCGACCGTATTGAAGGACAGATCGTCATCGTACGTAAACAAGGTCGGAATCGTGACGATGGCAACAATCGCCATCGCAAGCAACGGACGACGAATCGATAATCCACCGTACCGAGCCCATAAGCGGCTGTCTTTGTGACTTGCCGCATTTTTCGACGGCCAGAACAATTTCTCTTTTAAGGTCGCCATGAAGAACGGGACAAGTGTAAAGAGCACAAGTAACAAGACGGCGATTCCGACCGCAACGGCGACGGAAGATTTAAAGATTGGGAAATCAGCAAAACCGATGGCCGAGAAACCGACGAGAACAGCGAGTCCACTGATCAGCAGTGTCCGACCTGCCGTTTTATACGTGTTGACGATTGCCGTCTCGACGTCATGACCGGCAGTCAACTCTTCTTTGTAGCGGCTTAAAAGCAGGATACAATAATCCGTCCCGATCCCGAAGAGAATCGCCACGAGGAAGATTTGGGTAAAGTTCGAAACCGGGAACCCAAACCAATCGACGAAAAAGGCGACGAATGATTGGCTCATCAAGTAAGTCACACCAACGGCGAATAACGGAACGAACGGTGTGACGATCGAGCGGAAGACAATCAACAACAGACCAAAAATCAGTCCGACAGTGATCAATTCCGTTCGTTTTAACCCTTCCTGTGAACTCGTGTTGACGTCCGCATTGATGAGCGACTCACCCGTCAGGTAAATCGTCCGATCGTCCGGTAACAGATCGCTCCGGATGTCTTCAGCGAGTGCAGTGATTTCTTCTTGTGAACCGTCGACCGTAATCGGTACGAGGACGGTTTTTTTATCTTCTGAAATCAACTGGCCTTCTGTTTCTTTGCTTTCGAACGGGTTCAAGACACCCGTCACCGGCTCATCCAGTTGTTCGAGATCTTTCACGATTTGACCAATTTCCGTCCGGTCTTCTTTCGTGACCGCTTCTTTTAACGGAATGACCAGTGAAATGGTTTCCTCACTTGCACCGGCTGCCTTTAAGATTTCAGCCGCCCGCTGTGAATCATTATCGCTTGCGAGCTGAATAGCCCCTGCGTCTTCTGCTTGTTTCGATAAATTTGGTGCCGCTAAAAATAATCCGACTGTCGCAAGCAACAAGACGATTACGATCGGCCAACGCCATTTGACGATTTGTCGCATTCCCGTTCCACCTCTTCTGTCTCTATTTTTTCTGAATCAATCTTCAATCTTCAAAATCGCTTTGACTTTCCGGAACGTTTCGATGAATTGTTTGATTTCCTCATCATCCACTTTTCCGTCAATCAATTGTTCCAGGTAACTGTAAATCGCTTGATTCGAAGCTTCCACGATGTCGCGTCCTGCTTCGGTCAAGACGATGCGTTTCGTCCGATGATCGTCTTCCGCACGTTCGACCTCGACCAACCCGTGTTCATTCAATTTTTTTAAGCGGTTTGAGATTGCACTTTTATGCACACCTTGCATGACTGCAATCCGACCGGACGCGACCGGACCATATTTATCCACCAACTTCAACAAGTGGAGTTGTTCCGGCGAATAGAGCCGCCAGACCGGTGAATCAACGGATTTCAGCACACGTTCGGTTCCGTGAATCATCACCTCTTCAAACAAAAGAACGGCTTCCCGCAGATTGTCTTTCATTTTTAGTTTACCCCCTAAACTTATACAAGTAGTTTAGCCCCTAAACCAGATAGCGTCAACTCCAAACTGTCACAAAATATCCTGACGGACAATTCCAATCTTCGTTATGATGAAAGAGCATACATCATACCTAAAGGGGGGGACTGACACATGACCGCATTATTTTGGATTGCATTAGTGATTTGTGTACTTGGACTTATTTTTACAGTGATGGTCGGACAAAGTCGGAACGAAGAAACGTACAGTAACAGCCAAACAGCGAAAAATATGTCCTGGATGTACTTGGTATTGTTGCCCGTCATTTTGATTATTTTAGGCGTGTTCTATTATTTATTGACGTAAGTCGAAGGACCGAACAAAAAAAGCTGCCTCGATTGACCATCGAAGCAGCTTTTTGGCACTTATTTGAGTGTTTTCGGGCGAACGATATAGATGTCACATTTGGCGTAACGGGAGATGTTTTCAGACACACTGCCGATCATGATCCGCTCCATCGCATTCATCCCGACGGCACCACAAACGATCAGTCCCGCTCCGACACGCGGGGCGATGACTTTCGGAATCAATGTCTTCGGTGAACCGTTCTCGATGACAAGTTCGACTTCACCAACCCCTGCTTCTGTCGCCCGTTTTTCATACTTGTCGAGGAGCTGTTGTGCATACTCGGTCACGTTTTGATCGATGAATCGTTGGTTGGCACGAACGTTGGCAAAGGTTTGGATATCAATGACATGTGCGATGACGAGCTTTGCTTGATCAAGTTTTGCGAATTGGACGGCTTTTTCGAAAGCCAAGTCTGCCGTCTTTGATCCATCGACTGCGACTAAAATTGTATGATAGTGACTCTCCATCGTTGTTCACCCTTTCCACTCAGGCACGTTTACAACATACGGTCGTTTTCATTCTCAAGTGCCCGGTTCTCATGATCAAGCTTCCGCTCCGCCTCAATGCCTTCCGGTTCACTCTCTAAAATACTCTTCGGTTCAGGTGCCGGACGTTTCGCCCCCTCTTCGTCCGCAAGCAAAACATAGGCGCCACTTTTAACGCTCGCCACATGCTTGTCGACTTCTCCGTCCGCTAAGCCAAGCGAGTCAAAGGCGGCTCGCGTTTCCTCGTCCGTTACCGGTTTTCCGGTAAATCGTTCGAACAGTGTCCGTTTGCCGGCAACGAGTTGGGCGGCAGATTGCCCCCGTAACATTGCCATATCGGTTTTATCCTGCAGGACAACATATAAATCCTCTTCTAAATAGCCTGCAAAATGTAAGTCTTCAATCTGGCGAATTAAATCCGTCTCATTTTCGTACGTACCGATCAACTGCTTTTTCCCCATTGGTCATTTCCCCCTTTTATACTTCTATAAGGGATATACCCCAAAAAACCAAAAGCAACGTCATCAACTGCTGTTTTCTTAGGAAACCGGTCTTTTTTCTTCCGCAAACAATTTTTCCCGTTTCCGAAAGACGACAATCACGGCTACAGTTACAATGATGACACTGAAGATTGTGATGCCCTGTTGAAAGTCGGTCAATCGTCCGTTAAAGAACAGACCGATGTAATACCAAATCATGACGAGTCCGAACACCCAATCAGTATGAACGAAAATAAAGAATGCGGCTCCCAGTGCAAACAGGATCAGCATCACCGTGATCCATTCCGACGTCGTCAGTCCAAAAAGATCGTCAAATCGAAAGTCCCGTAAAATCCGGAACGGCAGAATTAAAATCTGAATACTCGACCAGGCGAGAAACACTGAAAACGGTGAGCGCATCCAGGGGGAACGGTTCGGATGATGTTGAATTTTCATATAAATGATGCATAAGGCAATAAAAGAAATCGTCGTCAAAACAAGTTCCCATGGCGGTCCGATGATGCTGCTGGCACCATAGCCGATCATCGTCAGCATGAACCAGCCGCTCATATCAAAAATCAATGTCCGGTCGGCCGGATAAGCCTGGACCGGTCGAATACACCAAATCAATAACGTCGTATAGACGACACCGAAAATCGCATCGATGAACGGTGCCGGCATGATCGCGAGACGTTCGCCCACCGGTGCCTCATACCAGACGACACGAGCCAAAAGAACAAATAAGAAACTGATCAGGTTCAACAAGCGAAGTGCGGTTAACGGTTGCATGACTGGACACCTCCTCAGGTATTTAATTCCCGCCTGTCGAACGGTGGAAACAAGGAAAATGTCGTTTCGACAAAAGCGATTCCGTGAATATAGGACTACAAAGGAGCGATGTCGTATGGAACCATTCATTAAACCCTTTCAATACAATTTCATCCGGAGCCAAGTCGATTTGTTGACGCAACAACTGACGACGGTCCATGATCCGGACGTGTTGGATGCCGTCATCTACAGTGCCGCTCAAAAGATTTTTGATTTAATCCCGGTTCTGACGTCAGAGCAAGAAGAATTGCTGATGCTCGTGCGAAATGTACACTCGGAAGCAGATTTAATCCGGTATATCGAGAAAATCCAGCCGTTTGTTGCGTCTTTTCCGTCCATTACGGAGTCCCAGCTCCAGCAACTGTTTCGAAAGACTAAAAAATTGCGGAATCCGCCGCTTCATTCCTTCGATTTTCTTAAAACGACCTATTTAAGTTGGAATGATACCGGTAATAAAAAGAAGTTTTTTGTCTATCCGTTGCAAGGAGAATGGGTCGGCGTTGAAGGTCATTATGTTCCAACGATCAAAAAAGGCATCTGTACGGTCTGTCATCAGTACAGCGATGTCACCCTGGTCTCTTCCCGCACGAACCAATCGGCAGATCACTACCGGGCTGTCGGCAACTACATTTGTATCGACAGTGATCATTGTAATGAGCAAGTGACGGATCCCACGTCTCTTGAAAAATTATTAGCTAAAATGAAGTAACAACAAAAGAGGAGCGAACCGAGTTGAATCGGCGCTCCTCTTTTGTTGGATCAGACTTCCACATGAAACTGATTTTTCCCACGGCGTTTTGCTTCATACATCGCGACATCTGCCTGCTCAATCAGGGCTGTCCGCGACGTGGCGTGGGTCGGATAAATCGCACCGCCGATGCTAGCGGTCATGAAGACCGGCGTCTCCTGGAGAATGAACGGCCGCTCGAACAAGTCAATCAACTGTTGACCGCATGCTTCGATATCCGACTCCTCTTTTACATCAAATAATAACACCACAAATTCATCCCCACCTTGGCGTGAGATGACCGTGTTATGCGGTAATCGTTTTTCAAGGCGGCTCGCAATATCGATGATCAGTTGGTCTCCGACATGGTGTCCGTACGTATCGTTCACTTGTTTAAAATGATCGATATCAATGAAATATAACCCGACGAACCGTTGGTGAATTTCCGCCCGCCGCAACTCTTCCTTAAACAACCGGGCAAACAAGTAGCGGTTCGGTAAATTTGTCAGAGCGTCGTGGTAGGCCATGTGTTCCATCTCTTCGAGCGCCTGTTCGAGAGCAGCCGTCCGCTCCTCGACCTTTGCCTCAAGGTTTTCACGCAGCCGTTGATTATCCATCACAATCCGCACCTGTCTTGAAATCAACAGCGGAACCGCAATCATCAAACCAATCGTTAACCCATTCCAACTGACCGCCTGTCGCGCCATTGTCACGAATAAAATCAACAAAAAGATGTACGGTGTCACGAGGCGAATGCCCTCTAAAATCTGCCGATCAATCTTTAAGCCGATGGGCCGTTCGTCTGCATCAAATAAGATCGCCGCCCCGCCAATCAACAACACCGTCGCTATCCAAAGGGGATCGAGCCACATGACCGAGATCGGAAAATCGGTTCGATACAAAGCGACATATAATATATCTGCAATGAGTTGCAGATGGAATCCAGCTAAAATCATCAGAAGTGGAATGCTGTTGCCTCGCTTCATGATGCCAAAAAATAAGATGATCATTCCGCCGAGTAACAACAAATCTCCAAGGGGATAACGGAGCAACAGTAGCGTTTCAAAACTGAGAAATTCTGCTCGCTCCAAGTAAGGGCTGACAAGATAATGCCAAGAAATCGCGCCCGTAACGATCAGGATGATCAACTCATCAAATAAAAAGAACCGCAGATTGACCTGTGAACGACGACTGATTAAAAAATAACAAAACGCCAGCAAATAAAAAACGATTTGCAAGCTGAAGACTAAATCAATACCGTCAAAAGGTCCTGAACGTTCCAGATTGCGCCTTTCCGCAATCAGTTGTGCCGTTTCACCAATGGCTAACGATACATTTCCGAACAACAACAACAAAAACAGACGTTGGGTAAAGGGGCGAGTCGGATGACGGCGCACCGCAATCACTAACAAAACCGTCGAGACGACAGCACCCAGAATCATAAACAAGCTGTTGCCGATTTTTGAAAGTTCCGAAGACGTGCCGATGATTCCTAACCATAACGTATGAGACAAGACCCATCCGCCAATGATTGCATAGATTAGTTTATACATCGTTCACGCCCTTCCCTATTTTTGTCTAGTTCGTTTGTCCTATATGATTATCGGCAAATCTTTCTGTTTTTTAACCATCTTTTCATTATATTTAAATATTCTTAACGTGTCCTGTTTTTTTGCTCTGAAGTGGGTCAATCGATTTCTCCAGAATCAGACAACAAAAACAAGCACCACCGGTGAAGCGAGGCGGTGCTTGTTTTGACTTCAGACATTCTCGGTGACGTGTAGCGGCAACTGAACGGTAAACGTACTGCCCTGTCCTTCGATCGACTCGACATGAATCACCCCGTCATGTTCCTTGACGATTTCCTTACAGATCGATAGACCAAGACCTGTCCCGCCAATCCGTCGGGTATCCGAATTGTCGACCCGGTAAAACTTATCAAACAGTTGTGCGAATGCATAATGCGGAATACCGATGCCGTGATCCGTAATCCGAATCGTCGCATTGTCTTCATCGGTACCGACACTCACTTCAATCAATCCACCGTCTGGTGAATACTTGATGGCGTTATTCACCAGGTTGTTCAGCAATTGTTTGATTCGATCTTCATCCCCAATGATGGTCGGACGTTCCGTACCTAGCATTTGGACACGAATGTCATGTTGTCCATTCGACACATCATATAATCCAGCGACCTGCTGGACAATCGTACATAAATCAAGATGCGCCATTTGGTACAGTTGTCCTCCGGACTGCATCCGCTGAACGTCCAAGAAATCTGTCACCAAATTAGACAACCGTTCCGTTTCCGTATGAATCGTCGCTAAATACTTTCGTTGCTTCATCGTATCGATTTCACGATTCAACATCAGCTCCGTAAATCCATAAATGGATGATAACGGTGTGCGCAATTCATGCGACACGGTTGAGACCAGTTCAGTTTTTAATCGATCGGCCTCTGTTTCCCGGGTAATATCTCGAATGACCAGAATGACACCTTTCCAGCCACCCTCAATATCAATCCGCTCGGCATAGACTTCTAAATGGGCCGTATTGTTTCGAACATCAAATTGAACTTTATCCGGAGAAACATCTCCTGCCCGAATCAAAGCTAAATAATCATTAAAACGATCGACATCATCGACGATATTACGCATCACTTCAATCACATAACTGCCGGATGATAACGTCCGGTCTTTTGTGAACTCTGACTGGAGTTCCGGTACCAGTTCAAACAAGGGACGGTTCACGTACAATTCATCGTTTCCGTCTTCCAGATAAATGATGGCTTCTCGAATCGAATCAAGAACTTGTTCCGTTTTTTGTTTCTCTTGTTTCATCTCGTCATAAGAACGTGTCCGAAGCAATGATAACGTCATCTGTTGCGAAAACTCACGCATGTCTGCCAGTTGTTGCGCTTTATATGTCGACTGGTAACGGACCATGTAAACCGCTGCCATTAACTGATTCGTCGATGGATCGTAAATTGGCAGTGCGACTTCATGGGTACTGAAGCTGTATGGAACATCATCCGTCCGGGAAACCCGTTTCTCTGACTGGACGACTTGATTGCGAAGCATCATTCGATTGAGGACAGAGGTTTCATCTGCTAACAATGCCTCGATCTGTTGAAGCTTCATTCCGTTTGTCGTAGCTCCAATGTACTGTCCATCTTCATACAACAATAAGGCACCGTACTCAGACGAAGTAATCTCAAGCATCTTCCGCACAATCGCCGGATACGATTCGACGGTTTCACGGACCGCCAGTGCTTCTGTCAACTCGCTTCGCATTTTTAGCTTTTCTTCGTTTTGCTTCGTCGTTTGGTATGCTTCTTCTAATTCTTCTTGCTGTGCCTGCAGTTCTTCCTGTTGTGCAAGCAGTTCTTCACTTTGCGCCTGTAATTCTTCATTTTTTCCTTGCATCGCTTCTGTATGGGAGCTCGTTGTCACTGCCATCTGGTTAAAGGATGACCGGAGCATTCCGATTTCGTCAGTCCGTTGCTCCTTTAAGTCCATTTCAATCGGTTCGTTGCGTGATAACTTTTGATTGTCATCAATCAGACGCAAAAGTTGTTTTGTCATTTTCCGGATAAACGGATGCACGAACAATAGGATAAACCCGACCAACACTAAGATGCTCGAAATCCAAATCCACTGCGTTTTCGCAACTTCACTTCGCAGGTTCATGACGGCATTTTCCTGCTGTGCTTGTAAATTATCGCGGTAATCCTCAAGTGCCACCGATGCCCGTTCAATATCCGGTGCAATATCAATCGATCCGTCTGCCGAGGGTTTCAACTGTCCCTGTTCGACAAGCCGCTTGGCAACCGGTAATGAAAATAAGCTGTCGCCTTGCAAAAAGTCTTCATTGATTGTATTGTCTTTTTTTCCATTGACATAGGATTGGGTGACCGGGAAAAGGGCACCGTAATACAGGTCATACAAGTTCGTCATCTGTGCAGCAAACTCTTCTTCTTCATCCGTCTTGGCTTTACGGGAAAACCAATCGGTCTCACTCTTGATTTCGGTTCGTAAATCCTCGACTTCATCAAACCGGTCTTGATCTCCGAAAATGACGAATCCCCGAAGCCCGAATTGAACGGTCTGCCAGTTATCCCACAGCGTATCTGCCCGTCGGTTTTGCTCGCTGATAATCTCCAGGTTGTTACGCGATGACTCGATCCTGCCTTCCATATAATCGTAGACAAAAAACGAGGTGACTGAAACCAACACGAGTACGGTATAAAAGACTGCCAACAACTGCCTTCCAATCCGCCTCCGAATCCATTTGATCATGAAATATCCTCCTCATCATTCGCTTCGAATGATGCATTTTTGAAATAAATGTAATCACTTAAAAGTATCATAATTTTTTAAAAAATACTTTAAAAATAAGATATCTGGTAAAAAAAACAAGCCTTTTCCGTTTTACCCGAAAAAGGCTTGTTTGAAGACTTATTTTTTAGCTTTTTTGACGACGACTACCGTGCTCGTACTTTTTTGTTTAAAGCTGTTTTCAACATAAACAGAAAGCTTGGCTCCTGCTTTTTGTTTGGCAATCTTGACGGTGAACGTCCCTTTTGACGTGACCGTTCCTTTACCGATTACTTTTTTCTTTTCGTTTTGAACATAGACACGTGCTTTTTTCTCACCTGTCCCGGTTACTTTCGTTTGACCGGCTGTAACCGATTTAACTTTTGGTGCTGCCGGAGGAGCAACAACGGTAATCACTGTCGCTTTACTCGAACGGTTCGCAATATCTTTCACGGTGACAGCAAGACGGGCATTCGCTGCTTGTTTTTTGACCTTCACTGCGAACTTCCCTTTGCTGTCAACGGTTGCTGTACCGACGACTTTGTTTTTGGCGTCTTTGATCGTGATTTTACCTTTAGCAATCGCTGTTCCTGTTACGGTTGTCGCACCGGCGAGGACACGATTGACTTTCGGAGCAGCTGGTGCTTTTCCTGGTAACACTTCCGTCCGTTCTGACGTGACATCAGAACCGTTGGCGTAACGAATCGTCAAGACAGTTTCTTTTTCCTGACGGGGAATCGTCACGCTGTATTTACCGGATTTTGAAGTTGTTTTCGCTAATCGTTTAGACGTATCTTTTGTATCCGTCAACTTCTTCGTCGACCAGACTTCTACTGTCGTACCCGATTTAACTTGTCCGCTGACAACCAGTTGGTTGTCATAAACCGGGTTTACTTTTCCTTTAAGGTTTAACTGGGCAATCGCACGCGTGATGTTGACTTTTCCGTATCCGGATACCGGACTGACATATGCCGGGAATTCCGGTGTGCTGTCCTTCTCATATCCAGGTGGGTACTCATCTTCCATATCTTCGTCTTCATCGTACCAATCATTCGGATTTTCGAAAGCAAGCGGTTCTGCGCTCGTCCGTAAGATTGCTTCGATTTGTGTCGGCGTCAACTTCGAATCAAGTGACGCGAGAATTCCAGCAACTGCTGCGACGTGCGGTGATGCCATGCTTGTTCCGTCCATATAGACCGTGTTACCGTCCGGAACGAGACTCGCAATTTTTGAACCCGGTGCAACGACATCCAGTCCAATGCCATAGTTCGAGTAGTCCGCGACCATGCCGAGCGGGTTTGTTGCGCCGACAGAAATCGCATATTCCGAGCTGGCCGGGAAACCGACGGACATATCATATTCGTTCCCTGATGCTGCAACGACTGTCACGCCGTGATCGGCTGCGTATTTCATCATGTACGCCATCGTCCGGCTTTCACCGCCGCCAAGACTCATATTAATGATTTTAGCACCATGATCAACCGCGTATTTGATTCCGAGTGCAATCGCATCGGTTTCTCCTTCACCGTTGGCATTCAAGACTTTGATCGGAAGGATCTTCGCTGACTGGTGAATTCCGCGAATGCCGTAATCATTTTCAAGAGCTGCCGCGATGACACCCGAGACGTGTGTCCCGTGACCGTGGTCATCTAACGCATTTCCGTTGCCGTTAACATCGACATAGTTCTTTTCCTGGGCAATATCGACTTTACCTTGGAAGTCTTTCAGACGGTAATCCACCCCGGTGTCGATGACTGCAATCGTGACGGGTGCTAATGTTTTACCCGCACGGTACTTCTCGAACTGTTCAAAGCCGATTCCGGCGTTCGGGAACTGTTCGACATTTGATTTTTGATTAAGTGACCATTGGTAGTCGTAGTTGATGTCCCCTGTTGCACGGTATGTCTGAACTTCCTCGACATACTCAACCGCACTTGATTTCTTCAACGATTGTTTGAGGACAGCTGCCGACTGGTTTTTGACTGTCGGATCTTCCGTGACGATGACAAACTCACCTGTTTTACCAAGCGATAACTTTTCAACATCCGGTGCTTGTGCTCCGGCGATTTTCATCGTCCGCTGCGTGTGACCCGGTTTTAACTTCACGATGAAACGTGTCTTAGCTTCTGATTTCACTTTAATCCCAAATGGCTTGAACGCTTCACTCAAGTCGGAACCACCAATCGTTTCGATTCCCGCAGTTTTTGCGACTTGATTGATTTCAGTTGCGATGACTTCCGGAGAAGCATCACGTGTCAGGGCATGCAAACGATTGATTGCCGTCTGATCCGTTTTGGTTAATGTATAAGCCGTTCCGTTGACAAGAGCTGTCATGGCAGGTTTTAACGTTTTTAAATCTTCATACGTTTGTGTCCGCTTGTCTTTATTGAAGAGAAGTGTTTTGACGACGTATGGAGAGACTTTGTAGTACAACGAGGTTAAGTCGCGTCCTTGTTCTGACTGGCTCAACACCTGTTTTTGGATCGCGTGCATCAACGCAAGCAACGGTTTCTCGTCCGTTGTTTGTTTGAGGGCTTCTTCTGCCATACAGCTCATATCGCTGATTGGCTCATACTCGACTGGCAACTTGACATTGTTGTATGTCAATTTGACGTGTGCTGCTTTCGGTGTTTTGCCTTCTTCGATTTCCGGATAATAGTCGACTTTGACGTAATATGGACCATCCCAGGCGTACGGGACAGCGATTTTTGTTGCGTCTTTATCGTTTGGTTCTGCGTATCCGCGGTAACGATCAAACGTTTCATCCTTTGACGCCATTTCTTGACTTGGGTAAGCCGTCACTTCAATCGGCTGATCCGTATCAAGCGACAATTCAAAGTGGCTTGCTGTTTTTTCAACACCCGCTTGATGCTCGACCTTATACCAATATGTATTTTTTTCTGCCGTTCCGGTTTCAAGCACTGTTTCTTGCCCTGCGTTTAATAAGACAGCTTCCGATAATGCACTTGCTGCCGCGGTCTTCGTAGCTGACGGTCCGATTCCAAGTGACAGAATCAAACAGCTCAGCATGAGCCAAATGGTTAACTTTTTCACGACGTTCCTCCTCAAGATATAATCCTACATTGTTTATAGTATAAACAATATTTGGATAAAATGGATAGCTATTTTTTAGGCGACTCACCTTACAGTTTCGAAAGAAAAGACACCTTCCACAAAAGTGAAAAGTGTCTGTTTGGTTGATTATTTAAATTCAGAAAGATATTGTTCGTACCCTTCTTGTTTCAACTCTTCTTTCGGAATGAATCGTAAAGCAGCCGAGTTCATACAGTACCGTAACCCTGTCGGTTCAGGACCGTCCGTAAAGACATGTCCAAGATGGGCATTGCCGTGACGGCTTCTGACTTCCATCCGCTTCATCCCAAGCGCAAAATCACTTTTTTCAATGATGTTCCCGGGTTCAAGAGGTCGCGTGAAGCTGGGCCATCCGGTTTTCGAATCGTATTTATCCTTGGAAGAGAATAACGCTTCACCGGAAATCAGATCGACATAAATCCCATCCGCCTTCAAATCATGGTACGGATTATCAAATGCCGGTTCTGTCCCGTCTTCTTGGGTGACTTTGTACTGAATATCCGTCAATTTCGCTTTAATTTGTTCGTCAGTCAACTTCGTATACTTGGGTAAATCAAGTTTTGGTTGATCGTTCCAGTATTGGTTAATGAAGTCATCACGTCCAGATGCAGCGCGGTAGAATTTGTATTTCTTTTCGCTTTTCAAGTAATAATCTTGATGGTAGTCTTCCGCCTCATAAAACGGACCGGCCTCAATCAGCGGCGTAATGATTTTTTCATCGAAGATGCCGCTGGCTGCCAACTCTTTCTTCGATTGTTCCGCAATCTGTTTTTGCTCAGCGTTCGTATAGAAGATTGCCGTCGTATACGATTCCCCCTGGTCGACGAACTGACCGTTCGGATCAGTCGGATCCACTTGACGCCAGTAAACATCCAGAAGTTGTTTGTACGAGATGACCGATGGATCAAACGTGATCAGGACCGCTTCCCGGTGACCGGTCGTCTCCGCCGATACTTGGTTATACGTCGGATTTTCAACATCTCCACCGGTATAGCCGGAAATGACTGATTTCACACCTTTTAACTCTTCAAACGGCGGTTCCATACACCAGAAACATCCTCCGGCGAGAATCGCCGTTTCTTCTTTTGTATATGACAACTCTTTACTTCCGCTCGATTTTGCCTGTTGTTGTTGGAAAACAAAGTAGCCGCCAATCATGATCGCAATCAATGCTACGACCGAAAGAATCGTCAACATTCGTTTCTTCATCTCCCTCCGCCTCCTTTTTTAAGCTTACGTCGTTCACCCGCGGACAGATGTCTTTTTTCTAATGTACCTTGATTTCCCACAGTTTGTCGCCCGGTCCGCCTTCATTTGGCACATTCAAAAAAAGATTCATCTTACTCAGACAGGGAATAAGATACAAGAATCCAAAAAAACCGGGAGGGGTATTTATGTTTGATTATACAGTCAGCTCAAATCATTCGACAGCAGAAACCATTACACGACTGAAGACAGAGCTTGCCGAGATTTCGTTCGGAGTCCTATGGGAGTTTGATTTAGCGAAAAAATTTGCTGAAAAGGAGTTACCGTTTGACGACAAGTACCATATCCTGGAAGTCTGTAACCCGAAAGAGGCTCATCGTGTCTTATCGACTGAACGGCGGGCCGGTTACTTTTTGCCGTGTAAACTCGCTGTCTATACGGAAGATGGACAAACGAAGATCGGCATGCCGCGCCCGACCTCACTGATCGGTTTGGTTGAAGACGACGAACTGAAGCAAGTCGCACTCGATGTCGAACAAAAACTTGTTGATGTCATCGAAAAAAGCCGGATGTAAAACCGGCGGGTAGTCAAAAGTTATGTTTTACACAGATGAGGGTGACAGATTTTAATCTGCCACCCTCATCTCGTTCAAGTGGAATCACTTGCTTCGCTTGACTCCTACAGGAAAAAGCGCAAGTCGACTTGCGCTGTCAGAGACAGACAAGACCCGTTTTCCTGCCTCCATTAGGCAGGAAAATTGGCTTGTGTCTCGCCTGAGGAAAGCACGTGAACGAAAAAGTGATTCCTTTTTGAAGCTGTCTATTTTTTGCGTGTCTTTTCCTTAGAGAATATCAATCCAGATTTTGATCGCTGTCGCTAAAATCAGGACCGCCAAAATGATTTGTAAAATTTTCGTGTTCATTTTTTTCCCGGCAAGCGCGCCGAGCGGTGCCGCAATCAGACTCGCGACGACCATGATGGCAGCAGGACCCCAATCGACTTGTCCTGTCGTAATCTTCCCGACCGTTGCACCAATCGACGAGATAAAGGTAATCGCAAGAGACGAAGCAATCGTCATCCGGGTCGGGATCTTTAGAATGACGAGCATGATTGGAACGAGTAAAAAAGCTCCGGCCGCACCGACGATTCCTGCCCCCACTCCGACGATAAACGCAGCACTTGCCGCAATCCCTTTATTGAAACGAACTTGATCAAGCGGGATATCATCGATGCCTTTTCGCGGAATGAACATCATCACGGCTGCAGTCAGTGCCAACACGCCGTAGACAAGATTGATTGTATCTTCTGCCAGCACATTTGATCCGTAGGCACCGATGAAACTCCCAATCAGAATCGCTCCGCCCATATACAGAATCAGCGATTTGTTTAAGAAACCGCCTTTTCGATAGGCCCAAACACCGCCAATCGTCGCAAAAAAGACTTGAATCGCGCTGATTCCGGCGACTTCATGTGCAGAAAAGGCAGCAAATCCGAGCAGTGGTGGAATGTAGAGTAGCATTGGATATTTGATGATCGAGCCGCCAATTCCGACCATTCCCGAGATATATGATCCGACAAACCCAATTAAAAAAATTGTGATGATAAAACCGAGTTCCATTTGATTCACTCCTTTAAAAAAAGAGGACTGTCGCCAGCCCTCCTTCAACTTGAATTACCCTTTTTGGATCCAGAATTTTAAGACACTGGCCTCTTCCTCATGTTTCACAAGCTCATGGCCACCTGATTTTGCCCAGGCTTGTAAATCATTTTTTGCCCCTTTGTCTGTCGCATGGACTTCAAGGATTTGACCGGATTCGAGTCCGGAAATAGCTTTTTTTGTTTTGACGATCGGCATTGGGCAGGCAAGCCCTTTGGCGTCGAGTACGAGTTCTGATTTCATGATTGTGATTCCTCCTGAAGTAAGTGGTTTTTTAGTTTAGCGAACAGCGCAACGGTTGGGTCCGACTTCCATCTCGCGTTGTGCTTCGAGATCCGGCGTCTGTTTCCCCATGTTGGTTTCGCGAATTTCTTGATAGGCATTTGGTTGCGGTGGTAGGTTTTCGGTCACCATCTTCCGGAATGTTTCTTCATCTTCGATGTTCAAACCGTGATTGTTGGCGAGTAAGATATCGAGTTTTTCTGCGACACTGCCATCTTCATTTAACTCTTCAATCAGCATGAAATGGGCCGGTAAGACGACAAGGTCTTTCGCAAGTTCGCGGTACGTCTTGTAAAGCGACTCCCGCAGGTCGCCGACCCAATCTTCTGCCAGACCGGCTAAATCCGGACGGCCAATCGAATCGATGAATAAAATATCACCCGTTAAGAGGTATCGATTGTCGACAATAAACGACGTGGAACCGATTGTATGTCCAGGGGAATACAGTGCCCGGATATCGATTTTTGTATCGCCTACTTGAACGCGGCTTCCGTCTTCGAGTGCTGCATAATCAAACGTGACATCTGTCGCGTCTTTTGGTGGCAACCAGTAAGTTGCTCCTGTTTTTTCAGCAATCTCACGTCCGCCGGAAATGTGATCGGCATGAAGGTGTGTATCAAAGACGTGCGTGATGGTCAGTTGACGTTCGTTGGCATAATCGAGATAAACATCTGTCATCCGCGCGGCATCCACAAGGACGGCTTCGCCTTCTGAGATGATCATGTATGATAAGCAGCCTTTCCCGATCCGGACGAATTGAACGACTTCCCCTTGATCGGCTCCGGTTTCATTTAATGATCCGAGTGAAATCGGCTCCAGGTGTTCGCTCCAGGCTTTCATGCCTCCTGAAAGATACGAGACGGTCCGTCCTGCTTTTTCCAATAAATCCGCGACAAAGATCGACGATCCTTCTTTTGCACAAACGACAAGAACAGGTTGGTCCGTCGGCAGTTGATCTAAAATTTCTTCGACACCGTCGAGTAAATCGAAATACGGAACATTGAGATATGAAAACTGTTCGCCTTCAATTTTCCAGTCTTGAAATGCCTCTTCATTTCGGACATCCAAGATAAACATTTTTTCACGGTGAATGATTTTTTGCGTGACTTCGTTTGTTGTCATTGCGTGTGCCATCTGCTTGATTCCTCCTGCTCATAATTTACGGATTAAACGGTTTGATGCGTGTCATACTTCCAATCACTCATGCCGGGGATCACGTTTTGAACGTTGAACCCTTTTGCATCAAGCTGTTGGCAGGCTAAATCACTCCGACTGCCTGTCCGACAGACGACATAAATCGTTTTCGCTGTGTCGAGCTCTCCGATTCGCGTCTCCAGTTCACCGAGCGGAATGTTGACGGCATTCGGGATATGGGAAAACGCATATTCAGCCGTTTCCCGGACGTCCAAGATGAGCGTATCCGGATTGTTGCGAACCGCTTCAACAGTTTCGTTCGTAACAACCGATTTAAATGCCGGTGCTTCTTGCTCGTCACCGGAAGATTTACGGACGTAATGCCGCAAGACGTCTCCTTCTTCGATTGTTCCAAGATATTGATTCCCGGTACTGTTCGCCCAAGCACGGAGATCGGCTGTTGATCCTTTGTCAGTGGCCTGAACTTCCACGACTTGACCCGGTTCCAGCGTCTTCATCGTCTTTTTTGTCCGGACGATCGGCATCGGGCACGCTAAGCCACGTGCATCGAGTACGATATCTGTTTTGATTGTCTGCAAAAGTATTCGCTCCTTTTTACCTGTAGGGGTATATTTAACATTAAATTTTTTAGTTGGTCTTACCTTCGTATGCCATCATGCCGCCATCCATGTTGATGACCTCAAATCCTTGTCCTTCGAGATATGTTGCGGCACGACCACTTCTGGCGCCAGAACGGCAGACCATGACATATTGTTTTTTCTTATCGAGTTCGTTCATTTTAAACTCGACGAGACCAAGTGGAATATGAATCGCTTCCGGAATCTTGCCTTCTTTGACTTCATCCACTTCGCGGACATCAATGATGTTGAGTTGTTCCCCGTTTTCAAGCTTTTCCTGTACTTCTTTTGCCGTGAATCGTTTCATCTGTGATTCCTCCTCCTAGTGTTAACGCCAAGCGTTCATTCCGCCTGACACTTCTGTAACCTGGGCATAACCCGCCTTTTTTAATTGTTTGACCGCCTGTTTACTGCGCATGCCGCTCTGACAGATTACGATGACTTCTTTGTCTTTCGGAATCTTGTCGAGTTGTGACGGCAATACTTGAAGCGGAATGTTTTTAAAGCCTTTAATGTGATTGCCTTTGAATTCACCCGGTGTCCGGACGTCCAAATAAAATCGGTTGCGGTCGCCTAACTTCTGTTTTAAGTCCGACGTCGACCATTTGTTGACACCTTTAGTTGGCGCAAACATCCGATAAGCAAGAAATGCAACGATGATTAGAAATACGATGGTCAAGATATCCATTTGTATCATCCCTCCTCGAGATTAGATGAACAGGTTGACGTTTCCGTCTTCGGCATCGGCAAGATATGCAGCGACACCGGCATATTCGATCCCGTCATGCAGTTCTTCTTGTTTCAGTCCGAGCAGATCCATCGTCATCGTACACGCGACGAGTTTTACGTCTTGTTCTTTTGCCAATTCAATTAGATCGGGAAGTGGCATCGCGTTGTGTTTTTTCATGACGTTTTTGATCATCTTCTGACCGGCACCACCAAAGTTCATTTTCGAGAGCGGCATCTTGTCTGCTCCGCGCGGCATGAATTTCCCGAACATTTTTTCAAGCAACGTTTTATCGGGCTGAATCGGTTCGTCCTTGCGCATCGCGTTTAATCCCCAGAACGTATGGAAAATCGTCACTTCATGGTCGTAAGCCGCTGCACCGTTGGCAATGATATATGCTGCCATGACCTTATCGTAATCTCCGCTGAACAATACAATCGTTGTTTTTTTAATCTCTGACATCTGAATAATTCCTCCGTTTTTTACCCTAAGGGGTATATTTTCTTTTAAAATTTTTTTATCTGCTTTTCAATAACAGTTGAACCGCTTCTGCTACAGCCTGTTCATGATTGTCTGCCGTGTCATCATTCGTCACACAGTCAATGAGATTTTCACTCACGACCAGTCCAATGACACGATCAATCGCACTCCGTGTCGCACTCAGTTGAGTGACAACCTCTTTGCAGGATGCTTCTTCTTTCATCATCCGGGTGATGGCGTGAAGTTGCCCTTCAATCCGGTTCATCCGGTGAATGATTTTGTCTTCGTATACTTTTTCCATGTGAAGAACACGCTCCTTTTTTCGTGTGACCTGCGTCATATCCATTGGCTACATTCCATACAATAATACCTACAGGGGTATAAGTCAACGAAAAAGTTTTTAATCTGATCCGGAGTGTTCCTTCATCCACTTGTGGGACAGACGGGTCGTCTCCCCTTTTAACGTAATGAATTGAAAAACGCGTTGGTCGATTCGGGAATCATCATGTGTCTTAAATCTATTCGAATCGAGCAAAGTACCTGCCAAACGTTCCGAGAGAATCGAGATTCCCGTCCCGTTCGCGATCAATTGTTTAATCAGCCGATTGGAATACACGGTAATGATCCGTTTTGGAACAATCGCTTGCGTGGCTAACCATGTTTCCAGTGCGAAGCGGGCAGCTGACCCTTCTTCCCGGTAAATCCACGTCGCCTGCTCCAAAGCAAGGCTTTCGTGACCGATGATCCGTAATCGGTCGGTCGCAAAAGGAAGCGCCTCGATTTGATGGGAATGATGTGGTCCTTCCACCATCCCTAAATCGATTTCGTGATGAAGTAATGCCTGCTCGACTTGTTCTTGGTTCATCACCCGGGCATCCACTGACGCGTCCGGATAAGCGACAAGAAAGTCGTGGATCATCTGTTCTAACATCGCTTCATAGATGGTATGCGTCGCGGCGATTCTTAAGGTCCCTCGGGTAATCCCTTCTAATTCATCCATTTCTTGTTCCAACCGTACCGTCTGGTGCAGAATTTCTTTGGCATGGCGATACACAATCCGTCCGGCTTCTGAGATTTCAATCGTCTTGTTAAACGTATGCCGATGAATCAGACTTTGCCCGAAATGTTCTTCAAGATGCTTTAAATGAAGACTGACCGTCGGCTGCGAAATATACAGCCGTTCAGCTGTTTTCGTAAAGTGTTTTGTTTCGACTAACGTAACAAATGTCTTCAGTTCATTAAAATTCATTTCTTCACCTCATTTATTTTTCTGATCCTTAGTATCAGTATAATTCATTTTCCTGATCAAGACTTTCCCCGTAAAGTCATCTGTATCACCTCACAGAAAGAAGGAACACCCTTTGGAACTATTACTTTTTCTTTTACTCGGCGCCGCGATCGGCATTCTTTCCGGCTTTTTCGGAATCGGTGGAGGCATCATTTTGACCCCTCTTTTATTGATCTTAGGGTACGCCCCCAGTACAGCGATCGTCTTAAGTTTACTGTTGACGCTTGGTTCGACGGTAACCGGCACCTTTGCCCACCTCCGCCAGAACAACTTTCATCTTCGGGATGCGGGTACGATTGGGCTGGCAGGGATCATCGGATCTGCTGCCGTTACGCCTGTCGTCTTTTGGATGGAACAACACAGCGGTGCAGACATCATTATTTCCACGCTGTACATCGTCCTGTTGCTTCTATTTGCGATTCAATTCTTAAAACCGGCAAAAAAAATCATCCGCGAGACGCCTGTTCCGCACGCTTCGTTTTATAAATTGATCGCAATCGGCGGAGCCGCCGGAATTCTGTCGTCTTTGATGGGCGTCAGCGGTGGCTTTTTGCTTACACCGCTGCTGATGGGATGGGTGCGTTTCCCCCTTAAACAAGCCATCGGAACCAGTATCGCAGCAGCTACGTTAATTGTCCTCGGCGGGATCACGAGTTACTTCATCTCGGGGACGCAGGCTCCGCTCGGTTTAGGAGTGGTTTTGATTATCGGCGCACTGATCGGCTCACCACTCGGTGCTTCCTTTCTCAATCTCTTCAGCACACACTTTGTTAAAAAGAGTTTGGGCAGTTTTTATGCAGCCGTCGCCACGAGTGTTTTCTTGAAAACGACACACCATGAACAACTTTCTCTGCTCCTGCTCGCTTTGTTTACGACCGGATTGATTGGTCTGTTCTTCTATCAAAAAACCGTTCAACGTCAAACAAAAGACTGTCCTTAACGGACAGTCTCAGAACAATGATGTTGATCTCTTTTTCCCATCATAATGATTCTTCTTCTTTTGAATATCTATGCTGGTTTTATACCCAAAAGCGTGAAAGAAAAAGCGGTTGTTCACTCGAAATCGATTCCTAGGGAAAAACAAGCAGGAGCGACCCAGCAGCAAAGCGATGCGGCGCGATGCTTGTCCCAGGAAAACGATTCGAAGCGAACAAAAAAGCGGTTCTTCTCGATAAAGAGAAAAACCACTACTTTGTCTTCAATCCGAGACTGCCCTTAACGGACAGTCTCTTGTTTGATTTTTTCGGGTTTTAAAACTTTGGCTTCCTTCTTTTGACGCATCCGTTCAGCATTCATCAAGCCGCCGAGCATCAAGACGACCGATGAAAGATAAAACCATGTCATCAAGACGATGATCCCGGCGAGTTGTCCGTACAGACGGTCATAACTGCCGAATTCTGCATAGTACGAGAAGAATTCCGATACCGCCTGCCAGGCAATCGTTGCAAAAACGGCACCCGGTAACACTTGGCGTACAGTCAGCCGGACACTCGGCAAGACGCGGTAGAGCAGGATGAAGAACATCAACAGGAACAACGAACCGAGTCCCCAGCGGAACAGAAACCAGACCCACGAATAGTTGGTGACAAAGTCATTGACGAGGGCAAAATGCGTGATGAAGCGGCGCGTCAGCTTTTCCGCCACCGGAACGAGAAGTGACATCGGTAAGATGACCATCATTCCGATCGTAAAACCAAAGTCCTGCAACAACCCTCTCCAAAACGGCACTTTTCGTGTCACTTCGAGCGCATCATTTAACGAACGGACCAGTGATTGGACCGACATCGAAGCAAGCCAAAAGGCGGCCAGGAAACTGATCGAGGCGAGTTTTAATCCACCGTCATCAAAAATTCCGACGACATTTCTCCGGATCAACTCATACGTCTCTGCCGGTGCAAACGGACGGATCAAATCGAGCACGTCTCCGGACGTAAACGGTAAAAAGGACACCAGTCCCACAACAAATAATAAAAACGGGAATAAGGACAACATCAGATAATAGGCGAGTTGTGCCGACTTATCAAAGAAGGCTTCGCCGAAAAAACGCGCAAATACAGGTTTTAATAATGACATAACTATTTCCTCACTTTCGAATGATTCCTTTCTCTATCCCCCTTTCAGTGCTACTTTTAAACTTTTGTAGTCTTTTGAACTCGTAAGTAAGCGTTTAACGATTATCGATTGGCAGAAAGCTGAAGCAGGCGGTACACTGAAACAAGAACAATCGTCGTGTTGGATAAAAGAAAGGATTCTACGCCGTGCCTACTTTACTTGCCGAAGCCGAACGCTTCTTAACTGACTATATAGAACAATACCCGCAGGACAGTAATCGCCTGCATGAAGTCCGGAATGAAATTTCCCGGACAGGGACATATGAACAAACGTCCCAAGAGTTAGCGTACGGGGCAAAGCTCGCCTGGCGCAACAGCAACCGCTGTATCGGCCGCCTCTTTTGGGATCAGCTCCACGTCATCGACGCACGGGATGCTTTAACCATCGAGACGATTCGCGATGCCTTGTTTGAGCATATCGAGTATGCGACGAATGATGGTCGTGTCCGTTCGACGATTACGATTTTCCACCCGGACCGCGTCCGCGTCTTGAATCATCAATTGATTCGTTATGCCGGATATGAGACACCGGAGGGCATCACCGGGGACCCGAACTCCGTTGCCTTTACCAACCAGTGCCAGTCACTCGGTTGGTCCGGTCAGGGAACCGCCTTTGATGTCTTGCCGTTGTTGATTGAACTCGACGGGCACGTCAGCCTGCATCCGCTTCCGGACGACCTGGTCCTCGAAGTAACGATCACCCATCCCGACTACGACTTATTCGGCGACCAGACCATCAAATGGTACGCCGTGCCGATGATTTCCGATATGCGGCTCGAAATCGGCGGTATCTCCTATCCGTGTGCGCCGTTCAACGGCTGGTATATGGGAACGGAAATCGGTGCCCGTAATTTAGCGGATACCGATCGTTATGATCTCTTGCCGCTTGTTGCGAGACAACTCGGACTCAATACGTCACGGGAACGTTCCTTATGGAAAGACCGCGCCCTCGTCGAATTGAATCTGGCCGTTCTCGATTCGTTTGAACGGGCCGGCGTAACCATCGTCGATCACCATACAGCTGCCAAACAGTTTGCCCGGTTCGAAAAAAATGAAGCCGCATGTGAACGAGATGTCACCGGTGACTGGTCCTGGCTTGTACCGCCGATGAGCGGTGCCGCGACATACCTGTTCCATAAAGACTTTGAACCGACAATCAAACGGCCTAACTTCTTTCCCGGTGTTGCCCCGGCAGAAAAAACAACTGCCCCCACCGGTTGTCCGTTCCATCAGGAGGTTTCCCGATGAATTACGTCAAGACGCTGCGGGATCAAGTCGGACAAACACCGTTGATCTTGGTCGGTGCTGTCGTGCTTGTCATCAACAACGGGCACATCCTGCTCGAGCAACGCAATGAATCGCAGGCACGGTTCGGACTGCCCGGCGGATTGATGGAATGGGCCGAATCAACGGAAGAAACGGCCCGTCGTGAGCTGTTGGAAGAGACCGGTCTCGTCGCGGAACAGTTGACGTTACTGGGTGTCTATTCCGGAAAAAATTACGTCACGACGCTTGCAAACGGTGATGTCTTTCAAAGCGTGACCCTTGCTTACGTGACAACTGAAACGTCCGGTACGTTACGAATCAGCGAGGAAAGTTTTGCGTTGACCTATTTTCCGTTAACGGAAGTACCGGATAACATCGTCGGATCGCATCGTGTGATGATTGAAGACTATCTAAACCAGAGTTAACCTGCGTCGCTATAAAGTGAATGACCATACGCCTTCTTCAGTAAACGAAAGAAAGGCGTTTTTGGTTTTATTTTTTTATCTTTTTAACCGAACTCCTTTTAAATGTTATAAAATGGAAGATGGGCTTATCATGAAAAGGAGGCTATACTTTGAAAAAACTACTTATTACCACCTGTGCCGTAACGTTAATTAATTTCTTACCACTTTCTACTGAAGCCGCTACTACTTCAAAGAAAATCGATCAAACTTATACACTCGTAGACACTAAAAATAAAAAGTACACCGTTTCTGTCCGCTCTACAAAAGCATCTTGTCACAAGGCTACATCAAATGATTCCTTATGGTTAAAAGGAAAAGATGAACTTTGCACCGGAAAGTTCACGCTATATCTTAACGGCAAAGCGACCAATTATTCTTACAACTATACAAAAGATAACCCTTATGTCAGAGCAGCACATGATTTCAGAACGAGTGCAAAATTAAGGAATACGACAGGATCGCCAAACGTATTTTCCTTATCAACTCGAGAAACTCCGTCACTGATTAGTTTAAAAACGTATTCAATTGTAGATAAAAAATTAGTGCGTCATCCTGGTTCGATTTTTTCTTACGGTATGCGCCCTAAAATGAATAAAAACCTCATCCAGACACCAATCTATGTGAACGGTGGCGAAAAAGTCGGCTTTATTTTCCATGATTTTTCTTTGGTAAAAAATAAATTAGTCGAAAAGGAATCCCACAGCTACCTTTCGCGTAGTTTTAACAGCAAAACATATGACAAAGGACTGGACGAATGGGAGAAATATAGTGCAAGCTTAAATTACTTCGTAAAATAAATCGTAGTTTTCTACAGATTTGAGGTTGTTCTATGATGAACAAAATCATGCTGATCATGCTCGGTGGCACCGGAATCCTGTTTGTGATTTTTGCCATTATCGTCATGATCAGTTTATGGACCTGACAAAAAGCCGTGATGTGTGGCGTTCCTCCAGGGGACTTCCACACATCATGGCTTTTTTGATATCAGATGGTTTGACTCATGACGAATTGCTTCAAGTCCCGCTGCTTCCAGCCGGCTTGCCGTAAGTCTTCCCACACTTGTGGATTGGTCGACTGCAACTGATAACGGGTTCCCGTCAAACGGCGTGTCGCTTCTGTCGCAATCCGCGCTATGTCGTCTTCTTCCGTTACAATCGCAAAAATCGACTCATTGGCGGTCGCAATGAACGCCCCGTCGAGTTCATAGTACTGTGCTTGCGCCTGCTTCATTACCGTCTGGTCTTGTTGCCAGATGTATTCCCCTTGCTGTATGTAGCGTCGCTCAAATGCAACAGCATCAATCTCGATAAGCGGCTCCGTCTGGTCGGGTTCTTCCCGAAGAAAATAGCCGAGTTCGTCGACTGTGCGATAACCGAATTTCTGATAGAGCGAAATGGCCGGCTCATTTCCTTGAATGACTTCGAGCATCAGACAATCGACCTTTAACGATTTAGCATAACTTAGCTGGGCGTCATAGAGAGCTTTGGCAATCCCAAGCCGTCGGTATTGGGGATCAACCGCCAGTCCACCACAGCGCATGACAGTCTTTTTCTTGATGGTCTTCAGCCCATTCAACCAAATGGCGACCGGTCGTTCGCCGTGGTAGGCAATAAACGAATGCTCAAGTTGATTCCAGTCGCGTTCCAGGATTCGTTCTTGAAATACCTCACGTGAAAGACCTAATGGAATGATGTAATCGCTGAATCCCTCTTGCATCACTAAAAATGCGGTTTCTGTATCAGGTGCCCGTTTAATATGAATCATCTCGGATCGCCCCTTTCTTTACAATTGTTCGCCTTTTTAGCACGCCATTCCTGCCGAGGACCAAACAAAAAAGCCATTCAGAACAGCTTCTGAATGGCCGAATCTTATTGGTGTAATTTCGAGCGTGTTCTTCCGTACAGGAAGTAAACTGCAAGTCCGATCCCTGTCCAGATGAAGAACGCGACCCATGTGAACGGTTGAAGGTTCAACATCAACATGATACAGGCGAGGACCGAAAGAATCGGCAAGAATGGAACCAATGGTACTTTGAACGCCCGTTTCAAATCCGGACGTGTTTTCCGGAGGATGATGACGGCGATGGAGATTAACGAGAAGGCAGCCAGTGTCCCGATATTGATTAATTCTGCGAGCGTACCGAGTGGAACGAATCCGGCAATCAATCCGGCTGTTGTTCCTAAAATCCATGTTGCTTTCACCGGCGTATGCGATTTTTCGTTCACGTCCGAGAAAACTTTTGGCAACAAGCCATCACGGCTCATTGCGAACAAGAGACGAACAAGACCAAATGTCATGACGAGGATAACCGTTGTCATCCCGACGATCGCGCCTAAGTCAACGAATCCTGCGACCCAGTCCTGACCGGCTACTTTTAATGCAAGTGAAACCGGGCTGTCGACCCCTTCAAATTGTTTGAACGGGACGATTCCGACCATGATGGCGGATACGACAACGTACAATACGGTAACGATCCCAAGTGATCCTAAGATCCCGATCGGTAAGTTACGGCCTGGATCTTTCACTTCTTCTGCTGCCGATGTGACGGCATCAAAACCAAGATACGCAAAGAAGGCGATGGCGGAAGCTTGTAACACACCACTGATACCGAACGGTGCGAACGGTGCGTAGTTGCCTGGCTCAACGTACCAGATCCCGACGACGATGAACAAGATGACGACGGCGACTTTGACGAGAACCATGATATTGTTGACGCGTTTTGTTTCCTTAATCCCCATCGATAATAAGAACGTGATGACCATTAAGATCAAGAAGGCCGGCAAGTTGAAGAACGTTTCGCTGCCGGGTACTGCTCCTGGTGCAGCGGTTAAAGCAGTCGGTAAACTGATACCAAATCCGGATAATAACGACTGGAAATAACCG
Source organism: Exiguobacterium sp. RIT452 (assembly GCF_003598705.1). Taxonomy (NCBI): domain Bacteria; kingdom Bacillati; phylum Bacillota; class Bacilli; order Caryophanales; genus Exiguobacterium; species Exiguobacterium sp. RIT452. The sequence continues at coordinate 106,157 of NZ_QXJB01000007.1, forward strand.
GACCAGCCTGTTGCGACCGCACTCGACGCTAAACCGTATTCTAATATGAGACACCAACCGATAATCCAGGCAACGAGTTCCCCAATCGTTGCGTACGTGTAGGTGTAGACACTACCCGACACAGGAATCATCGATGAAAATTCCGCGTAACAGAGGGCGGCTAATGCACAGACAATAGCAGAAATAATAAATGCAACCGGTAAAGCTGGTCCTGCATACAGCGCTCCTGTTCCTGTTAGGACAAAGATTCCCGTCCCGATAATGGCACCAATACCGAGTAAGACAAGATCAAAACCCGATAAATGCCGTGCCAATTTGGAATGACTTTTTTGATCCATCATGACACTGACGTCTTTCTTACGAAGCAAACTCATAAAACACCCTCCGAACTTTCTCTTTTTTCTGAATATTCAAATCATTTTTCTGATTGACTTCATCATCATAACAAACGATGTCAGGTTTTATAAGCCGTTCTTTCTGTGTTTTTTCACAAATTGGTCAAACCAGTTTTGTTGTTTTACTACAATACAAATATGTGGATACGCGTTAACGCACTAAAAAACTCCTCCACCGATGGGTGAAGGAGTTTTGGTTTGGTTACGGACGATCATTTGGGTGATCTAAGTTCGGACCGCGGTTAGCATCCGGATCGATCGGATAATCGTCTTGTTGTGCTAAATCATTTTCAGGAAGTGCACCCTTTGGCGTACCATGTGTCGGGTTCACGTTCGTAGAAGATGATGGTTTAGAGGCTTTTGATGCTTGATCTGGTGTGACATCATCTGCTGCTTTTGATGCTGCACCTTTTGCTGCTTCTTTTAAGCTCGGCTTTGTTGAAGCAGACGATGTGTTGTTTGATGGCAGGTTCGATGTGTCGATGTCTGCATTTTCTGCTTTTTTCTGGAGACGATCGAGGTAACGTGATGCGTTATCACGACCACCTAAACCAAACGCCAGTCCGAAAGCAAGTGCGACAGCACCGAGGATCAAGATGAACGCCGAGTTAACGATTGTTGCTGCTACACCAAGCTGATCAAGTGCCATGAAGACAGCAAGAGCAAGGATGGCATATTTTGCGACGCTTGAAAGAACTTTTAAGTCTGAGTTCGCGAACAAGCTGTCCATTGTACGTTTCACCAAGTTGCTGATGATGATACCGATTGCCAAGATGACGATTGCCGTCAAGACACTTGGAAGGAAAGCAAGAACTGCGCGACCCAGGTCAACCATGAAGTCGAGACCAATCAGGTTGAATGCTTCAACGACGAACAAGACGACGATGACGATTTCAACAAGTGATCCAACGATCGATGATGGTGATGTCGAAGCATTGTTCGCATCCCAGCTACCGATTTTCAAATGACGTGTTAAGTTGTTGAATCCAAGGCGTGACAAGAGGTCCGCAACGAATTTCTTGACGAAACGACCGACGTAAAGACCCACAAGGATCAAGACGACGCCGATGATGATGTTTGGAATCATACCGAGAACATCATTTAGCATGTTGATGGCTGGTCCTGTGATTCCTTTAATGTTGAGTTGATCCAGTGCCGAAATCGTGATCGGAATTAAGATCAGGATGAAGACGACTGTACCAAGGATTGAAGAAAGTGATTTTGTATCTTTTTGTTCGTTTGTACCAATGTTAAAGCGTGAAGCAAATTTGTCTGTCCCGACAGCATGCAGGAAGTTCGTTACGATATCGCGAACGATTTTCGCCACGAGGAATCCGACGAAGAAGATGGCTGCTGCAGCGATCAGACGTGGGATGAACCCAAGGAACGATGACAACAATTGACTGAACGGTTCCGAAACACTTTCAATGTTAAGCGCACCGAGTACACCTGGTAAGAACAGTAACAAGACAAGGTAGAAGACGATTTCGCCTGCAACCTTCGGATAGTTTGACAGATCCGTTTGACCTTGAAGCATTTTGTTCGAACGAATTTTTTCATTCGACATCAATTTCGTTCCTGCTTTGACGATGATCATACGGAGAACAACCGCGATGACGTACGCAAGAAGAAGAATCAATGCTGCTTGCAAGATATTCGGGATTGCGGCGAGCAATGTGCTCATCGTATCCGCAAGTGGTCCTGCGATGATATTCAGGTTCAAGATGTTAAAGACTAAGATTAAGACAAATACCATCAAGACCCAAAAAACAACAGTTCCGATAATTTTTTCAGGCGTCCACTTTTTCTTTTGTGGTGGCGTACCTTCTTTTTGCGGTGACAACTTGTTGACGACACCAGATTTTTCTAATGCCTTTTGAATGCCGTTTGCGATCAGCTTCGCAATCAGCCATCCGATCAGGAATACGATAAGTGCTCCTAAAATGTTGCCGAGGGATCCTAGAATCCCGTTCAGGTCAAGCGACGTACTGTTCCAAAAGTTGTTCATCCTGCCACACTCCTTCATCTCTAAATAAATTAATATATCTCCGACACTTCTTTAATTTCCCCCGCTAAAGAAATTACTAAACCACATTTAACCTGAATGTGGGAGTTTGTGAATAGTATTTAAAAAAATGGATGATTCTAGTCAGAACCATCCATTTACAATAAACTATGCTTTTTTAGTATTTTACCGTCATGATTTCGTTGCCGTGCGTTGATTCAAAGCGGTCTGTATCGCCGTATATCCGCCCTCGATATTGATGACGTCTTTGATACCATGCGATTGCAACACACTGACCGCCATCCGTGAACGGACGCCCGATGCACAATGCACCGCGACCGGTCGATCTGTCGGAATTTCCTGATGACGTGTTGCAAGCTCCCCAAGCAAAATCCGGTTTGCTTGCGCATAATGTCCGCCGTCCCATTCGGTTTTGTTCCGGACATCCAGGACAAAGACATCACCCGCTTCTGCCGCTTGCATCGCCTGATCCGCACTCCAATCCGGATAACGTTCCGTCAATTGCTCATCTGAAAGATTCGCGACGTCAACCACTTTTACGAAGCGATCGAGACCAACGGACTGTAAATCTGTCTGGATCATCTGAAGTTGATCCGGTTCTGCAATGACGGCGATGTCATGGTCAAAATCAAGCAACCAACCTGCCCATGTGACGAACTTCAAGTTGTACGGAATGTTGAGCGTGCCGGGTACATGACCGGCAGCAAATGATTTTCCGTCTCGTGTATCCACGACTTGCATCGTTTGAACAAGCTCTGTTAGTTCGGAAGCGTCCGCGGCACGTGGTGCAGAAAGCGTCGTTGTGACGGCAATGCCCTCTTTGTTGACCCGTTTCATCATGGCAAAGTAGTTGGGTGGTTCCGGCTGATCCGTCGTCAATTCTTTGACAAATGCTGCCTCGTCCTCCATCTGCAATGCCCAGTTCGTCGCTTTTTCGTAGCCGACCGTAGAGGTTGGAATCGCACCAAGTGCTTTCCCGCAGGCACTGCCTGCTCCATGACCCGGCCAGACTTGAACGAAGTCCGGTAACGCTTTGAATCGTTTGAGTGAGTCAAACATCTGCTTCGCTCCGACTGCTGTCGTCCCTTGAATCCCGGCCGCTTCTTCGAGTAAATCCGGACGCCCGATATCGCCGACGAAGACGAAGTCTCCTGTAAAGATTCCCATCGGCACCGTTTGGTCACGATCGTATAAAACGAACGAGATATGTTCCGGGGTATGACCCGGGGTATGCATGACTTCGAGTGTCACGTTCCCAACTTTGAACTTCTCCCCATCTTTGACGAGACGCGCCTGAATCTCTGAAGCAAAACCATACTTCCAAGAAGCATCGCCTTCATCGGACAGATAGGCTGTCGTTCCGAGACGTTGCGCGAATTCGCGTGTCCCGGAGACGAAGTCAGCATGAATGTGTGTTTCCGCCGTCGCCGAAATCCGAAGTCCTTCTTTTTCTGCTTCTTTGAGATACGGTTCGATGTTTCGTGCCGGATCGATGACAATCGCTTCTCCCGTCTTCTGGCACCCTACCATGTATGAAGCTTGTGCTAATTTTTCATCATAGAAATAGCGTAATAACATAACGATTCCTCCTTTAGTTGAATGGCTGTGCTCGATTGATCCGTTCTTAGCGTATGACGTTTCCTTCCCAGCTCATCATGCCGCCGTCAACGTTTGTCACGTCAAAACCTGCTTGTTCCAAATACATCGCGGCATTCATGCTGCGTCCGCCGGATAAGCAAATGACATGAAGCGGTCGCGACGGATCCAGTTCGTTGGTCCGCTCCGTCAATTCCGACAACGCCACGTTTTTTGCTTGTTTGATATGACCGCCGGCGTATTCATCCGTTTCCCGGACGTCGATCAGTTGGATCGTTTCGTCTTGTTGCAGTGTTTGTTCCAGTTCATTTGTTGTCATGTTGTTCAAGTTGTTTGCCCCTTTGCTACATAAGTTGATGTCCACAATATACCCCCTACCGTATTTAAGCGCAAGAAAAAAGATTGCATCAAAAAAGACAGCACCCGGATCGGGTACTGTCTGACGTTTCACTTTTCAGGAGAAGTAGGGTGAAGGACAAGCCTTTTCCGAGTCCACTTCCTCTGTTTTTCTCCTTAGACCACTTCTTTTTCCGAGAACTGACTGTTGTAAAGATCAGCATAAAACCCGTTTGCGGCAAGCAATTCTTCGTGTGTTCCCTGCTCGATGACGCTTCCCTGATCCATCACTAAAATCAAATCGGCATCTTTGATTGTCGAGAGACGGTGCGCGATGACAAAGCTCGTCCGTCCTTCCATTAATCGTTTCATCGCTTTTTGAATGAAGATTTCCGTCCGTGTATCGACGCTTGACGTCGCTTCATCGAGAATCATGATGGGCGGATCGGCGAGGACCGCACGGGCAATCGTCAACAACTGTTTTTGCCCTTGCGAGATGTTCGACGCTTCTTCGTTTAATACGGTGTCATAGCCGTCCGGTAACGTCCGGATGAAGTGATCGGCGTGAGCCGTTTTTGCTGCTTCGACGATTTCCTCTTCCGTCGCACCGGTTTTTCCGTAGGCGAGATTGTCGCGGATTGTTCCGTTAAAGAGCCACGTATCTTGCAACACCATTCCGAACGTCGTCCGTAAATCTTCCCGTGACATCTTCCGCGTATCGATGCCGTCGATGCGGATGACACCGTGGTTGAGTTCATAAAACCGCATCAACAGGTTGATCAGCGTCGTTTTCCCGGCACCGGTCGGACCAACAATCGCAACCGTTTGACCCGGTTTAACGTCGATGTTCATGTCCTCGATCAACAGTTGTTCGCCGTAACCGAAGTCGACGTGTTCAAACGCAACTGCTCCGTCGGCTTTCGCCAACTGATGCGTCGTCACTTCTTTGACTTCCTCTTCTTCATCCAACAGTTCAAAGACCCGTTCGGCAGCGGCGACCGTCGACTGGACGATGTTGGCAATGTTCGCCGTCTGGGTGATCGGTTGCGTGAACTGGCGTGTATAGGTGATGAACGCTTGAATGTCCCCGATCGAGATGCTGCGCTGGGTGACGAGAATCCCCCCGACGACACTGATCAAGACGTAACTGATATTGCCGATGAACATCATCATCGGCATGATGATCCCGGAGATGAACTGGGCTTTTCGTCCCGCCTCATACAACTCGTCGTTGACGGCATCAAACTGTTCAACAGCTTTCCGTTCATGTCCAAACGCCTTGACGACGGGATGACCGGTATACATCTCTTCGACGTGTCCGTTTAATTGTCCGAGCGTCCGTTGTTGATCGGCGAAGTATTTTTGCGACCGTTTCAAAATTGGACGAATCGCAAAAATCGACAGCGGCAACGAGACGAGTGAAATCAAGGTTAGCAATGGACTGATCGTCAGCATCATGATCAAAATCCCGACAATCGTCACGATCGATGTGATGAACGACGTCACACTTTGCTGCAACGTACTGCCGATCGTATCGATGTCATTTGTGACCCGACTGAGCGTCTCCCCGTTCGGACGGCCGTCATAATACTTGAGTGGTAACCGCTCCAGTTTCTGATTGACGTCTTCGCGCAAATCATAGACCGTTTTTTGGGCGACACTCGACATGATGTATTGCTGGATGTAACTGAACAGACTGCTGATGACATACAGTCCGGCGAGCACTAATAAAATCTGTCCGATTTTCGTAAAGTCGATTTCCGCACCAGGTACTCCCTGGAACTTGGCATATGCCCCTTCGAACAGTTCCGTGATCGCCGTTCCCATGATTTTTGGTCCGGCAATCATGAAGATGGTACTGAGAATCGCGGCGATGAAGACGGCAATCAAGGCCGTCCGACGCGGTTTCAGATAGCCGAGCAACCGGCGGAACGTCGCTTTGAAGTTTTTCGGTTTTTCGCCCATCATCATCATGTTCCCGCCGCCGGGACCACCACCCGGTCCACCTGGAGGACCACCGGCAGGACGTTTTGTTGTACTTGTACTCATGCGATCTCCTCCTCTGACAGTTGGGATTTGACGATTTCTTGATAGACGTCGTTTGTTTCATACAGTTCGTCATGTGTTCCGATTCCGGCAATTTTCCCTTCTTCGAGAACGATGATCTGATCGGCATCCATGACTGTACTGACACGCTGGGCAACGATCAAGACGGTTGCGTCCTCCGTTTCTTGCTTCAGAGCTTTGCGTAAGGTCGCATCTGTTTTAAAATCAAGCGCCGAGAAACTGTCGTCAAAGACATAGATGTCGGGTTTGCGGACAAGCGCCCGGGCAATCGACAAGCGTTGTTTTTGGCCACCGGAGACGTTGGATCCACCTTGTTCGATGATCGAGTCATACTGATTCGGCATCCGTTCAATGAAATCCGTCGCTTGGGCGACACGCGCCGCATGTTTGATTTCTTCGTCCGTCGCGTCCTCTTTCCCGAAGCGGATGTTGTCCGCGATCGTTCCCGTGAACAACAACGCTTTTTGCGGCACAAAACCGATTTTTGAACGTAATTCCTCTTGCGGGACGGCTTGGCTGTCGACACCGTTGACTTGAATACTGCCGTTCGTCACGTCATAAAACCGGGGAATCAAATTGACCAGCGTTGATTTTCCGGAGCCGGTTCCGCCAATCACGGCCGTAATTTCACCCGGACGCGCTGTAAAGCTGATGTCTGATAAGACCGGAGCTTCGGCTCCCGGATAACTGAACGTCACCCGGTCAAAGACCAGTGTGCCGCGTTCGCGGTCGGCGGAAGCTGTTCCGGCGTCGACCATCGTCGGCTCCATCTCGAGGACTTCATTAATCCGTTTCGCCGAGACGGCTGCCCGGGGAATCATGACGAACATAACGGATGCCATGACGAGGGCAAACATGATTTGCATGACGTATTGAATAAAGGCCATCAAATCCCCAATCTGCATCCCGCCGTTGTTGATCCGGATGCCGCCGAACCAAATGACGCCGACGACGGTCAAGTTCATGACAAGCATCATGACCGGCATCAAAAAGGCCATGATTTTATTGACTTTGATCGAGACGTCCGTCAAATCGGCATTCGCTTTCGTTAACCGAACCTTTTCTTCCGATTCCCGGTTAAAGGCCCGGATGACACGAATCCCGGTCAGATTTTCCCGTAAGACGAGATTCAAACGGTCGAGCCGTTTTTGGACTTGTCCAAACAGCGGAACCCCTTTCCAGAGAATCAACAGAATCGATACAACCAAAACCGGCATCGCGGCGACGATGACGAGTGACAGTTTGGCGTCTTTCGAGACGGCCATGATCAGACCCCCGACAAACATGATCGGCGCACTGACGACCATCCGCAACATCATGATGACGACTTGCTGGACTTGCGTAATATCATTCGTCGTCCGCGTAATCAAGGACGCCGTTCCGACTTGATCAAACTCTTGTAGCGTAAAGCGTTCGACGTGGTTAAAGACTTTTCGGCGGATGTCGCGTCCAAGCCCCATCGCGGCTTTTGAGGAATAGTAGCTGGCGGCAATCGCTGCGAGTGCACCGAGTCCGGTAATCCCGAGCATGACCGCACCGATTTTCCAAATGTACGCCGTATCGCCCGTCACAACCCCTTTATCGATGATGTCCGCCATCAAGGTCGGTAAATACAAATCGGACATCGATTGGGCGAAGACGAGGATCAAGACAGCGAAGACGGCCCATTTATAGGTCGTCAGATTTTTGAGTAACTTAATCATCTGCACAGCCTCCGTTTCCTGGTGACAAGATGTCTTTTAATCCGTCTGCAATTTGTTCGTGTGTCTTGAGCATCTGTTCAAAGGCAGCAGGATCAATCTGATCGAGGACCTGTTCGAGCCGTTGTTGCATCCCCGCCTCCTGCCGCTTGATTGCATCAACGAACTGTCGCCCGTGATCACTCAAATTCAGGACGACTTCGCGCCGGTTGTCCGGATTTGTTTCCCGGATCACCCAACCTGATTGAACAAGCCCTTCAATTGATTGACTGAGCGTACTTTTCGGTAAATGCGTATGTGCGGCAAGTTCCTTTTGAGTAATCGGACGTCTTGGCGCAATCGTCATCAAGCTGTGAAATTGCGGTAAACTCAGTCCATTTTCCTGCGCCGTCTGATGAGCTGCCCGAACGAGATGCCGTTGGACGTTCCAAAAAGATTGCATCATTGCCGTTGAACGGACCGGCTCACGTTGTTCCGTTTCCATCCTTCCACCTCCATGTTCCATTTTGAATCGTTCCATATCGAACGATTATCTATATAAATTAAATTACGCCGATTAGTTCAGAATGTCAATGAATAAACAATGTGAAAATGCACATATTCATCATCGTGCGGTTAATCGTTTCAAGTATAATGAAGTATCTGCAAAATCAAGGGGATTGTCAGGAAGGAGAAACTGAAATGCTACATAAGATGGGATTATACGAAGAACCGTTTCAGTCAATCGTTGCCGGAAAAAAAGTGATTGAAATCCGTTTGAACGATGAAAAGCGGCAAGCTGTCCAAGTTGATGATTTGATTGAATTCACGAACCTCTCAACCGATGAACAAGTGATTGTCAGAGTCCTTGAACGGCAAGCATTCAACGATTTTCAATCGCTTTACGAAAACGTTTCTCTCGAACAAATCGATTGTATCGGTTGGTCGATGAATGACTTGTTAAAGGCAACCTATACGATATACTCAAGAGAATCAGAGAAACAATTTGGTGCACTGGCATTAACAATCGAACGGAATCTTTAAGCGGAAGGAGCGGATCACCATCATTGCAACCATTAAACGTTTCATTGATCAGCAATATGCACATCCTACAGGACGGTTTGGAACATACATCGGGGAAAAAATGGTGAGACAACATCAACCTGAGACTGAGTGGACCGTAAATCTGCTGAACGTCCAAAAAGATGACACCATTCTAGAACTCGGCTGCGGAGCAGGTTATGCCATCGAGCGACTTGTCCATCAATCATTAGCGAAAAAGATGGTTGGTGTCGATTCTTCTTCAACCATGATTCGTTCCGCCCAAATCCGAAATAAACAGGCCATTCAGTCGAATCAAGTCAATATCGTATACGGCGACCTAAACAAATTAGCTTTTCCAAACGAACAGTTCGATAAAGTATTTACTATACACACACTTTATTTTTGGGAAGATATCTCGGGTACCTTATCAGATCTCTATAAAGTGCTAAAACCAGGTGGTCACTTCGTCATTACGTTCTGCGATGGCAAAAATGATGAGATCTGGACTGGCGTGAAGGATTTGGTACAAACCCAAGTCATTCCCGCTGCAAAAACACATGGTTTTACCGACATCACACTTGTCGAAGGTCCCGTCTCAAGGCAATTCCATACTGTAGCGGTCATCGGACATAAATCTACAAATAAAAAATGAACGACCGTCCGTCGACGGTCGTTCATTTTATCGTTTGATTCATTCCGGTTCGACATGGACATGAATGTCGTACACACCGTACTCATCGGTCAACGTATCTTCGACCTTCGTCGCGATATCGTGCGCTTGATGGACGTTTAACTGGGAGTTGACGAGAATGACGACATCGACGACTTCATTGTTGCCGTAATTCCGGCCTTTGATTGATTTAATCCCTTTGACGCCGTCAAGATCATAAATCACATCTTCATACATTTTGAGTTTGTGTTCATCAAACCCGTCCGACAGCTCATGAGACGCTTCCGAGAAGATGTCCCACGCGGTCTTACAGATCAAGAATCCGACGATGACCGCCGTCACGACATCGAGCCACGGCATCCCGAACTGGGAACCGATGATCCCGACCGTCGTCCCGATACTGACCCAGGCATCGGACAAGTTATCCTTCGCGGCCGCCATGACCGCCTTGCTGTCGATTTTACGCGACAAGTTCCGATTGTAACGGTAGACGAAGTACATCACGATGGCAGAACCAATCCCGACATAGGCAGCAATCAAATCCGGCGACTCCTGTTTTCCTTCGAATAACGTTGAGATCGTATCAATCAAGACTTGCAGACCAACTGCCATCATAATGAAGGAAGCGACCATCGAAGCAATCGTCTCACTTTTCCAGTGCCCGTATTTATGATCATCGTCTGCCGGACGTCTTGAGATTCGTAATCCGATCAAGACGGCAATCGATGCAATGATATCGGTCGTATTGTTCAAGCCGTCTGCCCGTAAGGCAGCGGAATCGGCTGTGTAGCCGACAATCAATTTAATGACGGATAAGACAATATAGGCAACGATGCTGATGATGGCACCGCGCTCGCCAAGCTTTAAATTATCGTATTTTTGTTGATCCATTTGTAGTCGCCCCCACTCGCTCTGTCGATTAGCAAACCTCATCGTAACAGGTCGAAATCAAGTGGGTCTATAGAAATCATTTTGCTTAAAACTAGTTAATTAACAAAAGACCAATAGTGTTTCCTGAGGGCAATTCATCTTTTGTTGTTGCACGGCGCTTCTTGTGCAATTTGCGCATACTTGATGTCATTCTATCCGCCAACATTTTTGCAAAATTTCTTTGTTGGGCAATCATAATTCGTGCATCTTATGCTCGGAATCAGTAGACTAAAGATACACACCAACAACAGGGGGATGAACACATGAGTAACTACATTAAAAGTGAAGATACGTTTAAAGAATTGATCGCAAGCGACACACCGGTCATCATCAAGTTCGAAGCAGACTGGTGCCCGGACTGCAAACGGATGGATTATTTCATGCCGGATGTCGAAGCACAATTCAAAGAATTGCCGATCTATACGATCGACAAAGACGAGTTCCCGGAAATCGCATCGGACAACGTCGTCATGGGGATTCCAAGCCTGCTCGTCTTCCAAAACAACGAGAAACTGGGTCACTTACACAGCGCTAACGCAAAAACACCGGACGAGGTCACAGACTTCCTCAAGAAAAACTTCAACTAAACAGACGAAGACCCACTTTCCAAAATGGAAGTGGGTCTTTTTTTAGCGTTCGCAGGCGATGCCGTCTTTGTCACGGTCACTTTTCGTATTAAGGTTATATGTCGCTGAGCTGACATAGGCTTTGTATTTTGTGTCTTTGTAGATGGCTTTGCCGTTTTTATCGTAACCGGTCCGGTTTTTAATTCCCTTTTTCTTCGCGACGCCACCTTTATAGGTTTTCTGCATCTCCGTACAGTTTTTGAAGGCCTTCGCTTTCGTCGCGGCGTGGCTTTCTGCCGATGTCACACTGATCAATGAGAGACTCAGTACACCGGTCATGATGAGTTTTACTGCTTTGTTCATATCAATTCCTCCTCAATTTTAAAATTCCAAATTTTAGTGATAATTTGATTATAGAGGATTTTTTTAGAATGTGTTTTGACTTTTTGATTTTTACAGGGATGATTTGTCAGAATTTTTTTTATGAATCCATAAAAAAAGACCTATCGCGTCGCGACAGACCTTTCTTGAACACCCGATTGAATTATCGTGTTCCTGCCAAATACATGATAACAAACATCAAGATTAACGGGGTTATCAAGAGGACCAGAAGCGTCAACCACAATCCTAATGCAAAAGCACCCGAATCCCGTAATCGAATCGCCTTCCTGGACTTTGCTTTTCGTTCCCCACTTTTTTCCTCACGTTCACTGACTGGACTAAACATCGCTTCTCTCCTTTTGAATCGGATGAATGAAATCATCTGCCCGGCAAAGAATCGTCACCGACCAGTTCGGGTGAATCCGAAATCCTTGGACAGGACGTGCAGAACCCGGGACGACTATTGGTGTCGCCTCAATCAGATCCAGCCGGGTAAAACGATCGCGGATTCTTCGAATCAACTGCCGCATATGATCGTACGTGATGTCTTGTCCACTCAGCTCGGACAAAGCACTCTGCAAGACCGGATACGTTTGAAATGTCGCTTGATTTAATAACACGATTGTCAAAAACATATGTTGATTCAGCAAATCACTTGGTCGCCCGGCAGTATGTAACGTTTTCCCGGCATCTGAACTTTTCAGCAATATTTCCATTTTACCCGGTTGCGTCTCGTGAAACGTTTCTTCGTTGATAATCGTTTCATATTCTGCTGCGATTTTCCGGTAATAGATCCGGTCCAGTACGTACTCATCCTGAACGACCATCTCGGCCCGGTAACGGTCGATTCGTTCTTGATCGATGTCGCCCTCGATTTGAAGTTCTAAATCCTCAAGCTTCCGCAAGGCTTCCCGCGTAATCGCAACGCCACAATTAACGAGAAACGTATTCGCTAAAATCAGTTGTGTGTCACTTAAGACGTCCGTCCGTGTACCATCAAGTGCTGTTTTCAAATGATAGGCGGCTTGTTCATATTCACGTTCACGATACAAGATATAACCCAATCGATAGTTCGCGATTGGATGATGTTTTTCGATTTTAATGGCTTCCAGTAACCACCGTTTTGCTTGGTAATAGTCCGGTGTATTCGACAACTTATAAAACTCTGCCTGACGAACAAGTAAGTCAAGATGTGCTTGACGCTTGATTGCCCGTTCCTCGTGAGTTTCATTCGGTAATTCCCGGCGGATTCGTTGCGCTTCCAAATATCCTGACAGTTCCATTCCCTGTGACTCCTTCATTTTTGACGTGTGACAGCTTGTCACAGCTCCCTTGCTACACTGAAAACAACTTATCTGACAAGGAGCTGTTTTTATGACAAACGCAACGATTCTCTTAGCACGACACGGTCTGAGCCAGGACGACCGGTACAGCAAAACGCATGTGGCCCGTTTGACTCAATCCATTTTACAATATCCAACTAATGACTGGAGCGATCGCCGGCTGATCGAGTGGATTCAGCAGGTTCCTTTTCAGGATCTGCCCGGGCGAGAAGCGATGATCAATCCATTGACGGATGACTTGCCGTATCAATCCTTTGATCCGTACATCCGGGGAATCGTCCGTTGGCTGAACACTCTCGGTATCCTGACATTGTCTTGTTGTGACGGACATGCCCGCGGTCAAGCTTCAGTCACCCTCCAGCAAGCCCCCTCTTTGGAGCAATGGCAACTTCTCGAGCTTGCCTTGCCGCAACAGATGACGATGCAACTGATTCATCTGACGTTGCAGCTGAACTACCGCAGAAGCGGATTCGCCTCCCTCTTGCTATTTGCGGAACGTCTTTACCGGTTGACCGCAGATCAACACTACCTCAAGACTTTGCGACTGGAACGGTTTAAACATCGTTTGCTGACTTGGCTTGAGGTCCCTGGTGTCAGCAGACGGGAACGACTGGTCGCGATGCGCCTTCGCAATGAACTGAAATCACAGACCGATTTCCTCTATACCGACAAGCGAGGCAATGTACTGGCGACCATTCCGTGTGGCGTCGGTCCGACTGTTCTGTTGTCCGCTCATATGGATACGGTCGAACTGATCGAGGAGGATCGGGTCATTCTCGAGGACGGAACGACACTCCGCAGTTCCAGCGGCATCCTTGGAGCTGATGATCGTGCCGGGATCACAACCATTCTGGAAGTACTTGACCGCGTCCGGAACACGAACTTCTCCGGTACGCTGAAACTCGCCTTCACAGTACAAGAAGAGATCGGTTGCCGGGGTGCCGAGGGCATCGATCCCGCTTTTCTCAAGGATGTGGATGCCGCCATCGTCGTCGACCGCCGCGGAACACGGGATATTGTCACGGCCTGCCGAAATCAAATACCGTTCTGCACACAAGAGTTTGGTCAGCTGTTCGAGGAAGCCGGTCGTCTCGTCGGGATGCCGGACTGGCAGACGACGACCAATGGCGGATCAAGCGACACGAATGTATTTGCCGGCTTCGGAATTCCTTCCGTCAATCTGTCGGTCGGTTATAGACACGAACATACGGAGCACGAAACGGTCGACTACGCCGCGACGTTCGAGACTGTCGCTCTGATCGAATCGGTTCTCCACCATCAGCTCATTCCGGTTCGTTCTTAAACTTCCTGCACCTCTTCGACACGAAAAGCGCGCCAAGGCGCGCTGTCAGAAGAAAACGATGAATTAGGAAAATCTGCCTTCAGTACCGCAATCGCTTCGCCTCTAGTCTTTTGTATCGGACACTTACACCAATCGCCAGCAGGATGTAGGCAAACCCGGCAAACATCGCAAACTGTCCGTATAAGACGTCAAACCATGCATTAAAGCCAAACAGCGGGACCGCAAACAGATAATAAAACGGGTATTGAATAGCGGATACGATATCAAACCAAAAGTCCCCTAACCAGTACCGCTCAAAGAACGTGACTAAATAGACAATAATGCCGGCTAAGAACCCGAGACGCAGGTAATTGAAGACAAACAAGATTGTCTTTTCTTCGCGGACCAGCATCACAGAACCGATTAAAAAGATCAGCCAAACGAAGGATGCTGCGATTTGCAGCAGACCAATCGAACCGTCCGGATAAAGACTTGCCGGCCAGGCATTGATACTGATGGTTGCGAGCAAAAGCACGACAAACAAAGCGATATACTGTTTCGTCGAACGAACCATAATGGTGTTCCTCCTCTAAAATTGCATGGTATACCCTTTCTCCGAATTGGATTTAAATTCCTTTTTCATATGAAAATAAAAACGTCCAGAAGTCTCTTCCCCTTTAACAAGCGAGAAAGTTATTCTGGACGGATTTGTATAAAACAATTTAATTCGTGTTATTTCACTTCCAGTTTCACATCATCAATTGTCACGTCATGCGCGGCAAACGGAGAACCAGCTGCCTTGCCAAGCAAGAACTTCAACCCGGCTGTATCGTCTTGTTCGATCGTAAAGTCAAACTGATACGTTTTTGCTTCTGTGCCAAGTTCGACGATCTGACTGAAGTAACGTGTATATGAAGCGTTTTCGACAGTGACTTCGAGTGGGCGCGCCACCGTTGACGATGCCTTAAACGTCAGCTGATACGTCTGTCCTTTGACGAGCTGCAAGTTGCCTTGCTCCAGCAGAACGCTCCATGGTTCCTGTCCTTCTGATGCAATGGCGAGCTTCGCGGCGTCATTGACCGTTGAGACGACCGCTTGCGCGTCATAATGAACGTACGAACTCCAGAAGTTCAGTCCGTCCGAGAACGAACCGTTTTTCAGCGGTGACCGGTCGACTTCGACCGGTGTGACATCGATCAACTCGACATCATCCAGTGTCACTTCCCCTTTTGCTAATCCAAAGTTGAACTGGAGTTGACTGTTCAAATCCGTTGCTTGTGTCATCGTGAACGGAATGTCAACGGTCGTTGCCTGTTTGGTCAACGGTACGTCATGCGTCGGCAAGTAGGCTGTTGTTCCATCCGCATTTGTCGCCTTGACTTGAATCTGTTTGATCCGTTTGCTGTCCGCCTTGAAGCGAAGCACATACTGATGGTTTTCCTGCAGTTGGACACCACGTTGTGTCAGCGTCGCCGGTTGTCCCTTTTTCGTCTGTGCTTTTGTTTTGAATGTAAAGTCACGTGTCACCGGGTCGACCGATCCGGTTCCTTTTGTCTGACCGGCATCAAACTGCCAGTACGTCAGGCGATCCATTGCGCCCTGGTCAAACGTACCGTTGTAGATCTGATTGCCGTCCGGTAAAGCTGGTTTGGTTGCCGTTTCATCGATTTCACCGCGTGGCACCTGTTCGACACGGACATTCCCGATCTTAACACCGGCTTGCGCAAGACCCAGATTGAATTCGAGTCGTGCCGCTAGATCCGTTTCTGCTGCCATATCGAATGTGAAAGTATGCCGTTTGACGGTTGGTGTCAAATCGATGACTTCTTCATTCGAATATTTCGTGTAGCCCCGTTCTGCCCCGCCGCCGACTTTGGCGACGATTGTCCGCGCCTGTTCACTGCTGGCGTCAAAGCTGACTTCATAGCGTCCGCCTTGGGCGAGGGAAATCTTTTGGATCAATTGGTGGGCATAGTTTTGCGCCCCCGGTTGATCGATCGTGACGCTGGCGAAGCGGGTTCCGTCCTGCTCCGTCACGTCGACCGATCCCTTGCCGCCGAAGTCCGGCAACGTCACATAGTTCCAGTACGTCGGGTCAAGGACTTGCGCGCCGTCAGTGATCGTCTTGATGGCTTTTTCATACGCTTGATCATACACGAGATTGCCGTCTTCTAAAGGTTGTTTTGCCCCGTCCGGTAACGTCACGTCTTCATAGACCGGTTCAACCGGTTCGCGGTAGTCGCGATTCTTCAGATCATAGACCCGGACATAATCGACTTCCATCTCGGCCGGGAACTTCGTCGTCTCGTCGACTTCGCCGTCAAACCAACCGCCGACCGCGAGGTTCATCACGAGATAAAAGTTCTGGTCGAATGGTGCCGGATAACTGTAGTTGGTGGCCGTGTTTTTGCCTTTGCTGTACCAGTCGTTTTGTGTTTGAAAGAGGTTGCCGTCGACATACCAGCGGAGTTCGCCCGGCTCCCACTCGACGGCATACGTATGCCATTGGTCAATCCGTCCGCCGTCCGGGAAGTGGTAGTCCTTGCCGGTGTACTTATTGTTCGGCCAGTTTTCACCGTAGTGGATTGTCCCGGCGATTTTATCCGGCTGACTGCCCCACGCTTCCATGACATCAATCTCACCGGACGAAGCCCATGCCCCGTATTTGTCCTGCTCCGGCAACATCCAGAATGCCGGCCATAACCCTTTGCCGGTCGGCAGTTTCGCTTTGATTTCATAACGTCCGTATGTCTTGCTGAATAAGCCTTTTGTTTTTAATTTGGCTGATGTGTAGTCGTACGATCCAAGCGAGTCGGTCGTCTTTTCTTCTTTTGCCCGAATGACGAGTTTACCGTCCCGGATAAACGAATTGTCTTTTTTGGTCGTATAGTATTGTTTTTCATTATTGCCCCAACCCGGTGAAATCGCATTCCCTTCAGCATCGACAATCCAGTTTCCCGTATCATAGGTCCACTTCGTCCGGTCGAGCTGTTGTTTCGTGAATTCATCGGACCAGACCATCTTCCATTTCGCCTTGTCTTTTTTGTCTGCTTTCTCGGCATGACCGGTCCCGGCATAGGACAGGACAAGTCCAGTTCCGAGGGCAATTGCGAGCCATTTCTTCATCTGTAATTCCTCCTTTGAATGAACAACAGGCAAGGGCGATGAATTCGACCTTGCCTGTTCGACGACGTTACGCTTCTTGCGGAAGTGCTGCCTTATGCGTCTGGATGACATTCGCATACCAATGCGCGCTGTCTTTCCAGATTCGTTCTTGTGTATCGAAATCGACGTAGATGATGCCGAATCGTTTGTCGTATCCGAAGCTCCACTCGAAGTTGTCGAGTAACGACCAGAGGTAATAACCGGCGATGTTCATGCCTTCCTCATTCAGATCAGACACGGCTTGCAGATGCTGCGCGACGTAATCGATCCGGTTTTGATCGTGCACTTTCCCGTCGACGAGCTGGTCGTCAAAGGCGGCACCGTTTTCCGTGATGAAGATCGGCAGGTCCGTATACTCGGCCCGCAACCGGCGGATCAGGTCTTTGAACTCACTTGGTGCGATATCCCAGCCCATGCCGGTTTTGTCGTAGTCCGAGTAGGAGTCTTTGTGTAAGAAGTCACTCGCAGCACTGAACTCAACCAAGTTCCGGCTGTAGAAGTTGATCCCGAAGAAATCACACGGCGTCGAAATCGTCGCAAGGTCTCCCGCGTGGATGAAGTCGTACGTATGAACATATTTCGAGAACAGGTTCATCATGTCGATCGGATATTGTCCTTTGAAAATCGGATCAAGGAACCAGCGATTCGCGTACCCGTCGGCATTGTTCATTGCAATCTGATCGTTAACGGAATCCGTCTTCGCGTACTTCGGTGCCAAGTTGAGCGTGATGCCGATTGGCGTCGAGGACTGGAGTTCCCCTTTCAACAGTTCGACGGCTTTTCCGTGTGACAACAACATATGGTGAACAGCCCGGACAGCTTCGTTCATGTCCGTATGTCCCGGTGCATGTTGCCCAAGGTGATAGCTCAAGAAGCCGGCACACCATGGTTCGTTGTGCGTGATCCACGAGTCGACGATGCCGTCGAGCTCTTCGAAGCAGACGCGGGCGAAGTCGAGGAACCAGTCAACCGAGTCGCGGTTGACCCAACCGCCTTCTTCATGCGCCCACATCGGGAGATCCCAGTGGTAGAGCGTGACGGCCGGTTTGATGCCTTCTTCCTGCAGACGTGATGCCAGTGTCTTATAGAAGGCCATCCCTTCCGGATTGAACTGCCCTTTGCTCGGGAAGATCCGTGGCCAGGCAATCGAGAAGCGGTACGTATCGACGCCCAGTTGTTTGATGTGTTGAATGTCTTCTTCAAACCGGTGGTAATGGTCGCAGGCGACATCGCCGTTGTGTTTTTCAAAAACTTTTCCGTCCGTATCGCAGAATGTATCCCAGATCGACGGCGTACGACCACCCTCGTCGTGTGCGCCTTCGATTTGGTACGAGGACGTCGCCGTCCCGAAGACGAAGTTCGGTGCAAATTTCATAGATGTAAGCTCCTTTACCAGTTTATTCTTTGACGGCACCAGCTGAGATGCTGCTGACGATGTATTTCGAGAGGAACAAGAAGGCGATCATGATCGGTACGACGGAAATCGCGATTCCGAGATAGAGCGAGCCGAGGTTTTCGGCGACTTGTGACCCTTTGAGGAAGCCCATCAAGACCGGTAACGTATACTTTTCCGGTGAGAACAGCAGGACAAGCGGCATGATGTAGTTGTTCCATGAACCGATGAACGTAAAGATCGACATCGTCGCAATTGCCGGCATCATCATCGGCAAAGCAATCGTGTGGAAAATGCGCATTTCACTCGCGCCGTCCATCCGTGCTGCCTCAATCAAACTCGGGTGCATGACCGTCTGTAAGTACTGACGGACAAAGAACACCGTGAACGGACTGGCAATCGCCGGCACGATCAACGGGATGAAGCTGTCGAGTAGACCTAAGTTCTTACTGAGTTCGTAGAACCCGATCAATCCGAGTTGTCCCGGGATCATCATCATGACAAGCATGAAGACGAACAGGACGTTTTTTCCTTTGAACTGGTAGAAGGCAAATCCGAACGCTGTCATTGCCGAGAAGTAACCCGATAGGACGGTGACGAGGACGGCGATGATCAGACTGTTCTTGAAGCCGGACCAGATATTGACGTAAGAGCTTAAAGCGGCATAGTTTTCAGCGAGCGAGTTCCCTGGAATCAATGAGAAACCGGATAACACTTCTTCGTTCGAGCGGGTCGCGTTGATGATCATCATCAAAAACGGAATGATACAAGCGATCGTCAAAGCAATCAGTCCGACGTAGATCAGACTTTTCCCGAACCAGGCTTTTTTCTGCTTCGGGGGTGGTGTCAACTTCAGTGGACGTTCTGAACGTTCTGGTTGATCTTCCGTTTGTGGCACGATCCGACGTGCTTCTGCATTTCGTTCCATCGGTCAGGCTCCTTTCGCTGAACGTTCTTTTCGGAACATCCCTTTGAAGACGATGATTGAAAAGACGAGCGTGATGGCAAACAATCCGTATGCGACCGCAGCGGCGTAGCCATAGTTGTTGTATTTAAAGGCTTGGTTGTAGAGATACAGCACCATCGTGTTCAGGGCACCATCCGGCGCACCGACACCGTCCGTGATCAACATCGGTAAATCGAACAATTGCAGTCCGCCGATCAGTGACGTGATCATGATGTA
Organism: Exiguobacterium sp. RIT452; assembly: GCF_003598705.1. Classification (NCBI taxonomy): domain Bacteria; kingdom Bacillati; phylum Bacillota; class Bacilli; order Caryophanales; genus Exiguobacterium; species Exiguobacterium sp. RIT452. Next base: position 126,213 of record NZ_QXJB01000007.1, read on the forward strand.
GAGCAGGATCGGTTTTAAGAGCGGTAACGTGATCCGCGAGAAGATTTGCCAGCGTGTCGCACCGTCAATCAGTGCCGCTTCGAAATAGTCCTTCGAGATCCCCGATACACCGGCCATGACGACGATGAACGAGTGACCGAGCCACATCCAAGTCAGGATGAGGGAGACGGAAATCTGTGCTGTGACCGGTTGTGTCAACCAGTTGATCGGCTCCGAGATGATGCCGATTTTGAGTAACATCATGTTCAGTGAACCGTGCTGCCAGTCGAGCAGGATACCGAACAATAAGGCAACCGAGCTGATTGTGATCAAGTTCGGCAAGTAGAATGTCGCGCGGAAAAATGCGAGACCTTTCATCTTGAGCTGTAAATCCGAGAACAGTAAAGCGAGCATCAAGGCTCCCCCGATTTGCAGGATGAAGTTCAGTCCCCAAATCTTGATCGTATTGAAGAACGCTTCAATGAAGTACGTATCTCCGAGCAAACGCGTATAGTTCGCGAGTCCGACGAGTTGTTCGCCTTCTGCGCCTGTGTAGTTGGTGAAACTGTAATAGAACGTCAAGGCAACCGGATAGATGCTGAAGATCAAGAAGACGATCCAAAACGGTGCGATGAACAGATAACCATGGCGATCAAGTTTTTTCACAGGTCAAACCCCTTTCTTAAACAAGAAGAGGTGAAGCGAGGACCGCCCCACCTAGACTCCTTATTCCGGTACTTTTACGTCCGGATACGCATTTTTGACTTTTTTGTAGAATTCAGCAAGTGCTTCGTCTTTTGATTTTTTGCCTTGGACATATTCCATGACCGACGCACCGTATAACGTATCAAGCTGCTGGTCGTACTTCGTCACGATTCCCGGTGTGATCTTGTCTGCTTGATCGAGGAAGAACTCGTAGTTGTTCTGTCCGCCGAGGAACTCATCTTTGAAGTCGGTTTTGATTTTGTCAGTAACCGGTTTGTAAGCGAGAACGTCCCCTGTTTCTTTCGCCCAGTCAGTCAAGAATTCATCGTCTTGCGTCATCATTTTAACGAAATCATACGCAAGCTTTTGTTTCTTCGAATCTTTGTAGACACCTAACCAAGTACCGCCCCAGAAGTATGGGCTCGGTCCGCTTGTGACAGCCCAGTCACCGGCTGATTTCTTCGCGTTTTCTTTCAAGACACTGTGTAAGCCCCATGTTGGAAGGACATACGAGAAGATTTCTGTTTCAGTTTCTTTACCGTTTTCTTTGACTTTAACCGGCTTGTCCATCCCGGCGAACCATGATGGTGACCACTCCGGCGCAAGTGCCGTGTATTGTTTTGTCCGTAATTCTTTCGCGTAATCCATGTAGTTTTTCTTGTCTTCCGTCACGACGAGTTCCTGTTTGTCGTTGACCCAAGCTTCCGGCTCATTTCCTTGTGCGAACCAACGGATCGATCCTTCATCCGGGAACATTTTGTAGCCTTTGCCTTTCATCTTCTCAGCGACTTCGAAGACGCCGTCCATCGAGTTCATCATCGCACCGATTTCTTTTGGATCATCTGTGCCGAGGACTTTTTTCGCGATGCTTCGTTTGTAGTAGACGCCACCCGGTGTCGTTTGCCATGAAAGGGCACGAACATTACCGTCTTTGTCTTTCCCCATGTCATAGACATACGGGATATAGTCATCTTTGACGTCACCCGCGTTAAATGGTTTTTCCGACAAGTTCGCCCAGTAGCCCGCATCGACCCATTGTTTCAAGAAGGCGATTTCACCTGTGAAGATATCCGGTGCGCCGACGCCGCTCTCAAGTGCCGGCTTTAACTTCGTCGGATAGTCAGCGATCGGGACGATCGTCAATTCGACTTTCACGCCGTTTTTCTCTTCGAACTTTTTGATTGGCTCTTTTAACTCATCCGTGAACGACCAGATTTTCAGGACTTTCTTGCCACCGCTCGTTTTTTCCTCTTCGCCGCCTGAACATCCTGCTAAAACGCTTGCTGTTAATGCGCCGACTGTTAATACGCTGACTAACTTCTTCTTCATGTCATCCCATCCTTCTCATCTGTTGGTAGTCCCCTAAGTAAGCGGTCTCATTTATTATCCAAAAATATCGAAAGCGCTTTCGTAAATGGTCTGAAAAAAGTTCCGAAAGCCCTTTCGGAAACGTACAAAAAAATATCATGTATTTCGAAACCGCTCTCGCGTTTTCTCGAAGGCAACCTGCGAGAGCGATTCCGAAAAAAATTATGGTTTTACGGGTCCTGTCGACTGACGGACGATCAAGTCGACTGGAATGATATCCGTCGTCATGACACGTCGTTTGTTGACGATTTGTTCAATTAACAATTCTGCTGCATGCTGCCCGATCCGTTCCGTATCTTGCCGGACCGTCGTCAGCTTGGGTGTAACGTATTTCGACATTTCGATATCATCGTAACCGACGACGGAAATGTCATGCGGCACCTGAAGGCCCGCTTCATGAATCGCTTCCATCGCCCCGATCGCCATTTGGTCACCTGCGACGAAGACTGCAGTCGGACGCTTCGGTAAAGCAAGCAACGTCTGCATTGCTTGTTTTCCTTCTTCGACCGAGAAAAATCCTCCGTTGATCAGATAGCCGTCCGGAATCGGTAAGCCAAGTCGATCCATCGCCTGTTTGTATCCTTCGATTCGTGCGAGTCCCGCATCGATCGTCATATCACCTGCGATATGGGCGATCAAACGATGTCCCAGTTCGTAGAGATGGTTGACGGCGAGTGTCCCGCCGGATAGGTTATCCGAGAAGACGACACTGCAATCGGTGCTGTCCATGTCGACGACAACGATTGGAATCGAACTTTGAATCAGTTCCTGGACATGCTTGTCCATTTGATCGGAACAGATGACGACGATGCCGTCGACCGCCCGATGCTGGAAATGCTCGAGGTAACTCATGTCCCGATTGCGGAGATTCCGCGAGGCGAAGATCAAGTCATAGCCCTGCTGCTCCGTTGCTTTCCGGAAACTTTCGATAATCGCGTTGAAGAATGGATGCATCATCCCGACTTCGTTTGCTTCCGAGAACATGACCCCAATCGTCCAAGATCGTTTCGTCGAGAGCGACTGGGCGTGGGCGTTCGGCAAGTAGCCCATATCGGCTGCTGCCTGAACGATTTTTGCTTTTGTCTTCTCACTGACGTCGGAATAATTATTTAAGGCTTTTGAGACCGTCGTGATCGAAAAACCGGTTATTTTCGCTAAATCATAAATTGTACCCATGTAACCACTCCATTTCACCGAAAGCGCTTTCGATAAATTTAGTATAGGTCGGAATCTGGAAAGACGCAACCATTATTTGCGAAATTTTTTGGAATTTAAAAAATAAATGATATCGCTTTCATTTTTAATCAGAAAGCCCTTTAAATAAGAACAAATGTTTGGTACACTATAAGCATCAGTCAGACGTGTTCAAATGGAGAGGAGCATTACCATGCCAATTAACCCTTACCTTGTTTTCAACGGAAATACCCGTGAGGCGATCCATTATTATGCCAAAGTTTTTGGGCAAGACATTCCTGACATCATGGAGTTTGGTCCCGGCAATGGTCCGGACGGTCAACCGTTTGAAAAAGATGTCCAGTCACTTGTCCTGCATTCGCAATTAATTGTTCACGACACACGCGTCATGTTTTCTGATGCGATGCCGCATGATTCGGTCACGATCGGCCAAAATGTCACGCTCGCTCTACATCTGCCGGACATCCAAATCATTCACGAGACATTTGATAAACTGGCGCAAGACGGCAACGTCATCATGCCGATTCAAAAAACGTTTTGGAGTGAAGCCTACGGCATCGTCGAAGATCCGTTTGGTGTTCAGTGGCAGCTCAATCACGAAGTGAGTGAAGTTCCAATAACTTAATTTTTTTATACAATTAGGATGAAAATCCAAACGATGTAGATTTAATCCAAATCTACATCGTTTGTACATCACGACCGTCATAAGTGATAGCTATCTAACCATAAATGTATTACCAAGGAATCAAATGAACAAAGACAAAATTTTGTACTCTCCTCTCAAGAACTGGAAATTTTTTATTATTTCGAATCTTTTATCATTGAATACTCGTAAAGTATATTAATAAAAAATAAGGAGTGTATGCCATTGACATTTGATACAGTGATTTATCGAAATAGTGAGGGCGAAGAAGAATTAGTTAACGCTGAAGAAATTGCTTTAAGAAGTGATTACGAAGTGATTAAAAAAAATCTGCACTGTTCTTTTGAAGGATGTACTTCTAGAATTAAATATGTTCCCAAAAGTAAAATAAAAGCATTTTTTTCTACATGGCCAAACGATAATCATACTGAAGAATGTTTAAATTATTTTGAGCGAGAAAGAAAAAATGCATCTACTAAAAAAATTGCTTCTAGTTCTGCTAAATTAGAAGATAAACATATAAGCAATATTTTAAAAGATATGTTCAAAATTAATAATGAAACTCTTGAAGAGAAGGAACTACGCCTAAAAAAACAAAGAGAAAAAAGCAAAAAAAACAAGACTAAGGTAGTTGATAAAACTCAAGAACCAAACACTACGGTTTATGCTAGACCATCAACAAGTAATGATGCTGAGTTTGTTGCATCAGGAACAAGAGCACCAAACGTTAAAAGACGATTTAATATATTTGATTTACAAGAAGATGATATTGGTAAAGCAACTGCATTAATAGAACGAGCTAGTTCGATTGAACTTTCAGAAAAAAGAGCTATATTCAGTTTACAAAATAAAGATAAAGAAGTGAACGTCTATTTAGAAGAAGAATTTTTTGCCACTGGATATACAAATATCAATACTTTTTTAGAAATAGTTAACGAAGCTTTTATAAACGGAGAAGAACTTACCTTAGGTTGTGTGGGAGACGTAGAAAAAAGAAATGGAAAGCTTTGCTTAATTGTAAATGGTCAGGCTCATCTGAAAATAAACGGTCAGCGTATCGATAAGTTTGCTTTCAATTACAGAGGTTCAGATTATTGATGAAAAACAAATCAATAATACAGTAATACGATATATTAATTGAAAAATTTAATTTAGGAAAATTCTCTTAATAAATCATGTAATTTTGAATGGTTTAAATGAAACAGTGTAGGCCTGACCTTATGTTACAAATAATATCTGTAAAATTTCTTTAACACTATGGTATTAACAATCAATTAGAAATTTGGAATTAGTTAATTCGTAAGAATGGAAATACGATAGTCATCATCGCTTGAAACTTACATCGTACAAAAATCATTTAGAAATTAGTTTTAAAATAGCAGAAATAAGCTAATTGTTATCGATCGATAAAAAGTTGTGTATCATATAGCAAACTTCATTCAGATAATCAAACAAGTAACTTTACCTTTTATTCAACTCATTGAGTATTTTTCTAATAGAAGATCTGAGGATGGAACGATTACTAAAAAAAATAGTTAGCTTTTTACAATAATAAGAGGCGATTCTATATCATAGAATCGCCTCTTTGTTAGCTCTCAATTGATGAATTTGAAGATGCATATGTTTTGATGAATTGTTCTGTCTCATTTCTGCTAAAAAGTCAAATACCTTTACTTTAAGCGGAAGTACAGTTAACAGCTGACGCTCGAATGCTTGCCGTGCCTGTAAAACAGCGGTCATCCCTATAATTCCTGATAACGAGCGATTCATAACATACGCCTGCTCAGTGTAATAAGATACGAGTCCGTCTCCTATTCCATCGGATGCTCTTTTATTTCTTAGCGGAAGCTTTATTATATATCCAGTTGATCGACATAGACGAGAATCAATTATAACGGCTCCATGCTAGTCGCTAAGCATTCAATATATGCTTGTAACGTTGATGATAAATCATATTTGATGAGACCAATCGTCAATGGATTTTACAGAAAGCAGCATGGAAAGACATACGTCGTATGAGTCATTAAGGCTCGAGCTTTCGATTACGCTTAAAGAGTTTTTTATATTTAAATTCAATTTATTGGTATTATTCCGTAGATAATTAATATATGCTTTATTATGGCATTTATAAGTTTCTTTACGAATACATTGAAATGGCTTATTACCAAGGTTCGCTAAGTTTTCTCGTAATATCGCTACGAGATAAAACAGACGTACATCGTTCCCATAAATAAGCTTCTGGATCTATGGTCCCACGATATTTTAAGCTAAAGGCATCCTGTGCCTTTTTCCTTTCGTGAATATATTCATTCATTCTATCTTTAAGCTGTTCTTCATCTTTTATCCAATCATCTTCAATAGTATCTGGAAGGGTTCCAAAAATATCATAGGTGTCACGCAGGCGTTCTGATAATACGTTATAGACCTTTTCATCTTGAGTTTCACTATAAACAAGATTAAGCATATCAACAAACTTACGAGATTGACCAAATCGTTTGATTCTACCTAATCGTTGTTCAAGGCGAGACGGGTTCCAAGGAAGATCGATGTTAATCAAAGTACCTAAGGTTTGAAGATTCAATCCTTCACAAGCGGCATCAGTTGCTACTACTAATCTAATCTCACGATTTCTAATAGCAGCTTTAATGACTTCACGTTCAACGTTATTAAACTGATTATCTCGAAAGAAACCGCTTTTCCCTAGACCAGCATATACTGCTACAACTTCGCCTTTCATAGATTTAGCCAGTTCTTTGGCAATCCATTCGGCAGTGTCATAATATTGACTAAAGATAATACAACCATGCTCAAGCCAAGTTTTCCTGTCAGTCCTGAATTCAGTTAAAAACCACTTCACTGTATTAAGTTTAGAATCAACCGCTTCTGGTCGTGAAAGCTGTATTTCTATTTCCTTGAGACAAGCAACTTCGGCCTCAGTCATGTCAGAAAGTATGTGCTCCACTTCTTCAATACGGTCCTCATCCTCGTTTGAAATTGAGTGCTTTAGCATCTTCTGCGCAGTTTTTAAACCCGATGCAAAACTTGAACAAATTCGCTGTAGCATTAATGATTTCATAAAGCCACCAGCCTTAGTTCTAGATTGAAGCAACTGGCTAAACTCTTCTGCTTTTTCATAAGCAACCTGAAAGGGCGTATTGGTGGGAATACCTAAGCCTACAAAGCGAGATTGGTACTGGGCAAGGTTTTGGGTTACTGGATGTGTATTAACGCCTACTTTTTCTAATAAACCATCATCTTCGAGCTGTCTTCGCTTTCTCAAAACTGTGTGGCGTAATACGGGATTATTTTCTTTAAAGAAATTAATATCCAGACACTCAGAAAGCCACATACTCTGAATCATGTAATCCAAATCTTCATACCTATAACTGCAAACGAAAGATTGTACGTCAACTAACAAATAATCACGAATCTGCTGAACAATATGATGTTCGCTCGCCGGTGGAAGTGGATTGCTTAACCATTGCCATGCCTCTTGTTCAGAAGAGACTTGGCTTTTTCCAGTTAACAGAGAAATAGCTTTCTCATGATTTTGCCAAAGTGATAATGAATCTCCGAGAACAAATTCTGCACCGCTGTTTAGAATTCCCAAGAGGTCCCAAAGCTCACGGACATCTGTTTGAATAGGAGTCGCAGTACCCAAAATTATATGCCTAGTACGCTTTCCGATTCGTAGCATAAATGAAAGAAGATTATTAGGTTCTAACGCTTTATTACCCAGTCCACCTCTTAAGCGTGCTTTGTGCGCCTCATCCAAGATAACTGTTCCGAATCGATTTTTAAGAAGCATTCCTGCTTCTTTAACAAAGTCAAACTCATCTCTCTGATGCATAATTAATCCTGTTGAAACAATGGCAATTTTGTAAGGACATTTTTTTATAGAAGATGCTTCTCCACGTGTCGATAAAATTTGACCTTCTACACCAATCCATACTTTTTTTTGTGACGACCATACCGCTGCGGGAACTCCGAGCTTATCCATCATCTCAATTTGCCATTGAATTGTTAATGTAGATGGAGCAAGAATTAGAACCGGACCATCTTCAAGAAGAACACTTACTAAAGCGCTAGTCGCCATTGATAGTGTTTTACCAACTCCAACCTCGTCTGCTAAAAGTAATCGTGCTTTTCCATATATTTCTCTGTGTTTTAAAAACATAGTTACAAAGGAACGTTGCCATGGCTGCAATTGTTCACCAGCCCGATATATCGGAGCTTCTGCCATAGCAGCAGCTGGGACATCATCGGGTTTCAATACTTCTACTGTAACCTCCTGACGATTAGCTACACGATTGATTTCTGACAAAATGGCTTCTGGTAGTGGTACACCATCCTTCCACAATTCCCAGAACTCATTCTCTACCCAGTCAGCGCTCTCTTCATCGTCATCCTCCCATATAAGTTCATAGTTGTGAGAAAAGGCACTTTTAGACTCGTTTACAGATCCTATGAACGACTTACGACTGCCGTCAGGATAATGTACAGACCCAGCCTTACCATGAAGAAAAAGACGTTCCTTAGGTACAACACGAATTTCCACATTACCAGACTGTAATAACTGATCGAGGAGCTGATAACGCTCCTTTTTTAGGAGCGCCTCTGCTTCTATATCCACTTCATTCCAGCGCTCTTTAAGAGCTATATTCCTGCCTGTAGCTACATTAAAGTCGATCAAATCTAGTTCCGAATTACAAACAATCTTTACTTCTGGAATTCGAGAAATTTCTTCGCCAACCAACTCAAATATGGAGCTTCTAAAATACCCTGCAATACGAAAATACTTTGATGCACCATTTAGACTTTTAGCCAGAAATTCAGTATCTAATCTTTTCGTTCGAGAAGAAAAACGCTTTAAGGTCATATTTTATAGCCTCTGATTTCTTATAGATTCAGCTAACACGCGAGCGCAACTAGCTTCCACATTAGGTTTAAAAGTTTTTGTGCCCTTAAGACCTTCTCTTTTTTCTGCTAGATAGTCTGCTATTTTGGACAATAGCGTTTTATTAGGCAAATAGTTCGGGCAGTTCTCCATCAAATGTAACAAAACATCATCTACTTCCACATCTTTAGAGAGTTCAAAGAGAGCATAGAGTAAAGCTCGTAATGGTGTTCCTACAAATTCACCGTTACCAGACATCATCGAGCCTTTAAACTCAGTCGATAGCTTTAATCGCGCAGAATTAGCCTTTGTAGTGTCACTCATCAATTGATCAAAATTATGCACCTTAAAGGCTTTTGCGAAGTTCTGATAGTTATCTAGAGTTTTGGAACCTTGATGTTCCATTTCTACCATTTTCAAATAAAAGCGCTCGGCAGCTTGAAGTTTCTGCCATTCTCCTTTTTCAAATCCTACTGGTACAAGGAACTGGACAGCCGTTTGTACTGCAAATTCTATTAATTCATCAACAAAAGTTTTTTTCCCTTTTTGGCGAGGAGATTCAGCTTCTATGACCATGTCCTTTCCATCAATACGAGAGTATGCTGTCAGGACTTTCAAAGCTGCAGCATATCCCGCCATCTGCAAGTCGGCATCGGTGTAAAGGCCTTCGGATCCTTGAGCTCTAACTTTATTATCCAGCCCGATAAGTGATTCCACCTGCTCTTTAACAGCATCCTCAATTTCCCATCCAAGATCATCACGAAAAGTCTCTAAATTTTGTTGTCTTTTACGAAGAATTAATATGATAGTTCCTTTTACATTTGCTCCTTGACGCAAAGCTGAGTCAGTTTCTGTTACAACATACCAAGCCGCCGTCACTTGTAAACCACTAGCCCAGATAATATTTGCCATATCTGCCCAGATAGCTCCACTTTGATGGGTAAACATTAAAATTTGAATACCATTATTAGGCATATTTTGTGCCATCTTACGATAGGCAGCAACCATGCCTTGACGGAAACCCTCATCCTCACCTTTAATAGCTAACGAACGTCGGCTATCCCAATTCCAATGTGCAAATTCTTTAGGTGGATTTTTTTGTAGCCAAGCAATAAAGAACTCGGTAATTTCTTCATATTTAACCGCGTCACCATACGGTGGGTCTGTCACATAAATGTCGTTTTCAACTTCTAGTTCTTGTGCAGGATGAGCGTTGACTTTTGTTTTAGTTTGAAGTGAATATGATTTAAAATTGCCAGTGGTAAAAAATTCTTCTGACCATACACTACCACGGCAAGCATAGTTGTATAAAGTATTTAAAGCTTGATTATAAAAGGCTTGAGAAGTTTTTCCGGCACGACCTGGACCAGGATATGAATCCCATCTACACAATTTAGCATTATAACCAAGAAAACTTCCGAATTGAGGATAATCGTACGCTTCTAATCGTTTTCGGAATAAGGTGCCAACCAGTAATTGTCTAGGATTAAACAAATGGTGCCAGTGAGTCCAACCACGAGTCCTGATAGGCTCGTCTGTTTTATCTCCCGCTTCAATGACCATGTCTGGAATGTATCCCTTCTCTTGCCAGTCCTCGAAATGTTCACGAACATAGTTTATTACTTTATTTTCTCGAACTAAATCTTCATCGGTCACCGAACGAAATTCATATACATCACCTCGTCCATTTTGCTTTGGTTGCAACCACATTACAGCATAAAGTCGTTCTTGAAAAATGTCATCTGGACGTGGAGAAAAATCCCTTTTTTCCCACATTCGCAAGCGATTTTTAATTTCTTTACCTTCTTTATAATCACCACGAATTGTACTTATCTTTGTGCGATATATTGTAATCCCGTTCGGTGAATGAACAATTTCACCACTTTGTACAGTTCCTTTCACAGCTCCGTCAATTTCTTCTTTAGTTTTGACGTATTTTACAGCTATATTGTATCTTTTCTCTTCTGGAACAGGAATTAATTCGGCTATGACACCATAACCGCGACTAATAACTAAACTGGGGATTAGTGGTACCATCCATCCAGATTCAGGACACTTAACTTCGACACAGTACAGATACGCCTTAGCCCTCCAACCTTTTCCATCAGTCTCAATACCAAGCTCATCAATTTCTTTTCGAACCTGCTCAACCATTTTTTTCTGATCCACTTCTAATTCAGTACGTTTCTCTTTAGAGGCACCAACAATGTTGAAATCACCCCAAGTCAACATACATGCAATAGGATTTAAATCGGAAGCATAAACATCACATCCCAGTCGTGCGGCCTCAAAAGGTATCTGACCAGAGCCAGAGAAGACATCTGCAACCTTTGGTCTCCTTCCAAAGCGAGCAATTCCCATCTGTTCAACCAATTCAGGAAAAGAGCTGGCTGAAGTACCAAGATGCTCATTTACTTTTGGCCACGCATGGCTAAATAGAACATCGTCAACCTCTTCACGTCGTTTCGCTTTTCGCACCTGTTCGTTAAACGGCAGTGTTAGATATTGGTCCGTAGTATCCTGCTTTGAAGCAGGGAGATTTTGTTCAATACGTTTCCTCATTGAATGGGAATCCATACCCATTAAAAGTTCAAATATTTCTAGATCTTTGAGATGATCTTCTGTAACTGGAAGCAATGAACCTAGTATACACGCTTTATTAAGTACAAGCGGCTTCCTCCCTTTCCAATAACTGCCCATAGCTGTAAGAGTTTTACCTGATCCTGCCATCTGTTCCTTGTAACTTTCTGCTGATATTTTCTGCACCGGAAAGAGGTGTTCAATTAGTGCAGGTTTGTCTTTCCATTCAAATAATTTTAGTGTCATCACATATCTCCTTTATCTATGAAATCAAATAGGGACACTGTCTCCTCCTGATTTAATTTTTTTTCATTCATTTTTGGTTTTTTCTTAGGTTCCAACTTAATATTTGCCCCATCGGATAATGCACAATAGAGTGCTTTACGCCAGCCTCTTTTGGACTGATTATCAAGTCCAGCCTCAGAAGCAGTTTTGCTGTAAAGCCACCATCGTTCTTCAGGACGCAATGCCAGCCACTTTTCACAAATCACTGAGCATTCTTCAGGAGAAGCATGTTCCGCTGCCCAACCAAGGACGCACAACTCTCTACCAAGAAATCGATCAAGCTTGATTTTTCCAGTTATCCAACTTCCAGTACTTTGTCTCTTATTTTTTAAACGTGCATTAAAATCACGTCTAGCATCATCTCTAATTTTAGTCCAAAGCTCACGCGCCAAAACTAGTCTACACTCAACGGTTTCTCTTCTAAATTCATCACCATCAAAGCCAAAATCCTCATAGATATAGATAGCATCCCGCGGAGCTACAGGAATTTCCACATAAAAGTGGTGCATGCCAAACTCTGATGGTGCTCCAAAATCTATTGTTTTATTCATTTTTGTTCTACCTCTCCATTTCCTATTTCAATACCGAGTTGCTTGGAAAATTGCTCTAAATCATAACCTGTGGACGTATAAGCTTTTTTAAACGTCATAATAACAGGAGCATCAGGATTAAGGAGAGTCTGAAGATTTTTCAATTCGTTTTCAATAAACTCAGCATTTATTTTTATCTCACCAAGAGAAAGATGAATTGCCTTTGGTGCAGAACCCACCATCAGCATAACCTGCTCAAATTCAATGTTTTTTTCCTTAGCAATTTTCAACCCCTCATACGTTTTGGTGGAACTATCCAAGCGTTTCGGTGATTGGCTAAATAGAATAGCTGGCGCTTCTTTAATAATAGGAACTTCTGTAGATCCGGACTTAGCAAAAGTGAAATTTCGTTTTTCTTCAATACCATCAGACTCTGCAAAGACATAGATAGTCGTTTCTTCATACCCCAATTGAATAGGACCTGTATACTCTGTTCCGTTACGTGCTTCAGAACCATCTAGAGTAAACTTGATAGAACCTCTCGGTGCAACAAACAGCTCTACTGTTCGAGAAGATTCGTCAAAATTATTTCGTAGTGTTAAGTTATTTTCAAAAGTTTTAGGCGGACCTGTAAGATTTTTACCAGTAGGGTCGACGGCAATAAACTGAACGCGAAGTGCTTTGGTAACCAATGTATTTTCATTCAAAATCGGGCTACTTTCAGAAACCTCACTATCTTCAGCGTAGTAAATTCTTGGACTGTTCCCTGCATTCACTACATCAATTTTCAATCGCACTGTACCTGAATCATCCGGAAAAGTGTCTTCACTATAAATAACTTCAGTAGTTTTTGGTTTAGGTTTTTTCGTAATGTATCCATTCCCCAAGTCTTCCCACACACCACGCTGGTACGCCTCAATAGTAAGTTGTTCAAATCCACGGCTTGGGAGCCACGGCATTTGAGTTTTCTGTTTCATTTTGTCTATTAAGTCAGTCTTGCGTATCTCATCCTGAGAACTAAAAAGCAACGACTCTGCTCTGGCGCGAAGCGCATCAAAGTTTTCATTTACCTCTGTATATAGTTTAATTGGATCAGAAGTTAGTGTTTTTACAATCTGTCGTTCCCCATTATAGGTTTCATTTGAAGGATAAGTACTATCAAGTACTTTCGGTCGTAGTATATCTTCTCCTCGACTGTTTCCCGGGAAAAGTAGTTTGTCGAAAACCGAAAGAACTGTTGTTTGAAAATCCTGTTCATATTGTGCTTTCTTTTCATCCAGCTCTTTTCGCTGTGGATGTGAATCAAGAATCTCACTATTCGCTTTTGTTACTGCATAGACATGGCGAGCAGCTTTTTCAATACTAGCTATAGATGACTTATCACCAGTCAAAACAAGTACATTATTTTTGTTAACCATTTCTTTGAAAAATTTCGATATGATCCCTGGTGGAGTCTTTCCGTCTGGACTAATAACGAGAAGTGCTCGTCCAGTTCTTAAAACAGCTCTTGCTTCATCCATTTCAGGAAGAGGTAACACTTTATCGTAAGCTTCTTTTGTTACTGGTTTATACATTTCTTGAAGGCGATCTCGTATCAGTTCTTCAACTTTATTCTGTGGTGCTTTGTCCGCATATCCCTGAAGTTTTTTTGTTAAATTTTCCTGTCGACTAAAATAATTGCGACCTTCTTGAGTCTGATGTAAATACCACGCTGACTTTTGAAGTTCACTGAAAGCAATTCTGTAGTCACTTCCTTGGCGTACAGGATCAATTAAGCATTCAAACATTTCACTTTCAGTGAGCCCTCTTACAGAATTTACAGCAGTAGAAAGACTGGCGGTGAGCAAAAGAGTACCAATTTGTCTCGCGTAATTATTTCCAATATTGATATCAATAATTTGAGCATGAGCACTATAAGTCGAATCCCATAGGTCTCTTGAAATTACATCTCGCATTTCGGAGATTTCGGTCAATTTTTCACGAACTTCATGAAGTGAAAGATCAAAATGTTGAGCACCAATTAAGTATACATCCTCGTTACTTTCCCACACAGACTTTAAAAGACGCGAAACTAATTCCATCAAACCACGTGTTTGTTTAAATTTTTCGTTATTCTTAAATAGTGCAATTATATTTTTGAAACTTGGATGAAAAGGATAAGTAGCTTCTATATCATTAGCCATAGCTTCCGCACTTCTTTCAACTGTTTTTGCCCTTGCTGCTTCTGCTAGTCTTGATGCATAGACAGCAGCTGTTTCCGATATCTCATTTTTATCTGGCAAGGAAAGAAATAGACGTTTCCGAAGAATTTCATATATTTCATTAGATTCTAAATTAACTGGTGTAATAGAAACTTCCGCACGCCCTAACTCTTGAGTAGCATCATCAAGAGCACGTTGGATTAACTTTCCCCCAATCTCATAAGCAGCCTCTAGGTCAGAGACTACAATACAGACATTTTTCTTTTTTTGAGCTGCAGTAAGCATGTTAGAAAACGCTCTAGTAACAACGTCGGCAGCTGTTCCATGCCCTAATACCTGAGTGCTATAGTAATGAAAATATGGTGGCATTTCATCTAATAGAATAAGTATAGGCTCTTCACCATCAAAAAGATTTATCCACGATTGTTCATCTGGAGCTTTAGCACCGTATTCCCAATATTCCCTGAAGTAACTCTCTTTCCCCAACTGACGAGCAATTTCCCCCCAAAAGTAAGTATCAGGATTATTACGTCCATTAAAAGCAGCTATCTTTGCCTTATCAAAATCCGATTGATAAGGTATAGAACCTATTTGGGTCTCTCGAAGTGCAGAATTTTTTGCAAGAAGTCCAAATCCCACCATTAAATGTGTTTTACCTCCACCCATAGCCTGTTTAAGGTGGAATACAGTATCGTTTGAATTTCCGGAAAGACGCGCCATTCCTTTAGAAAGAAGCATTTTCATTCCATCTGTTATAAAAGTTTTTTCGAAGTATTCTTGTCCGTTAGTATCATGAATAATTTGGTCTAGTTGTTCAATTTGATCACCCACATTTATTTCAAGAGCTCTAGGTTGCAATTGACACGCAGATTTTATTGTTTTCATTCTATTTGACTCTCCTTTTATAAGCAGTTTATAAGCAGATAAAATGTCCTCTATTATTTATTTATATTTATATAGTATATTTTATCGTTTTAAAGAAGTATTTCATAGCACGGCTCGTGTATTCATTCGATTTTTGATGAGACTTGTTCATTACTTAATCTTTTTCAATATTTTCACTATTTTTATATTGATTAAATTCAACTTTGAGTTTTCTCTGATTAATTAATAAGGTTTATTACTTCCTTTTAAGCTTAATTATAATTTTATAAAGACAATTTATCCTCCACTGCTCGTAAGAAGAATAGAGAATCACAAGTATTCTTGAAGTAACCCTCCTATTACCTAAGAAAGATTTGAAAGATGTGCTGTATATTAGTAACACAGATGTTTATATTAATTTAAGAAAGAAATGGAGTACTTTGCTATAAGTCTTAGCCTATAGAGCAGATGTTTTATTTTTATCAATAAATGAAAGGAATAATTCAATTTTATTATCAATTATTTAATTTATTAGCATGCTTTTAGACTTAAAATTTTTAAAGGTTTATCCATACTGACATTTGTAGAAGGTAAATAAGTATCAAAAAGAAAAGTGCTTTTTAAACTTCGCTAACATTTGTTTTTAACATTTCAATCATTAGTTTACAGTTCTTTTGTGATATGTCTCACCTTACTATAGTTAACTTTAATCATTTATTACAAAGTATAAGTAAGTTCTAAATAAAATAATCTCCTGGATTATTTTATATAAATTTCGGAAACCTGGTTTCACCGTTTTTATATACAAAATATTATCATTAAATACAAATGGCTTACCCATCTTTGGAAATGGCATCTTCTTCAATAACTTTTCTACTTTTGTTGCATCAAACGGTCCTTTTAGCTCCGTCGTCTGCGCATCCTTCAACTCCCGGTACTTTTCCGCATGCAAATACTCATAAAAAAACGGCGCGACTTCCTCTGCGGTAATCGGCTCCATCCAACGTTCTTCTCCCCGCTCGAGCATCGCCAGCAAGACAACCATCTTGTAACTCCGGTTCATGACCGTCTTTTCGATCTGTTCAATCAATTCCTGATTAGCATCGTAAGTCTCGATTTCTTCGTCCGTCAATTCACTTTGTTCCTTTAAAAAGCCGACGTACGAGCCCCACTCTTGTTTATAGCCCGTTGGCACGGCTGTCAGTTGTCCGATTTCAACGTAAGTCGGACGACGTCCAAGATCGAGTTTCAATTGTTCGTAACTCTCAATCAAACGTAGTTTCCGCTGATTCGGTTGACGCATCCGATGAATAATATTCAGTGCTTGTGTATCGAACTCGATGATGCATCCCTTTGGTGGGGTAATCGGCTCCTTATCTCCCCGCTCGAGCTTGTCTTTTACTGTTCCAAGCAACATTAGCTTCGTCTCGACATTTTTGTAGTTCCCAATCAAATCGATGATGACACAATGTGATTTCTCATTCGCTAAACGTAAGCCTCGTCCGATTTGCTGCGTGTAGATTGCAATCGATTCCGTCGGACGACAAAACAGTAACGTATCAACTTTTGGAATGTCGACTCCTTCATTAAACAAATCGACCGTAAAGACGATTTCTACCGTTCCCTGTTCAAACTTCTGAATCCGCTCTCGTCGATTAATGGTCTGTCCGGTCAAGGCAATCGCTTGGTGTCCCATTTCCCGGAACGTCTGCGCTAAGTATTCGGCTTGGCGGATCGACGAACAAAAGCCGATCGTCTTCGTCTGCCGGTGCTTCGACCAGGCAGCATAGATGTTTTCTGAAACTGCCCGATCGATCTGCGCCTGTTCCAGTTCCATCGCATCATATTTCCGTCCCATGCGCCGTAGTTGCGAATAGTCGATGACGTCATGAATCCCGTAATAATGGAACGGTGTCAGGAATCCTTCGTTGATCGCTGACGTGAAGTGCATTTGAAACGCAACGTGATTGTCGCACAGTGCATAGACGTCCGCTCCGTCCATTCGGTCCGGCGTCGCTGTCAGTCCCAGCAAAAACCGCGGTTCGAAATGCGCCAGGACCTTTTGATAACTTTTAGCTGCTGCATGATGAAACTCATCGATGATGATCAAATCAAAATAATCTTGTGCGAACCGTTCGAGATGACGGTTTTGGGATAACGTCTGGACTGATCCAAATAACACGTCCGTCTGTTCATCGTTCGTGCGGTCTGATCCGATATAAAAGGCTGTCTGCCAATTGGATTCGACCTTTTGAAACGAACGTTCCGCTTGTTCCAGCAACTCACGTTGATGTGCGAGGAACAGAATTCGTTTAAAATCACGCGCAAAGAACGCACTGAGATACGTTTTCCCAAGTCCAGTCGCAAGCACAGTCAAAGCACGCGTCCGTCCTTCTTCCATCGTTTCCCGGAGTGCACGTAAGGCTTCCTCCTGCACCCGGTGCGGCAGAATTTCTTCGGACATGACGAGCTGTTGCTCCGCATAGTCAACTTCTGGTTCTGCAACGTATTGCCGTGCGTCATGTTCCTGTCGGTACGCTTCAAGGACCATCAAATTCAGGTCTTGAGCTGTTTCACTTAAATAAAGATCCATGAATGCTTCGATCGCATCATCTAAAATATGCGGTGCGACGGCTTGCGGCAAATGGAGATTCCACTCGACACCGGTCCGGAACGCGCTTTTAGAAATATTCGACGAGCCTACAATCGACAGCCCTGTCTCCGCATTGCGGAACAGATAGGCTTTCGGATGAAACGCCCGTCCGCCGGAGCGGTAAAACCGGATCGACAGACCATCCAGTTTCAATAATTCTGCCAACGCTTCCGGGTCCGTAATATGTAAGTAGTCGCCAATCAAAAAATGAATATCTGCGCCTCGTTCGACGGCGCGACGTAACGCCGGTAACAACAGTTCGACACCCGAGCGTTGTGCAAAGGCGGCGACGATATAGACTTCATCGGCTTGATCAATGGCGTCGACCAACGACGCATACAAATCGTGTGTCGTCAGTTTTGCTGCCGGAATCAATCCTCGACCTCAATCAGATACAGCTTATCATCAAAGCCGCCCCGCTTATCATGTTTCGTCAGCCGGATTGCTTCCAGTTGTTCCGGTGTCGTCCCGTGCGTCCGAGCCAGCGCGTGAACCAGCTCCAATAAGTCGGCCAATTCTTCGACCGCTTCTTCGGTCGCCGTTGCTTCTTCATATTCGGCTACTTCTTCATGCAATTTCCGTTTCGCTTCAACGAGGAATTCTTCCTCGTTAAGTGTCCGGAACGTTGCTTTTTTTCCGTTCCGAGCAATGATAGTTGGAATCTGATCCCGGACTAATTTATGATAAAGAGGCATTGGATTCACTCCTTGTAAGTATGGTAATGGTGTTGTAAAAATTATCCTATAGTTCAAGGCAGATAGCACGTTCTACATACGATTTATTTTAGATTAGAGGAGGAGTTTTCATGAGTTCATTCCAGAAAATCGAAACAACCAACGCCCCGGCTGCCATCGGTCCTTATTCGCAAGGCTTCATCGCTAACGGTACGTTATATGCTTCAGGTCAAATCCCGATCAATCCAGCAACGGGTGAAATGGTTGTCGGTGGCATTACTGAACAGACAGAGCAGGTCATGAAAAACGTCGATGCCATCTTAAAAGAAGCCGGTCTGACGCCGGATCGTGTCGTCAAAACAACGTGTTACTTAACAAGCATGGATCATTTCGCTGCGTTTAATGATATCTACTCCGATTACTTTGCTCCGCATAATCACTTCCCGGCACGATCTTGTATCGCCGTCAAAGAGTTGCCGAAAGGTGCTTTGGTCGAGGTTGAGATTTTAGGGTTAGTTTAATGACTTGCCATCCTATTTAATAAAGGATGGCTTTTTTTCTCTTAAATAATCAAATAAATTGTAATAGCTATATTTTTTTTACTTTTTTATTTTGAAATGTGGGAAATTATTGGATTGGGTGTTAAAATATTTTTAAGCCCAATATTTTTTAATTACGCCATTTTATTTCAAAATAAATATCGTATTAAACTATAGGCTAACTTACATATGAGTTTTGTAGCAAAACTCTCGAAAGGAAAGAAACGTACAGAATGAAAAAGTTTTTTAAGCTCGTCCTTGGTTTTATTATTGCGCTGGTTATCTTAATCATCGCTATGGTCGCATGTACATCATTTTTTGCAAGTGAGGTTGACAAAGAATTAAAGAAAAGTGATTCGGTTTCCTCAGTTGACAGCAATGGAGATTCTGAGTCAGCAGACAAAGAAGAAGCTCCAAAAGAATTTAAGCTCGGTGAAACAGTGAAAGTCGGAGATGTTCAATTAACCGTTTCTCAAGCTCAAAATCAATCGCCTGACCAATATAGCGAAACTAAAAATAATAATGTCATCGTATTTGATATTACCGCTGTCAATAAAGGAACTGATTCAGCTTTCATTGATAGTACTGAATTCAATCTTTATATTAACAATGAAAAAGTTGAGTCTTACTACGGTAGTGATGAAATGGCAATCAGTGATGACTTGAACAAAGGGAAAACACTGAAAGGTAAGATTTTCTTTGACGCACCAAAAGGACAACAACTTGAACTTATTTACGAACCATCATTCTCTTGGAATGACACTGAAGTTGTCTTTAAAGGTAGTAACTAACGCATGTTAAATGCCGTCTGTCCTAGTGACAGATGGCATTTTTTATTCCTCATTACCTTTTCTTTTATCTTTTTTTGTGTGTTCATTTTTTGCCTTCGCTGCTCCTTCCAAACTGTCCATACAACCAGTCCCGAAGAAGTTCCCACTTGTCCGGAAAAGCATTACTGCCTCGAGACGTCCCCTCTCCATTTGGACCACTCCACCTGATCTCCCAATTCGTGCCGTCGAGAATCAGCCACTCCGTCGTATACACCGGTTGCCAGTGCATAAGATTAACGTGGAGCAACAGGTGCTCGAGTTCCATTTGTTGGTGCTCTGATAACAGATAAACGTCTTCCGAGACTTTTCCTTCTTCATCTTCTAACCGTAATTCCCGTGTTGCTTTCGTCCACGTGAACATTTGACCTTTCCCCATGCCTGATTCCCGGTATGTTATCTGATTGATCTGCTTTTTCATCATTTCACTTAACCCTTTCGTTTTCTCCCTAGTATTACCATTGTAATTCATTTTCCGTTTTCTACCTATCCAAAAAAAGAGTCAGGTACCCTTGTTTTCGATTTTCTTTTATTCTAAGAGAATAGTTTGAGTAAGGAGGTAGCAGTCATGGTCAATCAACACCTCTTTTTATTTGGCGGTGGTCCCCCGTTCACGCCGGGTTTATGTCAAACGTTTGTTTCGTGTTTGAACGGGACACGTCCCGTCGCTTTACTGTATGTGCCGCGTCCCGGTTCGTCCTGGTCCGATTACGCGCCGATCTATACGGAGATGTTAACCGCTTGCGGCGCAACAGCATTTTTCCACTTGCCGTTGTCCGCAAGTCCAACAGACGACCAACTCGAGCAGCTGAGTACCTGCGCCGGCATCATCATCTCGGGTGGGGAAACGGAACTGTACCAACAATTCATCGTGCAGACGCCAATCGGAGCCATCGTTCAGGACCGGTTTCAGCACGGCGTCCCGGTCGCCGGTTTTTCCGCCGGCGCCTTACTGACACCGAACGAATGCCGAATTCCCGCGATCGATCAACGGGCGGGCAAGGCGCTCGTCCTTGAAGGACTCGGTCTAATGGACGCCGTGATTTCCGTCCACTATGACACATGGCAGGAAGAGACGAACTTGTTGCAGGCATTTGAAGCAACACAGAGTCGCTTCGGTTACGGCTTACCGGAGCAAACCGGTATTCATCTGCAAGACGGTCAGTTGATTCAACAAGAAGGACCGGAAGCAGTTGTACTGAAGCGAAAGGAGGAAATGACATGTCGACTATCGTAACAGCCGTCAAAGGGATCGTGCGGCACGACAACCGGATTTTAATCGTTCAGCGTGCTGCTGCCGACTCGGGTGGCGGAACGTGGGAATGTCCGGGTGGAAAAATCGATTTTGGCGAGCAACCGGAAGACAGTCTGATTCGTGAAATCCGGGAAGAAACGGGGTTGACGGTCACCGTCGACAAAATCGCTTATGCCTCGAGCATTCTGACACATCCCGATCGCCAGGTCATCCTGCTGGTCTACTTCTGTACAGCTGTGACCAGCAGTGTAATGTTATCAGAAGAGCATGACGCCTACTCATGGGCAGATGAACAGCTGATTCGGCAACAGATTGCGCCGAGCATCTTAACTGCCTTTGAACGGCATCAGATTTTTCAGCAGCTTGTCTTAACATAGGTGTTCCATACATTCTGCATTACAAAAGGTGATCCTCCCGGAAAACGGGTGGATCACCTTTTCTGTCTGATTATGACTCGTTGAAACGGTACGTTCAGACAACGTGCTGCTAACAATTATTTTCTTGCATCATGCGTTAAAAAACGTCGAAATTCGTATAAAAAAACAGACAGTACCACTACTACAATCACAGCGACGGCACTTATTCCTTTCGGTAAATCCAGTACACTAAACAATATTACGGCAATTCCTAAAATGATGAACGAGATACCATAATCCTTCATCCGTTTGGTCATACCATCCCTCCTCTGACATCGTCACGCTTCGCGATCTGTTCAGGTGGTGAATGCTTATTTTACACACTATTCCTATTTTAAAACAAGGTCACGCCCTTCTGCGATTTTCGAATCACTGTCTCCTGCCCTCGAAGTAATCTCCCATTTTTCGTTAACTTTATCTATTGTTCTATTAAGACCGCTAAATGTTAAAAATCACCTTGTATTCGGACTGGAAGATTTCTACAATGGACAAGTATGTCATGATACGCGAGGAGTCCACTGATGAAATCATCCTTTACTTATTTTGCTTTACCGTTAGCCGCCCTGTTGTTGACGGGATGTGCTGCGGAAGAATCATCTGCGCCGGCACCAAAGGTCGACCAGGCGGCGTCTCAAGAAACGCCTTCCGCAGAGAAGACCGAAGAAAAACAGCAAGAGACAACATCTGCTGATGTACCTTCCGCAGAAACTGCCGAGACAGAAGCAACGGAACCGATTCAGGAAAACGAGTCGACCGTCTCTTCCGAGGACAAGTCGTTCCCCGGCTATACACCCATTGAAGTCGACGGCGGCGACCTGTCCGGCGACCGGGAACCAAATGCCGTCGTGAACATCGGTTTTGGCGACCGCGAGTATTGGGCCTTTACAAATGAACACGCGCAACTCGTTAAAGTCACTGCCAAAAAAATCACGCTCCAGCAAGATACGGAAGACGTGACGTCATCCGGTCGCTATTATTCGGACGAAGCGAAGGTTCCGGGTGTCGAGAGTCCTCAGCTTGATGAAGGACATGTCATTGCCGATTCGCTCGGTGGTGTCTCGAACGCCTACAACATCACGCCGCAGGAGAGCACGCTCAATCGCCACGGCGATCAAGCCTATATGGAGAACAGTATCCGCCAGGCCGGTGAGGTGTCGGATTTTGAGGCGATCATCACCTATCCCGATACCAAGACGCAAATTCCGTCCCATTATCGGTACACGTATACGTTAAAGGGCAATGTCATCGTCGATGACTTCGACAATGTGAATCCGGATGAAGTCAATGCGGCACTCGGTTTGACAGAAGACGAGGACAAGACAGCAGAAGCTGCTGTTGAAACGGCACCTGCTCCAGACACGGGTGATGTCTCAACCGTCGACACTGACGGCAACGGACAAGTCACGATCCAAGAGGCGAAGGACGCCGGTTTCGCTATGCCGATCGCGGATGACCATTGGCTCTATCCCCATATGCGGGACAATGACCATGACGGGATGGTCGGCGAATAGTTTTACGTGCAGCATGAAACAGGCGGACTCCGAGGAGCCCGCCTGTTGGTGTTGGATTATTCTTCGCTGTAACCGACGACCTTGTTCCGTCCCGTCTGTTTCGCTTGATAAAGGGACTGATCGGCCTTTTGGACGACTTCAAACGATGTCTCACCTTGATCCGACGAGGCCGCCCCGATCGATAACGTGACATGGAATGCCGGATACGTGCTGAAGACAAAATGTTGATCGGCGCAGGCCAAGCGAATCGTTTCCCCGAGGCGGACGGCTTCTTTAAGCGGCATGTCCGGCAGCAAGACAACAAACTCTTCCCCGCCATAACGTCCCACAACGGCTTCGTCGGGACTACAGTGTTGCAACAGATGACTCAGTTGACGTAAGACGACGTCGCCGCCGTCATGGCCGTATGTATCATTGACCGATTTGAAGAAATCAATGTCGACGATCAGGACGGAGAACGCATAGCCGTGTTGGTCGTAATGCGCCAACGTCTCGTCGAGCTTTCGCCGATTGGCGAGATTCGTCAGTCCGTCGGTCAACGCCAGTTCCTGTTGCGTCTGGACGAACTGGAAGTGTTTGCGTAACTCCTGCAGGAAGCGGTACGTGACGTAGCCGCCAAACAAATTAAAAATAATATAGACAAATGCCATCTCCAAAAAGCGCATAAATGTATCCGTCAACAAATATAAGGCCGGTAGACTATACCCGATCCCGACTCCAAGGAGAACCAAATAATCCTTGAAGGTTTGGGCTGCAAATCGACGGTAAATACTTGCCGTGACAAGCAATGCCAAACAAATCAATGTGGCAAGAATCAACCCTTCATAGACCCCGGGCGGCGTAACCAGAAAACGTGCTCCGATGATCGCCGTCATCGTAATCCCACCACTGACCCAGCCGCCATAATAATAAGCCGTCACGAGCGCGACGAGCCGTAAATCAATTTTCGCCCCGTCATAGGTGATACTGTTCAAGACAAGCAATCCGCCGATCAGACCGGCAATTAGTCCTACCACTAAGCGAGTTCGAATAGGAGAATCCGCTGAAATCCGTTCCGTATGCCGAAGCGGTAAAAACGCAAACAAGAGGGATGTAATCAACAATGAAAAATTCAACAGAAACTGATTAAACTGACTCAACATGGCACCCTGACACCCCTTCGACTGACAAACTTCATACTTTGTATAGTTCTCTATCGGTTGATTTCAGTCCTTTTTCAAGCAGACCAAAGGTTTCCATTTTTGCAACGAGGGAAACATTCCATACAGGCTTTGCTTATTTTGGATAAGGGGGATTATTACAATGGACATGAAAGAGGAAAAAAAGAAAAGTAAGATGCCGTTTTTTGTTGTTCTCGTCATCATCATCTTTGTTGCCGTCGCCGCTGCCCTGATTATTTACGTCACATCCGAACCAAAAGAAGAAACACAACAGCTGCTCCAAATGACGACCAGTTTCGTCTCGACTTACCTGCCGCATGCCGGCTGACAGCGGACATCCTCGGATGTCCTTTTTTTGTGGGCTGAACCTTTACAAGAACGCTACATGTCCTTCATAAAATCTGCCCTCCCACTTCCCGATAGGAAGCATGGAGGCGTTGAACTACCTCCACCTACGCTTCACTTAGAGGTGAAGGATTCCTGAGTTATCCGACCTAACGGTCGAAACCTGATCAGGCTAACCCCGTCGTCCCGACGGTTGAAGAAGCTAAGATACGTTCGGCTTCTTGTTTGAGATTCAGTCCTGCGTTCACATCCCGGTCGTGATGGATGCCGCAACTCGGGCATGTCCATTCACGCAAGCCGAGATGTTTCACGTCTTTGTGTTGATGTCCGCAACTGGAGCACAGTTGACTGGAAGCAAAGGTCTTGCCGACTTTCACGACGGTCTTCCCGTACCATTCTGCCTTGTATTCCAGCATACGGAAGAACTCCGACCAGCTGACGTCAGAGATGGCCTTGCTCAACTTACGATTCTTCTGCATGTTCTTCACCTGCAAGGTCTCAATCCCGATGACATCGTGGTTTTGGACGATCTCGGTCGATACCTTGTGCAGGAAGTCAGTGCGCTTGTTGACAATCTTCTCGTGGATACGCGCAACCTTCCGCTTTTGCTTCTGATAGTTCTTCGACTCGGAAAGCTTCACTTTCTTGTTCAGAGCGATGCGTTGACGGCGGGAGAGCTTACGCTGTTCGCGCGCCAGTTTCTTCTCAAGTGTTCGGAAGTAACAGTCGTTCTTGTACATCGTTCCGTCCGACAGGATGGCGAAGTTCTTGAGTCCGACGTCGACACCGACAGATGAACCGGTCTTCGGCAGTTCGTGGATTTCCTGCTCGACGAGCAGGGAGACGAAGTATTTTCCTGAAGTATTGCGTCGGATCGTGGCGTTCAAGATACGGCCTGTGACCTGTTTCGAATGGGCGAAACGTACCCATTTCAGTTTTGGCAGTTTGAGCTTGTTGCATTCAATCGAGACTTCAGGAAGCTGGTTTTTACCTTGGATGTTGGTCTTGTATGACTGGACGGGATTGCGCTTGGACTTGAAACGAGGGCGTTCGTTCTGCTTCTTGAAGAAGCGGTCAAACGCATCAGCAAGATGCTTGACGCTGATCTGAACAGATGTGCTATCGACTTCCTTCAACCAGTCGAACTCCTGCTTCAACATAGGAATTTCTTTGGAACAAGAACCGTAGGACAGACCTCTTCCAGTGGTCTTGTACATTTCATCCCACTTCGCTAAGAAGTGGTTGAAGATGAAGCGCGAACACCCAATCGTCTTCGCAATCAGGATTTCCTGCTCTTTTGTGGGGTAGATTCTGAATTTGTAGGCCTTGTGCTTCAACACCATTTTTCACCTCCTTCAAAGAGAATATACCCGAAAGGCAGGCTGGCGATTCATCTCCCACTTTTGATAAACGGACCCTGTGCTTGAGGCACGGGGTCTGTTTATCTTTTAACTAATATACCGGGCTTCCTTTTTGTCGATGATGTTGCGAATCCGGTTTTCCGTCACCTGATAGGTCAACGCCAACCGGCGAATCGAAAGTCCGGTTTGATACCGACGCCGAATGTCCCGGATCTGCTGCGGCGACAATTCGATATGTTGCGTCAATAACAGGTCGAACTCGTCGAGGAGCGACGCGTACGCTTGACTCGTCGACGGTCTGACGGTCAGATTGTCGATTTGATCGTTTACACGATCACCGTCCGCCCGGATAATCCGGTCGTGCGTGGCCTCGGAATCGAGAAACGCTTTGGCGACAAGCTCGGCGATATAAAACCGTTCCCCGCGTCCTTGTTTGTACAACGTCACTTTCCGGTAACCTTCTTGATTGATTCGCGGGCGCAACACGACACCTTGCCGTCGTTGTTTAACACCACGACTCGTCTCGATGGTCCGGTCGAGCGACCGGACGTTCCCTGATGTTGAGACTTGATACATGCCTGCATAGCCCTGTACTGCCTTCCAATATTCCATATAATCAATGACCTCCATTCGGTCCTAAAACGACAACATTTCCTACTGCCATTATACCATTTAACGAACAAACGTTCTAATAGGAACACTCTGTTTTTCTGTGCTAGTATTAACAAAAAAAGGAAGAGGTGTCAGGATGAAGTTTGTTATGTTACTTGGTCCGCAAGCGGTCGGCAAAATGACGATTGGTCAGGAACTCGAACAAAAAACGGGCATGAAATTATTCCACAACCATCAGACGATCGACTTGTTGCATCCGTATTTTGATTTCACGAAACCGGCGCATCATAAACTGAAGGACTTGATCCGGCGGGAAATGTTCAAGGAAATGGCGGTCAGTGATCTCGAAGGGGTCATTTTTACGTTTTTATGCTTGTTTGGCGTCGAAGACGGCGGCATCGAATTCATCGAAGAGACCGTTCAACTGTTTGAAGAAGCCGGTGCCGAAGTCTTCATCGTTGAACTGGAAGCCGAACTGTCCACCCGTCTGGCCCGAAACCAGACCGAGAACCGTTTACTCCATAAGTTCACGAAACGGGACATCGCTGCGTCGGAAGCCAACTTGCTTGAAACCGCCGAACAGTACCGGACGCATTCGCTTCCGGGAGAACTGTCGTATCCCAACTATCTCCGTCTTGATACCGACAGACGTTCGGCCGGCGAAAGTGCCGAGACGATTTGTCGACACTTTAACTGGTCAACGAATCTGGTCGAACGATGAACCAATCCAAGCAGACGTATTTTCCGGTGTTCTTGACGCTCGGTTTGTTGCTGTTTAACATGTTGACGTCCTATTTGCTGAGCGGACGGTTTTTCCCGAATCTCAGCCTGTGGGTGCCGATTGGTCTCAACATCTTGGTCGGACTCGGGTATATCGTTTCGCTGGTGCTTGGTCTCCGGTCGACAAATAACTACGTCAAATGGTTCAGTGTCTTCGCAAACATCGCTTTTTTACTGTCATTATCCGTCATCACCTTTTTATTGTTGCTCGCAAACGGCATCTCAGAACCGTAATCCGGACACGAAAAACCGTCTCTTCAGAAGCACGTTTTCTGAGGAAACGGTTTTATTTTTGCCTATCCAAAAAAATCGTCGACTCCACTCGACTTCTACAGGAAAAGGAAGCGTGCTTCCGTCAGGAACAGGCGAGACCCGGTCGTCCTCGGACGACCGCGGCTTGCGTTCCGCCTGAGAAAAGCGAGCGGAGGAAAGACGATTCTTTTTTTATCATTCAATGCATCAAGTCACGCCGAAAGACCGGTCCGTCCGCACGAAAGCCATTTCGGAGCCAAACCGCTGCTTCTCCGTCCCGTCCGATCACAAACGGCAATAACAACGTCCGGGCGAGATACGCGACGATGACCGTCAACGCTTCTTCGATGTAGCCCGCCCGGTCGGTCGGATCAATTGCGTCATAACTGAGTTGCTGACCGCTGAACTGAATCGTCGCAATCTGTTGTCTCTCCCGTGTCTGCAGTGTCCAGATACAACCGTCCGTCGTATCTGCTGCTTCAATGTGCAGGCGGGACGTCGTAAAGTCCGGATGGCGACCGTTCATTCTGTTTCCTCCTCTACGTCAAAAGCTGCCGTCGCGTAGGCTTTACCGTTAATCAGAATCGTCAGCTGATGTGTACCCGGATAATGGACGCGTGTCGTCAAGTTCCGGAACGACTGCCGTTTCGTAAACGTCTCCCGTCCAATCACTTGCCGTTCACTGATCCGGAAGACCTTTTGACTTGTCCCCCGCTTTTTGACATAGTCGATCGCATATTCAATTCGCAGGACTTGCGGTTCGGTTGTCGCAAGGGCAAAGGTAAACGTCAGTTCCCCGCCAATCGGCAACGCGGGTGTCACCGTCAGTTCGTCGACCGTCACCGTCCCCCGCGTGACGAGACCAAACGCCTTCAAGACGTCCGGATGTCCCTGTTTCAGGAGTGTCCGTGAAGCATGCCGTAAAATCCAGTCCGTATGCGGATGGTTCCCGAGCTGTTCCAAGCGTTCGATGACGAGTTCCGGATGGGTCTTCGCGATATCGTTTAAATGATTGGCGACACTTTTGCGGACGTAAAGCGCCTCGTCCTGCAACAAGTCATCTAAAATCGGCAGGACCGGACGCGGATCGGCAATCAACGCCGGTATCCGTTGCCCCCACGGCAGGCGCGGACGGGTTCCTTCTGACGCCAAGCGCCGGACGTGCTCGTCACTCGACTGACTCCACCGGACCGCGAGTTCTAAAAACCGGTCTTGATCTTCGAGCAGAAACCGCCGGACCGCAAACTCCGACGTCGAGTGCCGGGTCAACCTTTCCAGTGCTACCATTGCCCGGTCCCAGGCATCACTCGGCGCATAAACTTCGATGTAGTCCGGAAAAACGATGCCCGGCAGTCCCGGAAACTCCGGAGCGATCGTTTCTAGATGCGTCGCCGCTTGCTCAAAATCAGCCGGCAAATAACGGTTAAGTTCAGTCGCAATCCGGCGGACCCGTTGCTTAAACGCCAGCTCTTCCCAGTCCCCTTGTTGCACGATGTCTCTAAAGTCCGGTGCCTGCACCGCCTCCCCTAATCGGTGCAACCAGTCTGGTGTAAACACATCTTTAATCAAACTCATATGTGATTCAATCCTCTCTTCGTCCGTTCTAATTTTAATAAGGCCGCTTTTCGTGCCAAGCCACCGGCATATCCGCCGAGATCGCCCGTCAAGCGGATGACCCGGTGACACGGAATGATCAATGCCAATTGATTGGCGCCGTTTGCCCGGGCGACAGCACGGACGGCTGCCGGATTGCCGACGCGGACAGCGAGTTCCTGATAGGAAATCGTCTTCCCCGCCGGAATTTGTTGCAACTGTTCCCAGACCTGTCTCTGGAACGGCGTCCCGTACAGGACGAGCGGCACCTCGAACCGGTCAAGCGTTCCCGCAAAGTACGCGTCCAGTGCAGCTGTCACCTGCTCAAACACCGGTGTCTCACCGGGAATGATGACGGCGCGGGCTGCGAGCCGCAACCGTTCCACTTCCCGTTCGAGTCCGCGACGATCAACAAACTCGAGTAAGTGCAGTCCTTGTTCGTCGGCAATCGCCAACATCGGTCCGAGCGGCGTATCGAGCCACTTCGCTTGCAGGTATGTTCCGTCCCATCGTTTCGGTGTCTCGCCCATGATGCGGGCAAATGCATCGCGAAAACCACTGCTCGATTCATAGCCGCTTGCCAGTTGCGCCTCGATGACCGGTTGCCCCTTCCGGATTTCTTTCATCGCAAGGCCCATTCGCCGGGACCGGGCGTATTCGACGAACGTCATCCCGAACCGTTTTTTGAACTGCCGCCGGGCGGTCGAGGCATCGAGCCCCAGTTCCCGGAAGTCGGCGTCTTTGAACCGTTTCTCGGGACTCGCTTCGACGGCGGCAACCAAGCGGCTGATGACCTCACTGTCACCGGGATAGGCCAGTGGTTTACAGCGTAAACACGGACGGTAGGAGGCAAGTAACGCCTCTTTTGCCGTCTCAAAAAATTCACAGTTCTCCTGCTTCGGCTTCCGCGCCGGACAGGTCGGCCGGCAAAAGATTCCCGTCGTCTTGACTCCGACAAAAAACGTCCCTTCGTACGAGCTGTCTCGGCGGACGAGTGCTGCATAATAATCCGTTTCCGGTAAGTTATTCATCTCATGCCCTCCCCTTCTTTTCCTCAGTATACCGAGTTTACCCTCCTGCATGTCGCCGAAAATCAGGCATGGATCTTTTCTTAAGACAAACTTAAGAAAACTCTCCTGTTTGTGAAAGATATGCCCTGTATCATCGATGGTATACTCAAGAAGAAAGTAGGTTTCGCATGTTTGATTTTTTGAAAGAAGCCATCCAATCCCCGAAAACAATCGGCGCGATTGCCCCAAGCAGTTCCCGGTTAGCGAACATGATGGCGCAGCGGGCGGTCGCTGACCGGCCAGCCGTCATCGTCGAAGTCGGTGCCGGTGACGGGGCGATTACCCAAGCCTTATTGCGCGCGCGACACCCGGAAACGACTTTATTGATCTGTGAACAAAATCCGGTGTTTCAAGAAGCCTTGGCGAAGCTGTTAGCTGATGAGACGAACGTCGAACTGTTCATCGGCGACATTCAAAACTGTCCGGAAGACTGGCATCATCAGGCCGGTGTCCTGGTCAGCGGCTTACCATTCGCTTCGTTCCCGCTTCCGTTACGCCATGACTTGCTCGAAACCTTCCAGACCCTGTTGCAACCAGGCGGTCATTTCATCGCCTTTCAATATACCAAACTCCATTTCAAGACATTCCGCCGGTATTTCTTTGAGCACAGTTATTCTTACACACTGCAAAACATGCCGCCCGCCTACGTCTTCGAAGGTGTCCAAAAGGAGGATCTCCCGTGCCCACAATCTTAATCGTCGATGATGAAGCCGATATCCGGCAATTGTTGCGACTGTATCTCCAAAACGAAAATTATTTGATTCTTGAAGCCGCCAACGGCGAAGAGGCCCTTGCACTTGTTCAGCAACAGCCGATCGATCTGATGGTCCTTGATGTCATGATGCCGGTCCGGGACGGCTTTTCAACCGTCCAAGCCATCCGGCAAGCGAACTATACCTTCCCGGTCCTGATGCTGACTGCAAAACAGGAGGATCTCGATAAAATCCAAGGGTTGACGTTCGGTGCCGATGACTACATCGGGAAACCGTTTAATCCGCTCGAAGTCATCGCCCGGATCAAAGCGATGCTCCGCCGGGTCGCCCAGTATCAAGTCCCGCTATCGGCAAGCAGCCTGCAAGTCGGTCCCTTCACCTTACGTCAGGAAGAGCGGGTCATCTTAAAAGAAACGACTCCCTTAGCCTTGACACGCCGGGAGTTTGACTGCCTGGCGCTTTTACTGAATCATCCGCGCCGCGTTTTTTCAGCCGATGAATTGTACGAACGGATTTGGCAGGAGGAAGCGCTCGGTTCCGCGACCAATGCCGTCATGGTCCTGATTCATAAGTTACGGGAAAAAATCGAGGACGTTCCGAAAGAGCCGCGTCACCTCCAAACCGTTTGGGGCGTCGGCTACAAGGTCGAGCCATGAGACGTTTCCGCTTCAAACTGACTTCCTGGATGACGGTCCTGTTGTTGGCCGCAGCGTTTCTGAGTACGGCATTGGCCTGGTTGATTGCGAGCCAACTCCCGCTCGGAACAAAAAACGTCCCCCGTTATTATTATCCGACGGAACAGGACATTACGCAGCGGGTCGAGCGCGATATCAAACGGTACGAATCCGGTCAGACTCCGAACGGTGATTACGAGTGGGCCGTCTATCGGTCCAACGGGACGCGGGTCGACGCCTCACCCGACTTTCCGCGGACGATGACCCCAAGTCGCTTATTAGCCGCGCAAACGCCGGGTGAACGGGATCCCTCTGACGAATCGGACGTGCGGACGCTGCATCATATGCAGGCGATTAACCTCGGTGAAGGTGCACCCGGTTATTTTCTTTCCATCGAAACGGTCACGCCCCGCCTGAATCAATACCAAGTCGGTAATTCAACAGCGTTTTTCTTTTTACAATTGGCCTTGTTCATCTTATTTTTATTTGGCATGACCCGCTGGATCGCCGGTCTGTTCCGCCAACTCGAGACGCGGCTCGAACGGCTCGTCGAACCGGACCACGCCGTCAGCCCGCTTCGTCCGGTCAAAGGACCGCGTGAGTTCAAAGCCTTTGCCCATTCGATTGAACGGGTCGGCGACGAACTCGATGTCCTCCGACGAAACGAGCAGGAACGTTTTACGGAACAACTCCGCTTGATCACCAGTCTGTCGCACGATCTACGCACCCCCCTGACATCGATTCAAGGATTCGTTCAGTGGTTGTCTGAACATCACACGACATTATCCGATCAGGAACGGACCGATGTGCTGGCAATCGTCAGCCGGCAATCGGAGACGCTCGCCTCACGAATTGAGGAGCTGTTCATGCTCGCAAAATTGTCGAATAAAGATTATCCGGTGCACATGACGTCCCTGGATTTCGTGACGCTCCTGCATCAGGTCGCTGAACAACACCCGGAAACGACCTATCAGTACACGGGACCGGCTCATCTGACTGTTCAGGCTGATCCCAACCTGTTGCGACGCTTGATTGAAAATCTTGTGCGCAATGCGACGCTTCACGGAACAGGTGATTTGTCGTTCGAAGTGCTCCAAGAAAGCGGTCACTTGACCTTCCGTTGCTCCAATGCCATCGCGGAGACCTTGACGCCGCATCAACTCACGGAACTGGCAACTCCTTTCGTCACGTCCGACATGTCACGATCCAATGGCGGATCCGGCATCGGTCTGTCGATCATCGAACAAATCGTTGCCCGGCACAACGGGACGATGCAATTAACGTCGGAACAAAACCGGTTTATCGTCTCGATTGTCTTGCCGGATGCTTATAAAGAGGGATGACGATACAGGATGAACTCAAAAAAATTGAGTTCATCCTTTTTGGTTGTTACTGGTTCGACACTCCTTCGGAAATGGAATTCGATACACTAGAGAATGTCATTCTTTAGGAACAGCCATGAAGGAGCTCCTTACTTATGAAATCATTCAACCGTTCGACCACATATATGCCCGGACTCGATGGTCTGCGTGCGTTTGCTGTCATCGCTGTCATTTTGTACCATCTGTCGGTACCGATGCTGACCGGCGGGTTTCTCGGCGTGGATGTGTTTTTTGTCCTGTCGGGTTACTTGATTACCGGCTTGTTGCTCAGTGAGTGGCAACAGACCGGTCGCATCGACTTAAAACGGTTTTGGGTGCACCGGTTCCGCCGGTTGTTCCCGCCTCTGTTCGTCCTGCTTGTTCTGGTCCTCAGTTATGTCACGTTGTTTGAACGGGACTTGTTGCATTCGCTTCGCCAGGACAACGTGGCGGCTCTGTTATATACGACGAACTGGTGGTATATCGTCCATGACGTCTCTTATTTCGAATTGTTCGGCAAACCGTCGCCGATTCAAAACCTGTGGTCGCTTGCGATCGAGGAACAGTTTTACTTGATATTTCCGATCGTGCTCAGTTTTGGACTCGGATCAAAACGGCTGTTGCTCCGGGGAATCGGACTCCTTGCCCTGCTGTCCGCACTCCTGATGGCGATTCTGTTTACGCCGGGTGCGGATCCGAGCCGTGTCTACTACGGGACCGATACCCGGTTGTTTGCCTTGTTGATCGGCAGTCTGCTTGCCTTTGCCTGGCGACCGGAACGGTTCAAGAAAGAGATTCCGTCACGGGGTGTCCGCTTATTGAACGTGACCGGTGCCGTGATTGTCCCGGTGCTTGTTGTGCTGATGCTCGTGACAAGCGAGTACGGTCGTTTTCTGTATTATGGCGGGTTTGTATTCGTCGCTGTCCTTGCGGCGTTATTGATCGCCGTCGTTGCTCATCCGGCGTCTTTTTGGAGCCGCTTGTTCGCAGCCCAGTGGCTGATCGCCGTCGGGAAACGGTCATACGGTCTCTATTTATGGCATTTCCCGCTGATCACCTTGATGACGCCCGTTGAACAAACCGGAACATTTTCCTGGCTCCGGAGTCTCGGGATTCTCGTCATCCTGATCGTCGTGACGGAACTGTCCTATCAGTTCGTCGAACGTCCGGTCCGCCGGCTTGGTCTGCTTGGATACATCCGACAATTTCAGATTCACCCGCGGACCTTCCGGCAGTTTTCCCGAACGAAGTGGGTCTCTGTTTCCATCGCCAGTCTGCTTCTCCTCAGCTTCATCGGGAATTTATCGATTCTTGCCGTATCGGACGAACCGGCTCAACAATCGATTCCGACAGTCGCGGCGCCGCATTCCAAACCGGCACTTGTCAAAAAGCCGACAACCCCGGTGCCGGAGAAACGTACACGGTCGATGTGCCGCCCGACGCTCGCGATCGGCGACTCGGTGTTGCTCGGAGTGGAAGATTATCTCGGCAGTACGCTTCAGCAAGTGACGATTGATGCCAAACTCGGACGTCAGCTCCGGGAAGCCATTCCGCTCAGCACAAAGTATGCGGCGTACAATCACACCGACCATCAAGTCCTCCTGCACCTCGGGACAAACGGCAGTTTCCGTCCCGAACAGTTAGAGGAATTACTCGACCGGTTCGCCAATGCCGATCAGGTGTACCTGGTGACGACACGGGTGCCGCGTCCGTGGGAACAAGAGGTCAACACGCTGCTGAAGCAAGCAGCTGAACGTAAACGGGTGTCGCTCATTGATTGGCATGCCGTTGCCGTCAAACATCCGTCCTACTTCGAACAGGACGGCGTCCACTTGAACATCAAAGGTGCCCGTGCCTATTCAAAGCTGCTCGCGAAAGCAACCGGGTGCGCGACTACAACAAAATGACACAACACAGCCACCATTCTCCGTCAGTCGAGAAGGTGGCTGTTTTAGAGCGTATAAACGAGTCCGATGTAGAGAAGGCTGACACCGAGCAGACTGAACAGGCAGCCGAGCACCAGCGGCAACCGCTTTTGGTACGTGAACACCAACAGAAGGACAGAGCTGATTCCAAGAGCAAGGACAAGCCCGTTTGACCACAACCACGTTTCTGCTTCAATCAGTGGTAAGACCGGCTGCTCTAAATTACTGAGTGTTGCACTGGCCAAAAATACGCCGAAAATCATGACACTTTCGAAGCGCAGACCGAGCCGCGGATCAAACGGTTCTGTTTTCTGAAGACGTCGCTTGACGAGCGTTCCGTTGATAAAGGCATAACCGAGCAACGGGATGAGCAAGAGGTGTTTCAGCAATAACGCTTGCCCGTACGGCAGATTCCATACATTGCGGTATTCGCTGATTGGTATGCTCGGACGCATCAAAAAGAAGCCCGTCACGACAACACCGACAAAGAGCACTTGCGCCAATGGACTGAACCAGCGTAAAAAGGCCGACCAATGTGCCGCATCCCGGGCACCCCATCCCACAACGAGCACCACGCCAATCCAAAGCGCCATCAGACTAAAATGACCGGTCTGCAGCATCAGACCCGGTACGCCGTGTTTGGCTGCCGCATGACTGGTGCCGGCAATTCCGAAAAACAACGGAATCGTTAAGCCAACAAGCAGCCATCGTTTGATGAAAACAAGTCGTTTTATACACACGATGATGATTGCCGTCAGCACTGAAAAATACACCAGTAAAAAATAGTGCCCGATCCGGACGTCAAACAGACTGGCGCGCAAGGCGTCTCGCACCGGCAAGTCGAGCTCGTGACGGAAATAGTCAAACACCCGTCCGAGCGGCAGACTGGTTCCGATGACGATGCTGATCAAGGCAACGAGTGCCAGTCCGTCGAGTGCACCCAGGGATGGTTTTTTATCCGGTGCGACAAATAGAAACACGAGTCGTCCCGCCCACAGCGCCCCGCCCAGATAGACGAGCAGTTCACCGACGATGCCGATCATGACCGTTTGCGGCGACGGAGTAATAACAGGGTCGCGACGATTGCCAGGACGAGTCCTGCAACGACCCACGGTAAGACGGTCGGAACGAGACCCGGTTTGACGGATTCCGTCGATTCCGTTGATTCCGTCGGGACGATGCTCGCCTGTTCGGTGTCGACGGTTGGTGCTGCTTCTTCGGCTTCTTCGACCGCTTCCGGTTGAACGGTTTCTTCCGTTGCCGGCATCGCTTCAAAACGAATCGTCCCTTCGACCGGATGACCATCTTCGGAAATCAACTTCCAGGTAATCAAGTAGGTGCCTTGCTCAAGTTCCTGCTTCAAGACCGCGCTTAACTCATTTCCGATGATCAACGGTTTTTCCAAAGGAACGGTTTCTCCTTCGGCTGTCTTCAGTTCGAGTGTGCTTGTTTTTTCGATTGGTGCATCAAACGTCAAGCGGATCCGTTCCACGTTTTCTGTTAAGACGGCTCCCTCTTCCGGATTGGAATTCGTCAGACTCGTGTGAGCCGAGACCGAAAACGGTTGAACGACGAACAAGACGAGAACGAGTAACATCAACCATTTGATCTTCATCCTAAACTCCTCCTTTACAGAAAATGTGTAGAAAAAGACCCGCTGTTTCCAGCGGGTTCGGTTGTCCGATTAGTGTTGTGAACGACGTCCGCGAAGTCCGAAGAATCCGAGGATGGATGCAGCGGCGATTCCGAGTAATGACCAGAGGATGCCGGCTGAAGATTGTGC
>NZ_QXJB01000008.1:0-151520 GCF_003598705.1 Exiguobacterium sp. RIT452
CGTGGGGGCAAACCTTGGTGAAGCAATCGTCAAACAATCACCAGAGAAGTTCATGGACGGTACACCAGGCTCAATGCCAAACACAGGTAACGGCGGCATGAGCGACAACAACACAGCAGCAACGACTGGTGCAATCGCACTCTTCGGTCTCGCACTTGGTGCAGCCGGAATCGTCCTCGCTCGCAAACGTCAAAACGCATAAGAATTCGGGTATACTAAAAAGGATAGCGCCTCGGCACTATCCTTTTTCTGCGCAAGAGACTTTGTCTCGGAAAGGAGTGACGTGTCTTGAAAAAATGGTTATTGCCGGTCAGCATCCTCTTGATGCTCGTTTCAATCGGTACGTTAATTTTTCTATTAATCGGAAACACGAATGAACCACAATCGAACATCACGCAAGGCGACGCCAAAACTGAGTCTGCGGCATCTTCCGAGGCAAAGGAAGATCCACTCAAACCGTCCGAAATCTTCAAAAAAGAATTTAAGAGTCTTTCGACCAATGAAGTCGAACTTCCAAAGACGTTAGCCATCAATCAGCTTGATGTCAAAACGAACGTCGAGCAGGTCGGTTTGGATAAAGAAGGCGCCATGGCCACTCCGAAAAATGAACAGCAAGTCGGCTGGTATAAGTTTGGTCCCCGTCCGGGTGATGTCGGGAATGCCGTCATCGACGGTCATACCGATACAAAGACCGGTCCCGCCGTCTTTAACCGTCTCGATGAACTGAAAAAAGGTGACACGATCAAAATCAAGGATGAGTCCGGCCGGACACTTGTCTTCCGTGTCAAGAAGCTCGTCGAGTACGGTCACCTCGATGCACCACTCGAAAAAATCTTCGGTGCATCGGATCAACGCAACTTGAACCTGATTACTTGCATCGGTGTCTATGATGAGAACGAAGGCACGTACGATAATCGTCTTGTCGTCTTCACCGAACTGGATGAAAAGGCTTCAGACCCTGTCAAAACGCCTCCAAAACCGGCAACGAATGTCCGCGTTTCCGGCGGTTTCGTGAACTGGTACGCCTCAACAGATGAAGAAGTCGTCCAGTACAACATCTACCAAGAACAAGAAGGAAAACGGAAGAAGTTAGGTTCGACGGAATCCATCGAACGGAAAGCCTTCCCATTACCGAAAGACGCCAGCGGCCGCTTCATCATCACGGCTGTCAATAAAGCCGGTATCGAATCAGAAGAAGCGTTCAGTGCCGTTCAAAAATAAGATACAAAAAAAGATCTTGTGCCCTCACCGGCGCAAGATCTTTTTAGCTTTCTTGATTCAAGGCAATCCGGAGCTGTTTTTCACCGGACATCGTCTGATAAAACACACTTAACCGTCCATCCGTGACCCGAACTTGTGCCGATGGGATGAAGACGATGCCGATCCGTGATTCGCCCGGTTTGTAGGAACCGTTCAACGAGTTGAACTGATCCGCAATCGTGACGATTTTCCCTTTTGTCTCGTATTCCGCAATCTTCGGTAAAATCTGAATCTCGTCTGCGGATTGATTGGTGATTTTGACGGTGATTGCGAGCAGACGGTTCGGTTCCCCCATGATTTGCAACAGCTTTTCTTTTTGGACATTGATGACGAGTAACGGAGTTTGGCGGGTCGTATCGCGGTGCGCGACATCCAGCGTCTTCAACTGGAGCCCCGCCATCTCGTACGTCACCCCGATCCGGTCCTCCCGGTCAAATTGTTTCAACTGCCCTTCGTTCAGCCGAATGGTCGTCCGTGCTTTTTCAGGATTGCCTGACGTCTCTTCCTGCTCCCACCAACCGAGGAGCGGTACCATGAACTTCGCGACGATGACGATGACGAGAAGTGTTGCCATGACATAAAACAAAAATGTCTTCACACTCATCCTCTTTTCTAAGCCTCGATCTGTTCCTTCATCCAGCCTGCCGTCAACCCGTTCACTTCGGGTGACGACTTTTGACGCGCGAGGTGGTCACAGTACTGAATGGCAAGATACTCCGCTTGGAATTCCACGTAACGGGTGCCCGGAAGACTGTTCACTTCGTAAATATAGAGGTTACCATCTGCCCCGATTCCGACGTCGATCCCGAGTGCATCGAGCGGATAGGCATAAAACGACTCGAAATAAGCCGGGAATCGACGGGCAAAGTCGACGATTTTCCGTGTCACCTCATGATGCGTCTCCGGGTAGTTCTGTTGCATGAAAATGTCCATTCGGGTCGTCGAGAACGCGCCATGGCTCAAGTGACTGACCGATTCTTGGTTGTTGTTGCTGACAAAGGGAAAAAACTTCACGAGCTTCCATTTTCCGCCTGCTCCCTTGGCGACATGGATCCGCATGCAGTAGGAATGACCATGTATCGTTTGGGAAGCAATGAATGGTTGCACGATCATCGGATTCCGCTTTGTTTCTTCTTCGATACGGTCAATCAGTTCTCCTTTTGTATAGTTCATATTCTCAAGTAAATGCCGAAAATCAAAGGAATCGTTTCCCTTTTGCTCCATCGTATAAATGCGTTGCCCCTGTTTGCCGTTCGCCGGTTTGAAGATGACGCGTCCGTACCGCTCGAGTAACGGCAGCAAATCGCTCCCTTTTCGAACGCGGTGCATCGGAATCAGATTATCCCGAAACGTCCCGTCTTGCACCAAACGCTTCAGCACGACGTTCTTATTCCCGATCCGGTGCGTCGTAAACGGAATCTCTTGCGCCAGCCGCTTAAAAATCTGTTTCTGTTCTTCCGTCAGCGGCAGATGGTTGTAGATGACATCCGGAAACTCGACAAAACTTGGCTGCCATTCGTCATCTAAAAAATGCTGGGCCTGAATCATCCGACTGTCAAAATCGACATCTTGCGGGCGAAAGAAAAAGGTCTCGAATCCCATCGAGGCCGCGACGACACACGCAATCTTATCGCGGAACTGCGGCTTCTCATTCAAACGTAATATGCCAATCCGTGTCATGGCGCTTCCTCCTCCACTGGCTCCAGATAAATCAAGTACCGTTCTGTACTGTCGGTTACATTGTAAAAAGGATAACAGGTCGAGATGACGAGTGATTCTTTGCCGGTCGACTGCAAGACACGTGTATCGGTATCATCAACGATTTCACTCGAACGCATCACGTACCGGTACGAACCGTCCGCGAGAAACAGTTCGACTTCGTCACCTTCTTGCAACTGGCTGATCTTCGAGAATGTCGTATCGTTGTGACCGGCGATGAATATCCGGTCCTCTTGACCCGGGAAGGCCGTTTCCGGATGATGACCAACGCCTTTTGCGAGTGTCACCTCATCCACACCTTCCAGTAACGGTAGTTCCATATCGAGTGAACGAATCGACAGAAAGCCGAGTGTCTCGCCGTTTGCAAACGTCATGTCTGGTTCCCGGTCATCTTTTCGATCCATCGGTTCTTTTTTGGCCGATTCGTCAGCTGTTTTCGTAGACTGTCCTTCCGCCTGAAC
This sequence comes from Exiguobacterium sp. RIT452, assembly GCF_003598705.1. Classification (NCBI taxonomy): domain Bacteria; kingdom Bacillati; phylum Bacillota; class Bacilli; order Caryophanales; genus Exiguobacterium; species Exiguobacterium sp. RIT452. Next base: position 3,441 of record NZ_QXJB01000008.1, read on the forward strand.
GACAACTTCCTTCGCTTTCTCCAGTTCCACGGATAACGTTTGCTGGACGGTCAGCTTTTGATAGCCGACGTATCCAAGCAAAACGAGTCCGATCAGCAGCAAGATCGTCGATCCCTTTCGTATCATCGTAACTCGACCTCCTTCCGGTTGCTCCGTAAGACCTGACAATACCCAGAGAGATTGTGTTCAACATCGTCAATTCGGACCCGGAAGGAATGATGCCGGATATAAAAACTTCCAAGTATCCGCTCCGGTCGTTTCATATACATGGCGACTTCCGGATAAAAAAATCCGTTCAACTGGTAATGCATCCGCCGTTCGATCGTTTGTTCCAACTGTTCCAGCGGGAAGTTTTCGAGCAATACCTGCCGTCCTTGCGTCTGTATCCGAATAATCATGTCCCGTGCCGCGAGCATCAATTCAAGAAACGTCGGGTACGTCGTCTCCCGGTCATGGATGAACGTCAGTTTCGGTGCGACGTTCTGAAGTCCAAACGTGTAATAGCGGTCGTCCGGTCGATGCTTCGTCAGTTCATTGACGCTATAGCTCAACCAGTGATCATGATACTTCCAATACTCATGCTCCAGGAAGTAGTCGAAGGCATCGACGACAGCGGTCAAGTATCGTTCGTCGCGGTCCTGTTCATACAGACGAAGCAGAGCGAACGTTGCCTCCCCTTCGTAATAGACGATCCGAAAGGCTTCTTTTAAGGTCAAGTCCGGATACGCGAGGACATGATGGAAGTTCCCATCTGCTTGTTGCAACTCGAGGATCACTGTCGCGAGTTGGCGGCACACGTCTAAATCATCTGTCACCTGAAACGTCTTCATATACTGGGTCAATGCCAAAATAGCAGCAGCATTCGCGCCAAGCTTCACTTCACCCGGCTCCCAATCAACGACATAGGCGCGGTTCTCTTGTACGACAATCAACTCATCGATCAAATAGGCTTTCGCCCGTTCAATCGCTTGCCGTAACGCGATGTCCGGCATCACCTCATAGGCTTCGATCATCGCGTACAGCGTGCTGGCATGACGTAGGCTGTTGTAATAGGCGATTTTTTTATCAAAACACGGAAAGTAACCATATGTGAATCGACCATTCTGTTGAACTTGCTTGGCTAAATACCGGCCAGCCTGTTGAACAACCGATGTGATTTCAAAAGTAAGGTCATACTGTTGCTGATAATCTCTTATTTTTTCTGCTGTCGTGTTCATCTGTAAGACAACGGAACCGTCTTCTTCGAAGACACTGGTCGTCTCAAAGGTGATACAGCGCGTCTCCGGATGAAATGCCATCCGTGGAACCGATCGTTCTTGCAATTCAACGTAACGCGTCATGTTTTTTAAATTGATGCGTAAATCAGGGTGATCCGGATCTGGTGTCAACATCGCATTTCCGTTCAACTCTTCCTCAAGAAAAGCACATTCCATTCGCGTATCAAAGGCGATGCCGGACCGGAAATAGTTTTTACGTGTCTGTTGCAGACGTACATTTAATTCAGCAAAGGTACAAAATTGAAAGTTTTTCGCGAGATCAATTTTGATCCATTGATAGTTACTTGGTCGTTCGCCTAGGTGGGTCTTGATTTTTTGAAAAATCGTCGATAAACGTTTTCCCCGAAACGTATGCACCTGCGCCCGTCCCGTCGGATTACCGAGTGATACAAAAACCGTTAAGCGTTGGTTCAAGTAATAGATGGCTTGTTCTTGTTCCATCAGTTCAGTCAATCTTTCTTCCAATACTTCGATTCGTATGAATTGGTTCATTCCGTCTCACTCCTATCAAAAAGATGAACTTGTAGCAAGGACACGACGTCCTTGCTACAAGTTAAATCACTTTTTTGTCGACTCAGTCTTGTGGACGGCGTCGGAATAGTTTGGCGAACAATCCGGTCAACGTCGCGAGCATCCCCATCAAGGTGATCAGGAAGAGGTTCTCAGACGTGTTAGGAAGACTTTTCGCCACAGGTTTCGGAAGTGGCTGACTGACCGGTTTTGAATACATTGGTGTGTTTTTAGCAATACCGTTTGTTGCCGGCAACGTCGGTTTTGTGACGACACCAGAATTTGATGGTAACGTCGGTTTCGTTACAGCCCCTCCATTTGTCGGTAAAGTTGGTTTTGTAATGATTGGAATCGGCACGACCACGGCATCATTATCATCTTTCGGATTCATGACCGGATCTGGCTTGTTGTCATCATCACCGTCGTTATCATTGCCATTATCGTTATCGTTATCATTGTCTTTATCGGCGTCGGCATCGGCGTCAGCATCCGCATCGGCGTCAGCGTCAGCATCCGCATCCGCGTCAGCATCGGCATCGGCGTCGGCATCCGCGTCGGCGTCAGCGTCCGCGTCAGCGTCAGCGTCAGCGTCAGCATCAGCATCAGCATCAGCGTCAGCATCGGCGTCAGCATCGGCGTCAGCATCAGCATCGGCATCCGCATCCGCATCGGCATCCGCATCAGCGTCGGCATCCGCATCCGCATCGGCATCCGCGTCAGCATCAGCGTCGGCATCGGCATCCGCATCCGCATCGGCGTCAGCGTCAGCATCGGCATCTGCATCCGCATCGGCGTCGGCGTCGGCATCGGCGTCAGCGTCAGCATCAGCGTCGGCATCTGCATCCGCATCGGCATCGGCATCAGCGTCGGCATCTGCATCCGCATCCGCGTCAGCATCAGCGTCGGCATCTGCATCTGCATCCGCATCGGCGTCGGCATCGGCGTCGGCATCGGCGTCAGCGTCAGCATCAGCGTCGGCATCTGCATCTGCATCCGCATCGGCGTCGGCATCGGCGTCAGCGTCAGCGTCGGCATCTGCATCCGCATCGGCATCTGCATCAGCGTCGGCATCCGCATCGGCATCCGCGTCAGCATCCGCATCCGCATCCGCATCGGCGTCAGCATCCGCATCGGCATCCGCATCGGCATCCGCGTCCGCATCGGCATCCGCATCAGCGTCGGCATCTGCATCGGCGTCAGCGTCGGCATCTGCATCCGCATCAGCATCGGCGTCCGCATCGGCGTCAGCATCCGCATCGGCATCCGCATCAGCGTCGGCATCGGCATCCGCATCAGCGTCAGCGTCGGCATCGGCATCGGCGTCGGCATCAGCGTCCGCATCGGCGTCCGCATCGGCATCCGCATCAGCGTCAGCATCTGCATCCGCATCGGCATCCGCATCGGCATCCGCGTCGGCATCAGCGTCGGCATCCGCATCCGCATCCGCATCGGCGTCAGCATCCGCGTCGGCGTCCGCATCGGCATCAGCGTCGGCATCCGCATCCGCATCAGCGTCAGCATCTGCATCGGCATCCGCGTCAGCATCTGCATCGGCATCCGCGTCAGCGTCAGCATCCGCATCGGCGTCAGCATCTGCATCCGCATCAGCGTCAGCATCGGCATCCGCATCCGCTTCTTCATCAAATACAATCGTCGCTCGTCCATCGAGATCACTCAACAACTCGGCATCGATCACGGTTGTACTGACGGCTGATCCTGTCACGACAACGTCATCTTGCGGCACATCTGCTGGTTTTACGACATCCACATTTAAATTAACGGAGGTCGGTCCGAGGACTTGCACACCTGCTAACTCATTCGAGAGATTCACTGTGTCATTTGTGACCGCAGTCAGCAATGTATTGACACCCGGAAGAAGATCTCTTACTGGTTCCAGGACCGGATCGATTAAATTACCGGCAAGACCTGTCAGTCTTAAGTTCGTAATGGCATCCACTAAATCTTGTAGTGCTTCTTGGACAACTTGTTTCACTGCGGTGTCCAAATGATTGCCTAAACCGTCACTGAAATCGACGACGATTGAACCGTCTGGATTCACTGTGAACGGAATCGAATCTTCATAATCCAATAGATCAGATAAGGCCGTATCCAAATTTTGAAGGTTATCTAGCGCTGTATTTAACTCTGTTAATCCATTTACACGCAACAAGTTACCTACGACTGGTAAACCTTGTAAACGGTCGATTTCAGCTAAGAGGACGGTTACGACATCTGCTACTTCCCCTGTCAGTGGATCTAATTGTCCTTCTAACGTCGGTAAATCCTGTAATGTCACCGGAAGGAGTTCAACACTGACAGCGGCATTGCCGTCAGCCGTCATTTTTCCGGCAAGATCCGGTACATTAAAGACGGCGACGCGTTCCGGATTAAGGACTTGCGCATCCGCGAGACCGACTCCGGTCAGTCCCAGTGCTAAATCATAACGATCCGGCTGTTCTGTCAGAGCAGCGGTCACCTGCACACCGGTCAATAACTGAACATCCGCCAAACTGACCCGATTGGCAGGTGCACCGGACAGCGAATTTTTAATCGAATTCGCAAACTGTTGTTGTTGTGGTTGAAACTTTTTTTCGGAAGCTTCGGTTTTCGTATACGTGAAGGAGATCGGAGAGAGGGCAAGTGAGGACGCTGCCAATAGTTTGACGAGCCGCTTGGTGTGGTTTCTATGGTGTTGGTTCATCTTCTTTCGAAAATCAGGTGTCTTCTTGTTCATTGGAACACTCCTTTTCTTGAGAAAAATTACCTTACACCTCATATTATGCGACTTCCTGACTAAAAAATATACATTTTTTTACAATCACAATGATTATATAGTTATTATTAACCAGTATTTGAGATGCTAAATTACCATTAAAATATATTTAATATCTATTTTAATTTTTAGATTAATAAAATATATTGTAATTTTATTTCATTACTTATTCCGCTAATTACTTCCAAAAGCGTCATTTTTCGCTTTATATCGATATAATGAGCAATCCAACAAAAAAACCTCTTGAGCAGCGCTCAAGAGGTCCTTGTGACATTTGTTAATACGTGATGTGCTGCTTACTCCAGACAATCGATTCCTTGAACTGGCGCACGAGTTCTTCGGCCGGTCCAGTCAATGAATAGGCTAATCCCTGTACTTTTTCGGACATCTGCTGCAAAACAAGCCCGTCTTCGATCAGCTCTTGCAATTGTTCGAGAATCTGACCATGGGATTGATCCAAGCGTTGTTCAATCTCACCGATCGTCAATGCCCCATCCCGCAGGATGTAAATGACACTCGACTTGAGACTGTTTTCAAAATTGTGTTGAAACTTCTGGAGTGCTAATAAATCAGCCTGCTCTTCTACATGACGTTGATCCATCTGACGCATACCCCTTTCGTGACACGATACTCTACTTTCTCAGTATGACCGAAGCAGCGGGAAAATTCAAAACTCAATCTTTTGTCGTCACGATTGTATTAAACGTCTTGTCGTCTTCGGCAATGACCATCTTCTTCTGTGATCGTAAATGATAGAGACGACGGATATTGAGGATGATGACCTTCATGACGGCATAGAACGGCACACCGAGCAAGACACCGAAAAAGCCCGCGATGTTCCCTGCAACGAGCAGGACGATGATGATCGTCAGCGGATGAACGTCAAGCGTCTTCCCTTGGACGAGTGGTGACATGATGTGCGAGTCGATTTGCTGGGCGACCGTCATGACGATGACCGCGTAGACGGCGAGAATCGGATCCTGAATGAAACCGACGATCAGGGCCGGAATCACACCGATGACCGGACCGAGGAACGGAATGATGTTCGTCATCGTCGCAAACAAGGCGAGCAGTAAGGCGTAGTCAATGCCGATGATCAAGTAACCGATATAGGCAATGATCCCGACGCCGATACTGACGATGACTTGTCCACGAATGTAACTCATGATCGTCAAGTGAACGTCACTGAGGATTTTTTTCGTTTCCTTATGGTATTCATACGGCATCATCTTCACGAGATTCCCTTTTAATTTATCTCCATCGAGCAACATGTAGATCAACATGATCGGGATGATGACGATCGTGACGACCGTCGTCGTGATGATGCTGACGAATCCACCGACACCGGTCCCGATATTTTTCAGGAACGTCGATGCATACTCGGAAATGTTACCGGAAAACTTGTTGAACAGATCATCCTGTCCTCCGAGGAAACGGGAGAAGAAGGCACTGTTTTGCAATTGATCCCGCACGTCGACGAGTTGACGTTGGAATTGTGACGCGAGTGTCGGAATCGAATTGACGAATTCCGTGATTTGATCTGACAGCATCGGTCCGAAGATGAATCCAAGCGCTGTCAGGATTCCACCGAGACCAAGCAATACAACAATCACGGCCGGCCGGCGTTTCATCTTTTTCTCGAGCAGCTCAACGATCGGCAACAGGACATAATAAAGAATCCCGGCAATCGCAAGCGGCGGTACGACCATTTGCAGTAAGATCGCAATCGGTCGGAACAAGAACGTCACATGATTCCCGATCCAGACAATGATCAGCAACGTCATGATCCACCAGGCACCGCGGTACCATTTGTTCTCAAACATCTTTTGCATCTTGTCACTTCCTTATGATTAAAATAATGGCATCACTCAGTAGATTCCCTTTATTCCGGCTCTTCTAATCCTTATTTTCAAAAAATAGTTAAGCGACTACGATTTCTTGATGACTTGAAACGGCTCTCATTTAACGTTCATTAGAAGAAACCAGTAAATAAAATATCTTTTTTACATCTTTGCATGTTAAAGTTTGATGAATGCCTATTTGATTAAGTAAGATAAAAATACTGGATTAATTTTTTGAATCGAATAAAACTACACGTGGAGGATAAACAAGTGAAATGGATTAATCAAAAAATTGGTCGTCAATTGATGTTTGCATTTTATATGGTGTTTATCGCCCTCAGTCTGACATCAGCTATTGTCTATACGTATACAGAACGAAAAATTGATCAGACGAATGCGACATTTGATGATTTACGGGAACGCCGAACGAACGCCAATGCGTTAGCCAACGAATGGACACTTGTGCAGAGCAATGTGAAATCGTATGTGCTGTTCGGGACACCGGAAATGCTGGATATGATCAAAGCCGACCAGCGTGAAATCAATCGTTTGACGACCTGGTTCGAGGAGAACGCCATCTACGAACAAGGAAAAGAATATGCCGTCGCCACGCGATCACTTTACGACGATTATTTCGGCACGGCCCTCCCGCTTTTGACGGAATACGTCGATGGAAAGAGACAAGGATCGATTGACGAAACGTTCCTCGATCCGCAGACACTTGCTTCCCTTTCAAACGGTGATGATTTGTTTAATGCCAACGGGACGTTAAGAGGATCAAACAGTCAGTTGACGACAGATACAGATGCTGCCGGGATTGACACGTTGCTTGCGGACTACCTGACGTTGATTCAAAATCTGGAAACAGAAGCGAAAACGAACTTGCTCGGTGAGATGCGGGTCGCCCAGTTCATCTGGTTGTCGAATCTCGTGGTATTGATCATCATCTTATTGTTACTAGTTCGTCCGTTCATCAGCCGGGTGACGAAGCAAGTCAACACGCTGTCACGGGACAGTGCCTTGCTTGCAACCGGTGAAGATATCGCAACGATTCCTTTACCGAAACGTCACGATGAACTCTACACCTTAACCACATCGTTTAATCAGATGGCAACGTCGATTGCCGACAACAAGGTCCACATGCTCGCGAAAAACGAAGAATTACAAGCACAGCAAGAAGAACTCGTCGCCCAGCAGGAAGAGTTGCAGGCGCAACAAGAGGAACTCGAAGAAGCACTCGAAATCACGTTACGCAGCGAACAGCATTTAAAGTACCGGAACGAATTGACGGAGACCCTCGCATCTCGCGAGACGTTGACCGCTTATCCGGAAATCATCGAGAAACTCGTCTCGATCACCCATTCGGAAATCGGTGCTCTGCTGTTCCTCGATCAGCATGACGTCCGGTCGACGATCGAGTACGGGATGACGGAAGAAATGGTCGGTCAACTCGTCAAAGACGACCAGTCGCTGTTCCACCGGGCACGCGTCCTGAAACGACCGGTCCACTCGTCGAAACAAGTCGCACACGACAGCCCGTTACCGTATCCCTACTATATGTATGAAGTTGCTGTACCGATCCTCGACCCGAATGAAGAACAGATCATCGCCTGTATCTATCTCGTCCGTTACCGCGATGCCTTCACACCGGAACAGATGGGCGACATTCTGTCGTTCTCGCACCAGTTGTCTCTCTCACTGATGCGGATGGGGATCTATGAAAAAATGATCCATGAGAAAAACAAGACGGGACAACTCCTGAACTCGATTCGGGAAGCCGTCGTCTATATCGAACATGAATCCGACGAATTGCTCGTCAACGAACCGTTGATGAAGCTGTTCCCGGAAGTCCAGACCGAACACCAAAATGAAAGTAACCTCTCGTCGTTCCGCCAAGCGATGTCGGCCCTGTCGTCGATCATCGATGAGCCGGAACCGTTCGAACAATACATCGAACAGATCGTCGAGCAAAACCTGCCGGAAGACAGCCTTGTCGTCTCGATCCGGTCGCAGAACGCCTACATCCAGATCTATGCCGAAAAAATTCAGATCAATCACGTCTGGGTCGGCACGATGCTCGTCTTGCGTGATGTCACGAAGGAAACGGAGGCAGACCGGATGAAGGAAGAATTCGTCTCGACGGTCTCGCACGAACTGCGGACGCCGCTGTCTTCGATCTACGGCTTCACGGAACTGATGCTGAACCGGGAAATCGATCCGCCGAAACAACGGAAGTATTTAACGACGATCCACTCGGAAACCGGACGCCTGACGACACTCGTCAACGACTTCCTTGATGTACAACGGATGGAGTCGAGTGAGCAACGCTATCAGATGTCGACGTTTGATCTTGTTCAACTTGCGAGTGAACTGATTGACTTCCACGATGCATCGCATACGACGCACCAGTTGATGTTTGAAGCGGAAGGTCCGATCATGATTGATGCCGACACGGAAAAAATCAAGCAGTTGTTAAACAATCTGCTCAGCAATGCGATTAAGTACTCACCGGATGGCGGCGATATCATGATCCAGATTCAGAATCGGGACAATTTCGCCGAAATCACGATTCGCGACCAAGGAATCGGAATTCCGCAAGAATCGATGTCGAAACTCTTTGATAAGTTTTACCGGGTCGACAATTCGGAGACACGGAAAATCGGTGGAACCGGACTCGGTTTATCGATCTGTAAGGAAATCGTCAAACACCATAACGGAACGATTGAAGTCGAGTCGACGGTCGGAACGGGATCAACCTTTACGATCCGCTTTCCGATTGCGGTCATCTCAACAATTCTGACGTATGAAGAATAAGCAAAGCGTGCCTGTTTCAAAGGGCACGCTTTTTTTCATATCTTGTGGTCAGGTTACGGATTTTTACATCACGGGTACTATCAACTGTCAGAAGAAATGAATCAAATGGAAGGAGTCGTTTGAATGTCACTCGGGTGGATTGGATTAGGTCATATGGGGGTGCCGATGGCGTTACGTCTCAGACGTGCCGGGTATTCCATCAACGTCTATAATCGGACAGCAGAAAAAACCGCACCACTGGTCACGGAAGGCGCAGTCAAACTCGCTACGCCCCGCGCGGTCGTCGAACAGTCCGATATCATCTTCATCATGTTGGCAGACGGTCCTGCCGTCACAGCAATTCTTGAGCAGGAGGACGGCTTGCTGTCAGGGACACTGTCGGACAAACTGATCGTCAACTTAAGTACCGTCTCTCCGGAACAATCCCTTGAATACGCTCGACACGTCGAACAGGCGGGTGGGACCTATCTCGAGGCTCCCGTGTCCGGCTCGGTCGGTGTCGCGGAAGCGGGACAACTCGTCTTACTGCTCGGTGGAGACGAGAAGGCGATTGCCGTCTGTCGCCCGTACTTCGAGGTACTTGGGAAAGAAAGTATTCATTTCGGGGCACACGGAAACGGCAGCTCCGCCAAGCTCGCGATCAACCTGTTGCTGGCGCTTGTCGGTGAAGGCGTTGCCGAGACCCTCTTGCTCGGCGAGCAATCCGGGCTCGACAAGGACAAGCTGTTGCAATTGATTGGTGCCTCCGGCATGAACACACCGCTCTTCCAGGGAAAACAAGACATGTACCGTCAGGAAAACTTTCCGACCGCGTTTCCTCTTCGTTTGATGGCAAAGGATCTCGGGCTGATAACGGAAGCCGCAACACGACTGACGCTTGATCTCCCGCTTGCGAAGACCGCGCACACCCACTATCAGCAAGCACTCAAGGATGGTCATGGTGATGCCGATATGGCTGCCATCTACCTTTCGTTAAAAAACATTACACCTTAAACAAACAACGGGCTGCGATCCTCAGATCGCAGCCCGTTGTTTATTGCGTCGTTCGTTTCATTTATTATCTCTTTTACTTAAGTGACGTCACGATTCCCATCATCTGATCCGATGTCGTCAAGGCTTTGGAATTGAACTGGTAGGCCCGCTGAATCTGCGTCAAGTTCGTCATCTCTGTCCCCATGTCAACGTTTGAAGTCTCAAGTGTTCCGACCGTCAACGGATTTCCTGCCGCATTCTCGTATTGTCCCGTCGCCGTGAATAGTCCGGCACCGACATCCGTCAGTTCGCCGTGGTTCGGAATATCGGCGACGCCAATCCGGGCGAGGACCCGTCGTTCCCCGTTTAAGACGCCCGTGATGTTGCCGTCTTTGTTCAGTTCAATCGATGTCGCCGTATCCGGAAACGTAATCGGTTCGTTCGCCTGATTGATGACAGAACGGCCGGCATCATCCGTCAACAGGACTTGTCCGTTCGCTTGCGGTGACAATTCAAAATTGCCGTCCCGCGTAAATTTCGTCACGCCGTCTGCATCAATCACACCAAAGAAATGATGCGGATTACTGAGCGCAGCATCGAGTTTCCGTCCCGTGTTCTGGAACGTCCCTGTCGTAAACCGTGTCGCTTCATTGGCGACATATCCACCAACACCGAGCCGCAGTCCTTCCGGTGTCGTCAACGGTCCGGTCACGAGACCGCCCGGCTGATTGTTGAGATTGCGGACCAACAGTTCATTGAACTGTGAGTCCCGGCGTTTGTAACCGTTCGTATTGGCATTCGCCAGATTATGTCCCGTCGTATCGAGCTGCTTCTGGAGCTGAGCCATCGTGCTGGCTGATGTATAAAGTGATTGCATGAATTTCCTCCTTGATTAACGGACGCGTCCGACTTCCGAGACGGCTCTTTCGGCAGTCCGGTCGTACGCTTGGATGACTTTCTGATTGGCTTCAAACTGGCGGAGACCGGCGTTCATCTGTGTCATCGTCTGTTCGACTTCGACGTTTCCGAGTTCAAGGACACCTTGATCAACTTTGACCGCACCGGCATTCAATGCGTCCGGTGACCGGAACAGACCGTTGCCCGTGCGCTCCAACGTCTCCGGCTGATTCGTCACGACAAGACCAAGATTCCCGATTGCCTGACCATTGCCGTCCGTGACAGCACCATCTGCGCTGACAATGAAATCTTCATTGACGACGTTCAACGGTTGACCGTCTGCATCGAGCACAAGATCGTTTTCCGTCGTCCGCAAGAGACCGTCTTGTCCGACGGCGAACTGACCATTGGTCGTATAAAGGGTTTCTTCTTCACCGGTCGCCGGATCCGTATGCCGGACCGTAAAGAGTGCCGCTCCTTCAAGGGAACTGATTTGGATATCCGTCGCATTTCCCGTCTCCGTAATCGAACCGAGGGCGAAGTTTGGTGTCGCCGCCTGCATGAAGACGCCGGTCGCCAGTGTCCCGACCGTTCCGCGTGACCGGATGCCTGTTCGTTCATTGACGCCCGCCTGCTGGATCATCATCTCCGGGAACGTCCGAAGTGACGCCTGATCGGCTCGGAAACCGGGTGTCCGGGCGTTCGCCAGGTTGTTACTTAACATCTCTTGTTGCCGTTGTAATGACTGCATAGCGTTTGATGCCGTATACATTCCTCGTAACATATCTATTGGCTCCTCATTGACTTATTGTTCAATTCTATTCCTTCTAGTATATCGGTCTATTTTCTAGACATTTGATGTTTTTTCGAAAATAAGGAAATGAGAAAAATAGATGAATCGAAAGACCTACACCTGTTGTTCAAAAACATTTGCTTATTTTTTAAGGGACTTTATATGACTAAATCCCATAAATTGTTATAATTAACCTATGACGACATTAAGCGAGGTGAGATTATGCCCTTCTTCAAAAAGAAGAATACCGAATCCTTCATCAACGGTTCTCTCGATTTCAAACAGCTAATCGATGCGACTCATTTTTTAGAGAATCATCCCGATGCCGTTTATACGCTCAATCTGGACGGACATATCGTCTCCTTTAATCAAAAACTTTCGCTTCTGCTAGGATATGGTGGAAAACAACTTCAGCATCAACATTTCAGTGATTTCATCACACCGACGGAAGCTGCTCGAATTGCCCCCTTCAAACAACGTGCCTTAAACGGAGAGACTGTTCATTTCACAGCAGAAGTGTCCCACCGTGAAGGACATCTCTTGACGATGAACGTTACGAACATTCCGATTTATCAAAACCATGTCATCATTGGCATTTACGGGATTGCACGTGACATCTCGCAACATATTCATCTGCGTCTCCAGCATACACGCTTGACCGTAAAAGAAAAATTGACGGAATCGATTCCGGGGATTGCGTTTCTCGATTATCAGCCGACGACTGACCGGCTGTCTTTTTCGACTTACTTTGCCTCACTGCTCGACCTGTCGCAACACCGCTTAGCCTCAATCGATTACGAAGATTTCTTACTCGAAATCCATCCGGACGATCGCCCTCTCTTTGAAGAACTGTTCACGCGTCTGCGAACAAACGGTGATAACACGGTGTCCTGTCACCTGCGTCTCAATCGAAAACAGCAGTATAGGAAACACATACAGTGCCAGGGTCTTCGCATTCAGGACGAGCATCAGGAACTGTTCACTTTTTTGTTCCAAGAAATGAATCCGCTCTCAAACGAACACGAACAACATTCTGAGCCCACATCCATTCATCACTTCTTCTCCAGTGTCGAAACCGTCATCTACCAAAAAGAATATGCTTCCGGTGCTGTTCACTTCTTCGCGAATGGTTTTTTAGATGCTTACCCTTCCTATTTAGAGCGGTTTGCAAGTCACCCCTCAGCGACACGTGAGTTATTGCACCCGGACGACTTAGGCGAGGTACTGCAAGCCGACGAACGGATTCTGCAAGGCGAAACAGTCCGCCTGACCTATCGCCTAAAACTGGCTAACGAATGGACGTGGTTGGAAGAAATCCGGATTCCGCTCCAAGATGCGATCCAACACATCACGGGGCATCAAGGGATTGTCTCCGACATTACTGTTCTGAAACAGCAACAGGAGGAGATTCGAAAACTCTCAATGTATGATCAATTGACCGGTCTCCCGAACCGGACACTGTTCCTCGAAGAAATGGATCACCTCATACGAAGAAAACATCCGTTTACCGTCCTCTCGATTGACTTTAATCAGTTGAATCACATCAATGAACGGATTGGTTATGATACCGGTGATCAATGGCTCATCAAAACGAGCCAGCTTCTGACTCACTACTTACCGGATGTTTATGCTTCACGCATCGCAGGAGATCATTATGCTGTCTTGTTGACTGAGCCGTTTGATGAAGGACATCTTAAAAAGATTTGCCTCGACCTTCTCGAGCTCAATACGAGACGCCTGCCAATTGACGGCTATGAACTGACCGCAGAACTCGCGATTGGCGTGAGTCATTTTCAGGACGAACAGACGACAGCCACTGAACTGTTACATGCTGCGAACCGGGCACTGACGCGGGCTAAATTGAAAAAGCAATCCGCCTACGAATTTTATACATCCCAGCTCGATCTTGAAATCTATCGCCGGCATCAACTGGAACAAAGTTTACGTGATGCGATTGATCAAGACGAATTGTTTCTCGAGTATCAGCCGAAAGTCGATATTTGGAGTGGACAGATCCTTGCTTTTGAGGCTTTGATTCGTTGGGACCACCCAGAATGGGGACGTATTCCGCCGCAGGACTTCATTCCGTTATCCGAAGAAGGACAGTGTTATCTTCCGATCGGTGAGTGGGTCCTTGAGACTGTCTGCCAGACGCTCCAAACCTTGTTAAAAAAAGCATTACCGGTCGTCCCGATTTCCATCAATCTGTCCTCCAAACAACTGTTACACGGCGATTTTGTCCAGAGTGTCAGAACGTCTCTGCACCGGTATCAGGTTCCGGCCCGGTACTTGCAACTGGAACTTCAAGAAACGGCGTTACTTCATGAAAGTGAGTTCGTCAAAGAAACGTTACAGCAACTGCATCAGCTTGGCATCCATTTGATACTCGACGGATACGGCAGCGGCGTGTCATCCTTGACCAGCCTGTCCACGTATCCCATCAGCATCCTAAAGCTTGATCGTTCCTTCGCGAGCCTTCCGGAAGAAGACAGCCGTACGACCTCGCTGATCAAAAGCATCGTCTATTTTGCAAAAGAGTTTCAGTTAACTGTCGTCGCAGAAGGAGTTGAAACACTCGATCAACTCGATACATTCCGTGAGTTGGAATGTGATGCAGTCCAAGGCTACTTATTCAGCCGTCCTGTTAGTTCTGAGCGATTGGCGGCTCTCTTAACACAATCTGTCCTGCAGCCAATCGAATCGCTGAAACAATCACCAAAAAAACCGTTACCTTCTCTTCATGGACAGATTTCCATCACCCGGCTGAATGGAAAAGAAGTTAATGTCGGAGCGTCACCGATTTTGATCACCCGCAGTACGAATCGTTCCGTTCATTTCTACGCTTCGATCCGTCTGCCCGTCGATCATCAAATCGAACTGTCGCTTCAATTAACGGATGTCATCCATCCGAAAACATTAATTGAACCGCTCGCTTTGACGGAACTGGATAATGGTCTATTCCACTATTCGGCGGATTACAAGGTCCGTGCCCAGTCCGGTCAAATCATGAAAGCCCTCGAGAACTCTCAACAATTGAAACTTGATGAATTCTTCATGTTGTCTTGATGAAATCCAAAAATACTGTGTCGCGAATTAAGCGACACAGCATTTCCTTCCTTATGAATGTTTTTTACTGAGTACCGCTGTTTGTGTCCGCTCCAGCACGGCATTCGTGATGACGATCAAACCGGTGAACAGGAACAACGCTTCAAAACCGAAGTGACCGGCAATTTGACCGCCTGCCAATGGTCCGAGGAAATTCCCCATGAACTGGGCCGATTGGTTATAACCAAAAATCCGGCCCGATGCGTTCGCCGGTGTATGTTTGCGAAGCAGTGTCTGTACCGAAGGCATCAAGGCAGCTGTCGCAAATCCGATTCCCATACGTAAGACGATTAGTTGACTCGTATCGGTCACGAACGCTTGGGGAATCAAGAACGCGGCAAAGATGAGCAGTGCGAAGAATAAGACACGTTCCGCTCCGATCTTATCAGACAACCGCCCGAGTCGTTGCGCGGCGATCAAGGCAGCAATCCCGGGTGCCGAGGCGACGATTCCGGATAACAGTGCCAAGCGTTCCGTTCCGGGACTGAGTTCCCGCACGTAAAGCGACAAAATCGGACTGATTGATTGTGCGGCGAACTGAATCAAAAATGTCGTCAAGAACAGGCTTAAGATCAATTCCGGATGGCGAAGTGACTGGATGACTTCCTTCGCAGAAGCCATTTTTTTGACTTGCAACGGCACGAACTCTTCTTTGACGAAGAAATAGGTGACGAGGAAGGTTAGGAAGAGCGGTATGCTCGTAAAGAGAAAAACGGGTCGAAGCCCAATCATATCGGCAAGGAATCCTCCGATTAGAGGTCCTAATAAGCCACCGGCAATCCCACCGGTCGACAATGTACCGAGCGCCCAGCCACTTTTCTCTTTTGGGGTTTGTGAGGCAATCAAGGTGATCCCGGCGGAAATGAATCCGGAGACGGCACCCATGACAAGACGTAAGAAGACGAGCTGGTAGACGTCTTGGACGAAGCTGATCAAGAACATGACGATCGACATCCCGAGACTGGCTCGAAGCAACATCAATTTCCGACCTTTTTTATCGGCCAATCGGCCCCAAATCGGTGAAACGATGGCTGCGACAAGGAAGGTCGCCCCAAAGGCGATTCCCGACCAGGTCGTGATTTCCTGGCGTCCATCGACACCAAGTTCTTCAATGAATAAGGGCAAAAACGGTAAAACTAAACTGAGTGCGGCAGCGGTCAAAAAACTGCCAATCCAAACGACAACTAAATTCCGTTTCCACAATGGCATTGTGGCATCACTTCCTTTTTAATGGAAAATCCGTTTCAATTCAACAACTTCTAATATACACTTCACAAAGTGAAATGTCTAGGATTTGAACTGATTCTGATGACTCCCGGACTATTGCCTCATATCCAAGTCGTCCCGAACGACCGATAATAAGGTAACGAAATCAGAGGAGTGATTGAGTATGAAACGTTTCATCGTCAGTCTCATCTGCGCCGCCGTGGTCAGTTCGCTTCTGCCTGTTCCAAGTGAAGCAGCGACCACCGTCACTCGTCATACCGTCATCTGGTCGATTCCTGAGGCCAAACAACTTTCAACAAAGATCAATCAGCTGACCACCAGACAGATGAAACGTGTCTATCTGCATGTCGCTGTTGAGGGTGACCGTATCCTCTACCGTTCTTTCGTTGAAAAAGCTCATCTGGCCGGCATCGAAGTCTACTTTTTATTCGGACAACCGCGCTGGATCACGAACGAAGGGACCGCCAACCGTCCGAACGTCGAAGACCCGTTAGCCTGGATCAATGTCTATCTGCAGGAAACGATGGAACGACCGGACGGAATCAGCGTCGATTTGGAACCGTATGCCTTACCGGAGTGGGAAACCGATCAAGCTGCCGTCGTCGCTTCCTATCAACGGATCTTAACCGCTTTTCAAGATGTCAGTGATGCTGCGAGTCTTCCCCTGCAACTGTTTTTACCGTTCTGGTTCCATACCGTTTCCGATGCCTCCGGTCGTCCGCTCAGTGAATGGGCAATGGAGTTAGCCGATGAAGTGACGTTGATGAGTTACCGGACGGTCTACGGCGGCGGGAATGGTCTTGCTGCCATCACGATGACGGATGCCTTGTATGCCGCGAGTCATCAGCACCGCTTGTCGTATGCCATCGAATTTACAGCGCTCCCGGAAACACCGAGCATCACCTTTTACGGAAAAACACGGACCACGCTCAATCAACTTGTCAATCAAACCATGAACAGTTCCTTGCCGCCAAGCGCCATCGTCTATCATGATTTTGACGCCTATCAGGAGTTCATGCGCAGTACGCAGTAATCCGGCACGTTTCAGCAGCATCGGTTCATCTTACGTCTCCATCAAAAAAGGGTCATTCCGCAATTGGAATGACCCTTGTTGGTGTATCTTATTTTCCTAAATTATCGAGCATGATCCCTGTTCCCCGCGCGACACATAACATTGGGTCTTCTGCGATCAAGACCGGCAGTCCAAGTTCTTTTGCGAGCAACTGATCGATGCCGTCAAGCAATGCTCCACCACCCGTCAGGATGATGCCGCGATCGATGATGTCCGCCGCAAGTTCCGGTGGTGTTTTCTCCAACACCCGTTTTGTCGCTTCGACGATTTCCATCGCTGCTTCTGCCAACGCTTCATGCATCTCCTGCGAAGAAATCGTAATGTTGTCTGGCAGACCCGTCACGAGATTCCGACCCCGAATGTCCATCTCTTCTTGACGTCCTTCGTCTGAAACGGTCGCGACCGTCATCTTGACGTTTTGTGCCGTCCGTTCGCCGATGATCAGTTTATGGTTATCCTTGATTGCCCGGATGATGTCGTGATCAAACCGGTCCCCTGCTACTTTAATCGTTTCCCCACAGACGATGTCTCCCATCGAGAGTACGGCGACGTCCGTCGTTCCGCCACCGATATCAATCACCATGTGACCGGCCGGCATCCAAATGTCCATCCCTGCGCCGACTGCTGCGACTTTTGGTTCCACTTCGAGGAACACGGTTTTTGCACCTGATTTTTCGCCTGCTTGACGGATTGCTTTCGCTTCAACCGTCGTGATGCTGGCCGGTGTACAAATCAGCATCCGAACACCGCCGAACATACTCCGGACTTCGATTTTGTCGATGAAATGACGTAACATCGCTTCCGTCATCTCGAAGTCGGCAATGACGCCGTCCCGAAGTGGACGAATCGCTACGATGTTGCCGGGTGTCCGTCCGACCATCTGGTGGGCTTCCGTTCCAACGGCATGAATTTTTCCTGTTGCTTTATCGATGGCGACGACTGATGGCTCGTCGAGCACGATTCCCTTACCTTTTACGTGAATGACGACATTGGCCGTCCCTAGGTCAATTCCGATATCTTTTGAAAACATCTCGCGTGATCTCCTTTATCCACTGGCTATTATTCCAAAATTTAGAACGTCGTTTGGACGTCTAACCCATTTATGTATACATACCTTTCAATTCTAGCACAGCGTAACAAAAAGAGACGACTTTCTTTTTGAGAAAGTCGTCAAGAATAAATAAGAATGATATGAGAGCTTAAAGCTTCGTCGCGGCTGTTTCTTCAATCGCAACCGTTTCTTCTGTAACGCGCTCAACATCTGCACCAAGTGCTTGTAATTTAAGATGGAAATCAACATATCCGCGATCGATATGGTGAAGGGCACCAACACGTGTTTCGCCTTCAGCAATCAATCCTGCTGTGACAAGTGCCGCACCTGAACGGAGATCCGTTGAAAGCACTTCTGCTCCTTGAAGCTGGATACCGCCTGTGATGATCGATGAACGACCTTCGATTTTGATGTCGGCGTTCATACGACGGAATTCTTCGACGTGCATGAAGCGGTTTTCGAAGACCGTTTCCGTGATGACTGATGTGCCTTCTGCTTTTAAGACCAAGGCCATCATTTGTGCTTGGACATCTGTCGGGAAGCCAGGGTGTGGCATCGTCTTGACGTCAATCGCAACCAGTTTCTTCGGTCCGACGACACGAAGACCTTCTTCTGTATCCGAGATTTTGACACCCATCTCTTCCATTTTCGAGATCAATGGACGAAGGTGTTCACGTTCTGCACCGATGACTTCGACATCACCTTCTGTGATCGCTGCTGCGATCATGAACGTACCCGCTTCAATCCGGTCTGGAATCACGTAGTGGTTGCCGCCGTGGAGTTTTTCAACACCTTCGACGCGGATTGTTTCTGTTCCGGCACCGCGGACTTTTGCACCCATAGCGTTGAGGAAGTTCGCGAGATCGACGATTTCAGGCTCTTTTGCAACGTTCTCGATGACAGTCGTCCCTTCAGCAAGTGTTGCTGCCATCATGATGTTTTCAGTTGCACCGACAGATGGGAAATCGAGGTAGATTTTTGCCCCTTGTAAGCGACCGTCGACTTGTGCTTCGACAAAGCCGTTACCGATGATAGTTTTTGCGCCCATTGCCTCGAACCCTTTTAAATGGAGATCGATTGGACGGGAGCCGATTGCACAGCCGCCCGGCATCGCAACGCGTGCGCGTCCAAGACGAGCGAGGAGTGGTCCCATGACAAGAATTGACGCACGCATCTTCCGAACGTATTCAAGTGGTGCTTCATCTTTTAGTTGTGCTTCTGCATTAACCGTCACCGTGTTTGCTTCTGCATCGAATGTGACTTCTGCATTTAAGTTCCGTAAGACGTTATTAATCGTATAGACGTCTGCAAGACGCGGGACATTTTGAAGGACTGATGTGCCTTCTGAAGCAAGCAACGTTGCGACCAATGTTTTTAAGACTGCGTTTTTTGCACCTTCTACTTTTACCGTTCCAGCTAATTTACGTCCGCCACGGACAACAATTTTTTCCATTACTCATGCTCCTCTGCTTTCGTTTCTATTCTATTCGTTCAATTCGCGATTGGTGTAGATCATAGTTGTAGACCAACGCATGATAGAAGAGAAACACCCTGTAGTTTATCTCTCATTCCAAATCCAACACGACTTTTCATCTCGACAATGGTTGTGTTACTTCATTATAAGAATACTATCCTGTTCCATACTAAAACATATTGCCAATTCAAGGTTTACAATGAAGTTACAAGTTCATCCGACTAAAAATTGGAGACGCTGCGCGAATCCTGAATAATCAAGTAAAAATCCGGCGACAAGTGAACCGAGCGCAATGGCAAGCAACACTCGTAAGGCGACAGCCTGCGGACCTTTAGGATGTTGGAGGAACTTCTCCCATTTGACAGGAAGGAGTGCCCACCAGGCAAGCATGATGGCTGTTAAATAAACGAGCATACTGACTAGCGCACTTAAACCGATTGACGTCACTGTTCCTGCACCTCTTCTTGTTTTGTTTTTCCCAACCTTACCATGATTTCATACAATGAATGATTGCGCAAACAAAAAAGCACAAGATAATTTATTTTAGCGTATAAAATATATTATGAAAAGATGAATCTGGAAAAAACAACATAATAAGATTGAGAAATGTGTGAAGAGGACACATATAATGTACTTTTACTTTTTTGACCGTTGTTAAACCTGAATCCCTTAATCCCATGCGAAAACGGTTGTCCTAAACCGAATCATTGACCGTTCATGAAAAAAGACCCGGTTTCCATGATGGAAACCGGGTCTTTTTTTACTTGGATCAATCGCGACCGTACTCTTTTAGGTTGAGACGGTTGATTGCGCGTTTCAATGAAAGCTCAGCGCGTTTGAACTCAAGATCTGATAATTTCGTGTCCTGGAGACGACGTTCTGCCCGGACTTTCGCAGCAGAGGCACGGTCGTAATCGACCTTCTCCGCAGCTTCAGCCGTTTCAGCAAGAATCGTTACTGTATCCTGGCGCACTTCCATAAAGCCACCGCTGATAGCGATCAACGTGCGTCCGCCATCTTCGTGGCGCAACTTCAAGATGCTGATGTCGAGTGGTGTCACGAGCGGTACGTGGTGCGGGAGAACCCCGATTTCACCAGATATCGTTTTCGCGACGACCATACGAACATTCCCATCATACACTTCGCCATCCGGGGTGACGATATTGACATGAAGTGTGTTCATCTCAAGTCCCCCTTATGCTTTGTCACTTAGACAAGCGTCTTCGCTTTTTCAATCGCATCTTCGATCGGACCGACAAGACGGAATGCTTCTTCCGTCAAATCATCGTGTTTCCCACCGAGGATTTCTTTGAAGCCGCGGATCGTGTCCTTAACCGGGACGTACGATCCTTTTTGTCCTGTGAACTGCTCAGCTACGTGGAAGTTCTGCGACAAGAAGAACTGGATACGACGCGCACGGTGTACAGTCAATTTGTCTTCTTCAGACAACTCGTCCATACCGAGGATCGCGATGATATCTTGAAGTTCTTTGTAACGCTGAAGTGTTTCCTGAACTTGACGAGCTACACTGTAATGCTCTTCGCCGACGATTTCCGGTGAAAGGGCACGTGAAGTCGAAGCAAGTGGATCCACGGCAGGATAAATACCCATCTCAGAGAGACGGCGCTCAAGGTTCGTCGTTGCATCCAAGTGGGCAAACGTCGTTGCAGGAGCCGGGTCAGTATAGTCATCAGCTGGTACATAAACCGCTTGGATCGATGTAACCGAACCTTTGTTTGTTGACGTGATACGCTCTTGAAGCATACCCATCTCTGTAGCAAGTGTCGGCTGGTAACCAACGGCAGATGGCATACGACCGAGAAGGGCCGATACCTCTGAACCTGCTTGTGTATAACGGAAGATGTTATCGACGAAGAGAAGAACGTCTTGTCCTTGCTCATCACGGAAGTATTCCGCCATTGTCAAACCAGTCAAGGCAACACGAAGACGTGCGCCCGGCGGCTCGTTCATCTGACCGAAGACCATCGCCGTTTGTTTGATAACGCCTGAATCCGTCATCTCATGGTACAAGTCATTACCTTCACGCGTCCGCTCACCAACACCTGCGAATACCGAGATACCGCTGTGCTCTTGGGCGATGTTGTTGATCAATTCCTGGATGAGGACGGTCTTACCTACACCGGCACCACCGAAGAGACCGATCTTACCACCCTTGATGTAAGGAGCGAGTAAGTCAACGACTTTAATTCCTGTTTCGAGGATTTCAACTTTTGTTGAAAGGTTATCAAACGTCGGTGCTTTTTTGTGGATCGGAAGACGTTCCACTGTTGCATCGAGTTCTTTTTCATCAATTGGGTTACCGAGTACGTTGAAGACGCGACCAAGCGTTGCTTCTCCGACAGGTACCGAGATTGGAGCACCAGTGTCCAGTACTTCCACTCCGCGGCGTACACCATCCGTAGAATCCATCGCAATGGTACGGACGACGTCGTCACCAAGATGCAAGGCGACCTCAAGCGTTAAATCGATGGCTACTTCTTCTACTGTTTGCGGCGTATATTGAATACGAAGCGCGTTGTAGATGTTCGGCAAGTGTCCGTCGAACTTAACGTCGATGACAGGTCCCATGACCGCGACGACGCGGCCTTTTAAACCGAGTTCGTTCATCGTGTTTCCTCCTAGCTATCATTACGCCGAGTGGTTTACTGCTGAGCAGCGGCTCCACTGACGATCTCTGTGATTTCTTGCGTGATTGCAGCTTGTCGAGCCCGGTTGTAGACGAGAGTCAATCGACCGATCAAGTCATCTGCGTTATCTGTCGCACTTTGCATTGCTGTCATACGTGACGCATGTTCTGCTACTTTCGCGTCAAGAAGCGCACCGAAAATCAAGCTCTCCGCATAACGCGGAAGGAGTTCAGAAAGGATTTGTTCCTCACTTGGCTCGTACTCATAAGTCGTCGAAGACGAAGCTTCGATTTCTCCGAGCGGGAGAAGGGTTTCGACTTTCACTTCCTGGCTGATGACAGACAAGAAATGGTTGTAGCACAGCTTGAGTTCGTCGATTTCGCCGAGCGTGAACGCACTCACTGTACGCTTCACGATTTCTGCGACATCGACATACGAAGGAGAATCGTTTAGTCCTGTGATCGCGTCCGTGACCGTAATTCCGCGTGAACGGAAGAACTGGACACCGACTTTACCGACCACGAACAAGACGTAACTGTCCGTAGTATGCTTTTCATTGATTTCCCGGTAGACTTCACGCAGCACGTTGGCGTTATATGCACCAGCTAAGCCGCGATCCGATGTGATGACGATATAGCCTGTCTTTTTGACAGGACGTTTTTCGAGCATCGGATGGCTAGCACCTGTCGTGCCATTCGCAATGGTTCCGAGCACTTCCTGCATTTTCAGCATGTAAGGCTGGAACTTCGCGCTATGTGCTTGAGCGCGGTTCAGTTTCGACGCCGAAACCATGTTCATCGCTTTCGTGATCTGTTTCGTACTTTTCGTCGAGTTGATCCGCATTTGTATCTCGCGCAACGATGCCATTTCGATTCACCACCTTGTTAGTATCAAGAGCGTCCAGTCGAGTCTAAGAGAAATCTCTTAGACAGTCGGTTGGAACGTTTTCTTAAATTCTGAGATTGCAGTAACGATTTCTTCGTCAGCTGGAAGGTTACCTGTTTTACGGATCTCATCGCAAAGTTGTTTGCGGTTTTGATCGAGCCAAAGGTTGAGTTCCTTTTCAAAACGACGAATATCTGAAACGGCAACATCATCAAGGTGACCACGAGTCAAGGCATAGATGATGATGACTTGCTTATCGACAGTCAACGGTTGGTTGAGATCCTGTTTCAGAACCTCTACTGTCCGCTCACCACGGTTAAGCTTCGATTGTGTCGCTTTATCAAGGTCAGATCCGAACTGTGAAAAGGCTTCTAACTCACGGTAAGAAGCGAGGTCAAGACGGAGCGTACCCGCTACCTTCTTCATCGCTTTTACTTGAGCCGAACCACCTACACGCGATACCGAGAGACCCGGGTTGATCGCTGGACGGACACCTGAGAAGAAGAGATCCGATTGAAGGAAGATTTGACCATCCGTGATCGAGATAACGTTTGTCGGGATGTAAGCCGAGATATCCGACGCTTGTGTCTCGATGAACGGAAGTGCTGTTAAGCTACCTGCGCCAAGTCCGTCGTTCAATTTCGCCGCACGCTCAAGGAGACGTGAGTGAAGGTAGAAGACATCACCCGGGTAGGCTTCGCGGCCTGGTGGACGCTTCAGAAGAAGCGAAAGCTCACGGTATGCCGCTGCTTGTTTCGAAAGATCATCATAGATGACAAGAACGTGCTTGCCGAGATCCATGAAGTGTTCACCCATCGCTACACCAGCGAATGGTGCGAGGTAAAGAAGTGGCGCCGGCTGTGAAGCTGCTGCCGAAACGACGATCGTGTAATCAAGTGCACCGTTTTTACGGAGTGTCTCAACAACACCACGGACTGTTGATTCTTTTTGTCCGATTGCGACGTAGATACAGATCATGTTTTCTTCTTTTTGGTTGATGATCGTATCGATGGCGATCGACGTCTTACCCGTCTGACGGTCACCGATGATCAACTCACGTTGTCCACGACCGATTGGAACGAGGGCATCGATTGCCTTGATTCCCGTCTGAAGTGGTTCGTGAACCGATTTACGTGCCATAACACCAGAAGCTTTACGCTCGATTGGGTTATAGTGTTCTGTTTCGATTGGACCAAGACCATCGATTGGCATACCGAGTGGGTTGACGACACGTCCGAGGAGCGCGTCTCCTGTTGGTACTTCCATGATGCGGCCCGTACGGCGAACAGAGTCGCCTTCTTTGATTTCAAGGTAGTCACCAAGAATGATGATACCGACGTTGCCTTCTTCTAAGTTTTGCGCCAAGCCCATTGTGCCGTTAGCGAATTCTACGAGCTCTCCCGACATGACGTTGTCGAGTCCGTGTGCACGAGCGATACCATCACCGATTTGGATGACTGTACCTGTCTCGTTCACTTCCATCGTAGAACCGTACTGCGCGATACGCGCTTTAAGCAGGGCGCTGATTTCTTCAGCTCTAATGCTCATGCGTTTCACCCCTATTTTCTTACGCTTTTAACAGCTCACGCTCAAGTCGCGTTAGTTTCGTTTCGATCGTGCCATCATATGTCGTGTAACCGATCTGAACACGAAGTCCACCGATTACATTCGTATCAACAACATTTTCTACTTCAAGCGTTTTACCTGATTTTTGGCCAAACGTTTCTTTCACGTTCGTGATTTCTTCGTCTGACAGTTTGTATGCACTTGTCACGATTGCTGTCGCAACGTTACGGTGCTCGTTCAACAACGCGATGAAATGCTCCGGCAATGATAATACTTCCGCCGCACGGTCGTTTTCGACCATGACGAGGATGGTATTCAAGACAATGGTATTGAAGCCTGTGAAGCTCGTATGAAGTACTTGCTTCAGCTCTTCTGCAGAAATCGATGGGTTGTCTAACACCGATGCGAGCTCTGGTGTTGCGTGGAGCACTTCGCCGAGCGTTCGCACATCAGCTTCTGCTTGTTCGAGCACATGGTGCTCAAGTGCAAGATCGAAGAGCGCTTTTGCGTAGCGTCCCGCTACGTGGTCACGCATTAGTTCGTGCCCTTAGTGTCAGCAAGGAATTGATCGACGAGTGCTTTTTGAGCCGCTTCGTCTGTCGCAAGCTGTGTTTTCATGACGTGGCGTGCTGCAGCGATTGCTTGAAGAGCAACATCGTTCTTCAAAGCAGCTTGTGCTTCAGCGCGTTCACGTTCGATTGCACGGCGAGCTTCTTCCTTGCTCATTTCTGTTTCAAGACGTGCCTGCTCCATCGCACGTGCTTGTTCTGCCTCAGCTTGACGGCGTGATGCTTCTAACAGGTCACGTGCTTCCGTACGTGCCTTGTTGAGTTCTGCTTGTTGTTGTTCTACGTAGACTTCAGCGTCTTTCCGGCTTTTCTCAGCCGAATTGATCTCGCTCGCCACATGCTCTTCACGCGCTTTCATCATGTTGATGAGCGGGCCCCATGCGAATTTCTTCAAGAGGATGAGGAGCAAGAGGAAAACGACGATCGTGACGATCATATTGGCAAGTAAGAGTTGGTTGCCTTCGCCGCCCGCCTCTGCCGCAAGATACGTGAGATTCATTCGATTACACTCCCCTCGTGGTTGGTCCTACTTCTAATATCTACATAAGGGAGCCGTGGCCCCCATGACGGTTCACTCTAGTGGAACGAATAACGCCCTATGTAGCTCAGTTCTTGATGCGTAAAATACGGATTAAGAGTTGAGGAGAAGGAAACCGACCGCTACACCGATGATTGGAAGTGCCTCAACGAGACCGATACCGATGAACATTGTTTGACGAAGTTCGTTTTTGAGTTCTGGCTGACGTGCTTGTCCTAATACTGTACCGTTTACGATAAGACCGTTACCGATACCTGCGCCGAGTGCGCCGAGTCCGATGATGATCGCTGTTGCAATAAGTTCCATTATGAATTGCCTCCCTAGATTGTGTTCGAAATTTGGTCGTGCGGTTATCGGAAAAGCAGATGCTTTACCTTCGAATTAATGGTCGTGCGCTGCCTTATGTCCGATGTAAACCATCGTTAAGATAAGGAAGATATACGCTTGGATTGCCCCGATGAAGAGAGAGAATCCTTGCCAGATCAACATTGGAATCGCTGACAGGATGACACCAACTGGTCCGAGGAATTGGAAATCGTTCGTTCCAGAGATGATACCGATCGAGAGAATGATACCAATCATGATCTCACCCGCGAAGATGTTACCGTAAAGACGAAGACCGAGCGTCAACGTGTTTGCGAACTCCTCGATGATGGTAATAATAAACATCGGCGTCATAAACGTTTTTGCATAAGCGCCGAAGCCGCGCATTTTCACACCATAATAATGGCTCATGACCACTACCATAGATGAAAGTGCAAGTGTCACGTACGGATCCGCAGTTGGTGAGTTGAACCAAATGTAGTGACCCGTCACAACGTTAAAGGGAAGACCCATTAAGTTGGACACGATGATGAATAGGAACAGTGTCATTCCGAAAGTTAGGAAGCGACCCCCTGTTTTCCAGTCCATCGTACTGCTGATGATTCCGCGAACGAATTCGAGGAATAACTCCAGCGTGTTTTGAAAACCGGTTGGCTTCATCGCTAGACGTCGCGTACCGGCCACGGCAATCAGGAAAACGAGAGCAGCTGCAATCAGCACTGTGATCAAGTTTGTCCAGCTACCGTACAGAACGAAGTCGCCCCAGAGTGGGATTTCGTAAAGTGGCATTTCGTGGTTCATTTGACTATTCACCTCTTTTCCCGCTTAAGTTCGTG
Source organism: Exiguobacterium sp. RIT452 (assembly GCF_003598705.1). Taxonomy (NCBI): domain Bacteria; kingdom Bacillati; phylum Bacillota; class Bacilli; order Caryophanales; genus Exiguobacterium; species Exiguobacterium sp. RIT452. Next base: position 30,613 of record NZ_QXJB01000008.1, read on the forward strand.
AGTCAAAAACTCACAAAATTGTATGACGTGGCCGGCGAGAAGGCCTATTACCACCGCAGTTAATGACAATTCGGTTTCGTACTTCAAACCGATCATCACACAAAGTACCGCGACCGCCATGCGTGATACGGTCCCTCGAGACATCGGCTTACGCCCACGCTCGATTACACGATACATTCGATCGACGCTGAGTCGTTGCAGCGTCAGAATCATGAAGCTACCTGCCCCACCTAATGCCAGCCCATAAATCACTGGATCACTCGGATAACCGACAAGTAACAGGACGGCAAGGATTCCATAATAGAGTCCGAACCATCTTAAGTACGCACGATACAACGCATCTTGAAGGATTATGTTCATGTCTTGTCTCCTAACAAGTGCCTGATCATTGCGATCATGCAGAGAATGCCGATGAAAATCCCGATGAACACTGAAAACGTCGCCCCCATATTTTGCCACCAGTTCTGCTGTTCCCCATAGTTCCCAACAAGAAAGCCGATGACGATCGGTGCGGCAAGTGCCGTCGAAATTTGCGAGGCCATGACCATACTCGTTGCGAGCCCGTTTTGGCGCACTAGAGACGACCCCCTTTTCCCAGTTGTGGGCTCTTTTTCTTTCCCACAATTTGCGGATTTTCATACTAGTCAAGAATACAATGAGAACCATTTCATAGTCAAATGAATTCACAATTAAAATGGACCGTCTAAACCATTGTATATCAACAATTGATAAGGTTTTCACAGAGGTATCCCGTGCCACGCTTTTCACGAAGATGTGAAGAAAATATGTAGTACTATCAACGTTTAGCGAGATGGTTCACTAGGTGAACAAAACCATTGAACAGTAACGTTATATCGTGTTCCGGAATGAGAAACAAGTCGTCTAAATTTGATTTGTGTCGATTTTGTGAAAAAACAATTTTTATTCACAATTGTAAACGCTTCCGTTTCGGGACAGAAAAACGCCTCTGACATCTGTTTGTAACAAAGGCGGCAGATGATTTCCAATTCGTCTCGTGTGTCCCTTGTCACAGCTCAAAATGTCAGATCTGATTTCGTCGTTTCAAGGTCATCCGGCAGTTGATTTTTTAACAAAAACCATACATTTCACACGGATGTTTTGATTCTCACGCTTTTTTTCAGGTGATTCGCCACATCGGTCTTCCGCTTAATCCGTTCCGACAATAACGTTTTCGGACGATTGTCGACAGACGGACCGTTATGGTAAAAAGAAGACAGAACATCAAAAGGAAGTGAAAAAATGGAAACAGAACGTTTTCGTGTCCGGTGCACGGACTGTTTTGGCTTATGTTGCACAGCGCTCGCCTTTTCCGCTTCGAGCGACTTCGGACACGATAAGCCGGAAGCAACCCCGTGCCGGAACCTCGATGCCGATTACCGGTGTCAGATTCATGACCGACTGCGTCCGAGCGGCTATAAAGGGTGCACCGTCTATGATTGTTTCGGAGCCGGTCAACAAATCTCGCAAGTGACGTTCTCCGGCATCTATGACGATTCGACGAAACCGCTCATGTACACCCTCTATCCGAAGATGGTCCACCTTCAGGAAATGATGTGGTATCTCACCGACGGCATCCGACCGGAAACCCGTTCCATCCATGGTGCTTTGAAAACAAAACTTCAAGAACTCGATGCGAAGACCGGGTTACCTCCGGCTGAACTCGCCGCACTCGACGTCGACCAGCTCCGCGCGACGATTCTGCCGCTCCTTGCGCAAATCGAAACACTTGTCCAAGCACCATATCAGAAAAAACTACCGACACTCCCGAACGACTGGATCGGCAAAAACCTTTCCCGACAGAATTTATCCGGTTGCAGCCTTCGCGGACGGTTTTTACTGGCAACGAATCTGTCGCACTGTCAGTTACGCGGCGTCAATTTCCTCGGCGCCGATCTGCGTGATTGTAATCTGCGAGGCGCCGACCTGACGGATGCCCTGTTTTTAACACAGGCCCAAATCAATGCCGCTCAAGGAGACGCCGGAACACGGCTTCCGGAACGATTGCTTCGACCGTCGCACTGGGCGTAAAGGAATGATGTGGTATTAGTTATTGTCTAATAAAAGTGCCGACCCGTTCCCAAGTATAACGCGTCATGCTATCGTGACAGGTGTTCCGCCCTCTTCCTCATGCGCTTTCCGCAGGCGAGACACAAGCCAGCTTTCCTGCCCTTGTGGTCAGGAAACCGGGTCTCGTTTGTCTCTGACAGCGCAAAAACGCGCTTTTCCCTCCAGGAGTCGCATGAAACGAGGACGGTCACGATGTTTGGTCCGATGCTTTCGTTTCATCTGTTGTGTTTCATAAAAGGACCGATGCCTCCGTTTTTGACGGTAGCACCGGTTCTTTTTGTCGGTTATTCAATTTTGTCATGATGGTCAGTCAGTTTTTAACATGAAACGGCTCAAACGTCGCTTTCTGATTAAAATGTTCTAAAATCGCCGCCGCAATCCGTTCTGAGGCGTGACCGTCGCCGTATGGATTTGAGGCGTGCGCCATCTCCGCATAGGCGACTTTATCGTCCAGCAACTCGCTGGCAAGACGGTAAATCGTGTCTTCATCCGTTCCGGCAAGCTTCAGCGTTCCAGCCTTCACCCCTTCCGGACGTTCTGTCGTATCGCGTAAGACGAGGACCGGAACACCAAGCGACGGTGCTTCTTCCTGGACGCCGCCGGAATCAGTCAGAATCAGATGCGCCCGACTAGCGAAGTTGTGGAAGGCGAAGACATCAAGCGGTGGAATCAAGGTAATCCGGTCGTGCCCTTTAAACACATCTTTGGCTGCTTCTTGGACAACCGGATTTAAATGGACGGGATAGACGATATGGATATCCGGGTAATCATCTGCCAGACGACGGATCGCGCGGAACATCTGATGCATCTTCGCGCCTTGATTTTCCCGGCGGTGGGCTGTCATCAAGACAAGTTTCCGTTCACCGACTGTTTCCAGCACAGGATGGACGTAATCGGGTTGGACCGTCGTCTGTAAGGCATCAATCGCCGTATTGCCCGTCACGTAGACACCTGTCAGGCGATTTTCTGACGCGAGGTTCGTTGCCGCCTGATCGGTCGGTGCGAAATGCAGGTCAGCCAAGGTCGACGTCAACTGCCGGTTCACTTCTTCCGGGAACGGTGAATATTTATCGTATGTACGGAGTCCGGCTTCTACATGACCGACGGCGATTTGGTTGTAGTAAGCCGCAAGACTTCCGACGAACGTCGTCGTCGTGTCGCCGTGGACCAACACAAGATCGGGCTGGACTTCTTTCATGACGGCATCCAGTCCTTCCAGACCGCGCGTCGTGATATCGACTAACGTTTGGCGGGGCTTCATGATATTCAAATCGTGATCGGGTGTAATCTTAAACAGCTCTAGTACTTGATCGAGCATTTCCCGGTGTTGTGCCGTGATCGTGACATGAACATCGAACGCAGGATTTTGTTTTAAGACGTTGACGAGTGGTGCCATCTTGATCGCTTCCGGTCGTGTGCCGAAAATCGGCATGACTTTGATTGGCATACAAACTTCCTCCTTTTTACTTCTTTTCTTATTAAAACATATTCCCCATCAGACGCGCAGTTCCCGCCCGTCTTCACTGAAAATGAAAAAAAGACGCTCCCTTCGCAGGAAGCGTCTCACATTCTGTCCGTTACTTCGTACCAAACAGACGGTCACCCGCATCCCCGAGTCCAGGGACGATGTAACCATGGTCATTTAATTTCTCATCGAGTGCCGCAAGATAAATATCGACATCCGGATGTTCTTCCTGAACACGTTTGACGCCTTCAGGTGCTGCACAGAGACACGCCAGCTTAATGCTTTGTGCGCCTTGTTTCTTTAAAGAGGAGATTGCGTCAGAGGCAGAACCGCCTGTCGCAAGCATCGGATCAACGACGACGAAGTCACGTTCCGCAACGTCTGTCGGTAATTTGAGATAGTATTCTGTCGGCTCAAGTGTCTCCGGATCACGGTAAAGACCGATGTGACCCACTTTGACGTTCGGCATCATGCGAAGCATGCCGTCGACCATTCCAAGACCGGCACGAAGAATCGGAACGATTCCCAGTTTCTTGCCTTCAATCATCTTCTGCGTCGTTTTCGTGACCGGTGTCTCGATTTCAACGTCTGTGAGTGGAAGGTCACGCGTGAGTTCATATGCCATCAATGAAGCCACTTCGTCGACAAGCTCCCGGAATTGTTTCGTTCCTGTTTCGACTTTACGCATGATCGTCATCTTGTGCTGAATCAATGGGTGATCAAATACATGTACTTTACTCATTGTTTTGCATCTCCTCTCCATTCTCTTTTCGCATTGTACTCTAAAAAGTGACTGCTTGGGAACTGTTTTCTTTTAATCAGTCCCCAAGTGTACTTTTCCCTTCCAAAATCGCCTTCGCCGCATACGACCATTCGTTATCCGGTTGTTTAGCCAGTTCCTGCAAGGTCATTTTATAGTTGCCGACTTTATTTTTCTGTTCATAAACGGCCTGCATCCACAACACATCACTCATGTAACCCGACTCCGGAAAGTCCTTTCGATAAGCGAGATAATCTTCTTGTTTCGTCTCTTTCAACTTTCCTGCTGCAATCAGCTTGTAGAAACGTGCCATACCGGCTGTCTCCTTATTGGTTAACACGTTGCCCGTCAATAATTGGTTCGCTGTCTTATAGTTTTTCGATTGAACGGAAGAAACCGCCTCTTCAAGCGCTTGCTTTGGATTTTTCGTCGTAGCCTGAGGCTCAACTTTTTTTGCATCTTCTTTTGGTTTATTCGATTCGTCTTTTTTTTCTTCGGAAACTGTCAACTTGTCATTTTTTTCTTTTAATTGTTCAACTTCTTTTTCTAAAGCTGCCAGTTTTTGTTCCACGTTCACCTGTTCAGAAGGTTTTTCAGGCGCAGCTTCTTCAGGAAATTCAAGTTGTGTAACTCCGACCAACAATAGACCTGCCAGCATCAGACCGCCCAACCAGACCGGATTCAACTGTACAATTTTTTTCCATGCTTTTAATTGAGTATGGTTTTGTACAGCCGGTGGAAACGTTGAAAATCGTTTCCGAATCAACCGTTTACCTCCCGCTTTTCCGGCAATTGCCAAACGGTAGCGGTAGATTTCCGCCGGCAACGGAAGGTTTTTCCATTGCATGAAGCGTACATCCGCTTGTTCATAAAAACCAGCTTGTTCCATGATGATGATTGCCTTAAAATCTTCAATCAGGCGCTTATACTCACGCTTCGATAAACTTTTATCTTCTAACCACTTCGTGATTTGTGCAGTATTGACCGCTTCTAATTCAGATTGGATAAATTTAGATAAATTCATGATTCAGATGCCACCCTTAAATTATTCGTATACTGACCAGTATAACAAAAAAAGTGCCCGGTCCTTGATTGTTTATGAATCAAAACAACCGCAGGCCGAGCATCAGATCTTAATCTAATTCCTGAACGTATCCGTCTTCCATCCGCAAGACACGGTCACAGTACGACAGCATCCGGTCATCATGCGTGATGACGATGACGGTCTTCCCGTACACATGCGCCTGCTTCCGCAACAATTCCATCACCTGTTGCGCGTTCGAATAATCGAGGCTCGCCGTCGGTTCATCCGCCAAGACGAGACGCGGGTCATTGACGAGCGCCCGGGCGATCGCGACCCGTTGCCGTTCCCCGCCGGATAAGGCGTGCGGCAAATGCTCACATCGGTCACCTAACCCGAACACTTCGAGCTGAGCCGCCGCATCGATCGTGCGTCCGGCTTCTTCTGCGACGAGCTCCAGTTGTTCCGCTGCCGTCAGAAACGGAACAAGGTGCGACTCCTGAAAGATGAAGCCGATTTCCTCGAGCCGCATCTGCCGCCGTCCTTCGTCCGACGTATTACCGAGCGGACTGCCGTCAAATTGAATCATGCCGGATGAAGGTGTCTGCAACAGACCAAGCAATTGTAATAACGTACTTTTCCCGCTGCCGCTCGGTCCGACGAGGGCAATCAGTTCGCCTGTCCCGGCTTCGAATGAAACGTCGTGCAGGACTTTCATCTCTCCATACGTTTGTTCAACCTGTGTCATCTTGATCATCCGGTCATTCCTCCCATCGCATCCGCCGGCTCCAGTTTTTTCAAGGCACGTAACGGTATCAGACCACCAAGCATCGCTGTCAGCACAATTAATCCGCCGTAGCCGAAACTTGTTGTCCATTCAAACCGGAACGGCAGGTCACCCGGTAAGAGCTGACCGATTGTCCAAGTCAGCAGCAGGCTGATCGCAAACGAAACGGTCGTCAACAGAAAGACCTGTAAGACCAATCCTTGACCAATCGTTCGTGTCCGGATCCCGATGGCTTTTAAGATACCGAGTTGCTTCATCTTCTGCATCGTCAAGATGTAGAAAAAGGCGGTCAAAATCAAGGAACCGATCAAGACGAGGGCAATCCGCATCATTTGGAAGGAATTTTGTTCCGCCGCATAACCCGGTACTTGTTCGACAATCTGTTGTTGGGTATAGGTCGCAAGATCCGTCTTGATCGGCTCCTGACTGATGAAGGCCGACACATAATTCGTCTTCATCTTATCTTGCCATGCCTTCCACGTCTCGAGTGTCGTCCAGAGCACCGGTGCATGGCTGTACCGTCCATCGCTGACCGTCCCGACGATTTCAAACGTCGTCTTCGTCCGGAAATCCGTGATCGTATCCCCGACGGCTGTCCCGCTTTGCTTGGCATACTGCGTATCAACCAGGACTTGTCCCGGCTGCAATGTCGCCAGTTCCTTCGGTCCATAAACCGTATCCGCCGGAGACGCAAACACTGTCACATCATCTTTTGTCCCATTCTGTTTCTCAAGGACCATACTTTGGACACCCAACGCTTCCGTTCCAGCCGGCTGGTCCGTTTGTTCCAAAAACGACCGTGTCAGTTGTCCTTCCGCATCTTGGCTCAGCGCCACGTGCTCAACCGGTAAGTTCCGAACGACGGCTCCGTTATCATAGGCCAGTCCGTCCGCGAGCCCGGAAATCATTAAAATCAATAAGACGATCAAGGTTGTCACGACCGCCATCAAGGTGAATCGTTGCTTCATCCGAATTAATTCACGCCACCCCATCTTCATGCTCTATCCCTCCTGCTTCTTTCGTTACAGGTTTATCTTAAAGTCTGAAGATGAACGGAACATGAACAAGTTAATCGGCTTGTGGAAAAGTCAAAACAAACGTCGTGCCCACGCCGAGTCGTGACTCGATCCGAACCGTTCCACCGAGTTGATGGATCGTCTCCTGAACGATTGCGAGACCGAGCCCCGTCCCGGTTGCACCACGCGAGGCATCGCCTTGATAAAACCGTTCAAAGGCATGTTCGATCATGTCCGGCGTCATGCCCGGTCCTTCATCACTGATCCGGACCGTCACCGTACTTCCTGCGGTCTCGGCTTGAATCGAAATCAGTTGTCCGTCGGTCGAGACATGCAGTGCATTGCGGATGATGTTATGGAAAATCTGCTCGAGCGCCATCTCGTTTGCGAGAATGACCGTGTCGTCCGGTACGGTCAGAGCGACCGCGATGCCTTGCTCATCCAGTTGATAGCTGAGTGTCTGTAACGTCGCCTGAATCGCTTGCCCCAGCAACACCGGATGCCGCGCCAATTGCCGTCCTTCGTCCAGTCGGGCGAGTACAAGCAGTTGCCGTGTCAATTCCGCCATCCGCGCCGCCTCTTGTCCAATCGTCACCAGTTTCGCCCGGTCGTCCGGTCCGGCTGTCTGTTCAAGCTGTCCGGCATACCCTTTGATCGTCGTTAAGGGCGATTGGAATTCATGGGAGACGTTCGCGACAAACGTTTTCCGTTCGGCGTCTGATTTTGCGACAGCTTGCGCCATCTCGTCAAACCGGCGCGACAGTTCCCCGATTTCATCCTGACCGGTCGTCGCGACCGTGACGGAATAATCTCCAGCTGTCATCTGTTCTGTCGCTGTCGTCAATCGTTTGATCGGCCGGACGAGGTAACGGATCGAAAAGACAAGCAGCAGGAAGCTGATCAAGACGAGCAGTGCCAAGAAGGCACCCACGAATAGGTGCAGTTCGCGAATCTGCCGGCTTAGATCAGGGCGGATGAAAACAGCGTCTGTGCCCGTCTCCGTCTTCAAGGACGCACCATACGTATTGATGACTTCATTATCAAACAGTCCGAGTAAAAACAGATGGAACGGATACTCCCGCATCCCCTGATAGACCTGCCCGTCCTGCACCGATTGAATGACGTCGGGTGCCAATGTTTCGTCACGGAACGGATTGCCGTACCGTTTCACCTGACCCGATTCCGAGACGACGTACAATTGAAAACCGGTCGCACTGAGCATTTCGTAGAAGGAATCGACCTGCTGGTCCCCGTGCTGTTCGTAATAGGCAAACGACGTCTGAACCGCCTCTTCAACCTTTTGACTGTAAGACGCTTGTAAGACGGTGTAGTACAACACGTTACTGATCAATAAGGCGATCAAGGCCGAACCGAGCAACACGAGGCAGACGAGACCCACAATCTTCGTATATAACGATTTCATGAGCGGACCTCCAATCGATAGCCGAGTCCTCGGACGGTCTGGATCTCGATCGCGTCCGTCTCCTGCAGACGGTTGCGGAGTCGCTTGATATGGACGTCGATCGTCCGGTCGTCCCCCATGAAGTCGAGTCCCCAGACGTGTTCGATTAATTCCTCGCGACTGAAGACCCGTCCCGGGAAACTGACCAGCTGGTGCAACAGTTCAAACTCACGTCTTGGAATCGTCAAGCGGGTCGTCCCGATCATCAGCTGTTGGCTCCGTTTATCGATCGTGACGTCCCCGAACCGCATGACCGGGATGGCGGCTTTTTGATAACGCCGCGCGACGGCATGCAGACGAAACAGCAATTCCTCCGGATCAAACGGTTTTGTGATGTAGTCGTCCGCTCCGGCTGTAAAGCCCTCGCGTTTATCCGTCAGCTCGCCGAGTGCCGTCAGCATCAAAATCGGAATTTCCTGACTTGCCCGTAACCGAGCGCATAATTCAAAGCCGCTTCGTCCCGGGATCATCACATCGAGCACCGCGGCTTCAAATACCTGCCCGTCGATCCAGTGCGCCGCTTCGTTCCCGTCTGCAGTCGCCCGGACCCGGTGTCCGTCTGCTTCCAACGTCTCGCGGACAAGCCGCTGGATGTTCAAGTCGTCCTCTACCACTAAAATTTCCACTGTCGTCACTCCTTTCCAATCTGGTTCATGCCATCAGAAAAACCACCCCGCACTTCTCATCGTTCGAAAAGGTCGAGGTGGTCTTGATGCTTCCGAAACTTAACCGCGTTCCGGGTAAAGCGGGAAACGACCTGTCAAAGCCAAGACTTGCTGGTGGGCACTTGTCAGTGTTTCGTTGTCTTCTGGATTTTTCAGAACAAGCTCGATCAGTTCTGCGATTTGTTTCATCTCGGCTTCTTTGAAACCGCGTGATGTCATCGCCGCCGTTCCAATCCGGATTCCGCTTGTGACGAACGGGCTTGCCGGGTCAAACGGAATCGTATTTTTATTGACCGTGATGCCGGCTTCGTCCAGCGCATGCTCCGCCAGCTTCCCTGTGATACCGAGCGGTTGCAGGTCAACAAGCAGCAAGTGATTGTCCGTACCGCCGGAGACGATCCGCAGACCACGTGCCGTCAACTCTTCGCCGAGCACTTTTGCGTTCGCGACGACTTGATTGATGTAGTCCTTGAAGTCCGGTGCCAAGGCTTCTGCAAAGGCAACGGCTTTTGCTGCGATGACGTGCATGAGCGGACCACCCTGGATGCCAGGGAAAATCGCTTTATCGATCGCTTTTGCGTGTTCTTCCTTACACAAGATCATTCCGCCGCGTGGACCACGCAATGTCTTATGCGTCGTCGTCGTGACGAAGTGGGCGTGTTCGACCGGGTTCGGGTGAACGCCTGCTGCGACGAGTCCTGCGATGTGGGCCATGTCGACCATCAGGTAGGCACCGACACTGTCCGCGATTTCACGGAATCGTTTGAAGTCGATGACGCGCGGATAAGCCGATGCTCCCGCAACGATCAATTTTGGTTTGTGTTCTTCTGCCAGCTTCGCGACGACATCGTAATCGATCATCTCTGTTTGTGGATCGACACCATATTCGACGAAGTTGTATTGAACACCGGAGAAATTCACAGGACTGCCGTGCGTCAAGTGACCACCATGCGAAAGATTCATCCCGAGGACTGTGTCGCCCTGATCGAGAATCGTGAAGTAAACCGCCATGTTGGCTTGCGCCCCAGAGTGCGGTTGCACGTTGGCATGCTCAGCACCAAAGATGGCTTTCGCCCGATCACGCGCCAAGTTCTCCGCTAAATCAACGAACTCACAACCTCCGTAATAACGACGTCCCGGGTAACCTTCTGCGTATTTGTTCGTCAGCACGCTGCCTTGAGCTTCCATGACAGCTTGTGAGACAAAGTTTTCTGAAGCGATCAATTCGATATTATCGCGTTGACGTCCCAGTTCCTTGCGCATGGCCGAAAAGAGTTCCTCGTCTTGCTGTTTCAGATACGTAAGCGGTGTTTGTTCCATCTGAATTCCCCCATTCATTTCGATAGCACTATCTTAACACGAATAATCGATAACGGGCACCCTCTAAAAACACATTAAAAAAGCAAGGGGAATGCAACCCCTTGCACAAATCATTCGTATTTAGCGCGAGCGCCGCCAATCAATTTTGGTCGTGTGACGGCAGCCGTCACGTGCGCTTCTCCGATTTCCTTGTGCGGCAGGCGCACAGGAATCGCCACTTGTTTTAAATGCATCCCGATGAACGTATCGCCGATATCGATCCCGGCATCCGCCTGAATCGCTTCGACGACGACCGGTGCTGAGAAACGTTGATAAGCGACGCTTGCCATCGAACCACCCGCTTCCGGAACCGGAACGACCGTGACGGCTTCAAGACCAAGGCGTTCGACGATTTGCCGCTCGAGCGTCAAGGCACGGTTGATGTGCTCACAACCTTGAAACGCAAGATCGACCTGATGCGAACGACGGAATGCGTCGAAGACGTCAAACAACGCTTCCGCGACTTCCGGTGAACCGGCTTTGCCGATTTGTTTCCCGATGACTTCGCTCGTCGAACAACCGATGACGAGCAACTTCCCTTTTAACGGGAAGCGCTCATTCAATTCGGTCAGTGACGCTTCGAGATCCTGTTTAATTTGTTCCAAATCCATTTACTTCACCTCATAATCTGAGATTTTGCAGACACGGTTTTCGTGACGTCCGCCTTCGAACTCGGTCTCAAGCCAGATCTGAGCGATATCGCGGGCAAGACCCGGTCCGATGACACGTTCTCCCATCGTCAAGATATTCGAGTTATTGTGCTGACGTGTCGCTTTCGCGCTGAACGTATCATGCACAAGTGCCGCCCGAATCCCTTTGACTTTATTCGCAGCGATGCCGATTCCGATTCCAGTACCGCAAATCAGAATACCGCGGTCAAACTCACCGTTTGCGACAGCTTCCGCGACAGGAATCGCGACGTCCGGATAATCAATCGAATCGGATGAATAGGTGCCGAAGTCCGTATAATCAATCCCAAGCTCCTGTAAAAGTTCAGTCAGTTCTGCTTTCAGCTTAAAACCACCGTGATCTGCTCCAATTGCTACTTTCATCGTTACTATTCCCCCGTTTGTTTAGGTTGTTTTTTCGGAAGTTTCCGGTTGTCCGGTGCTTTTCTTCCGTTTCCGTTCTGCGTCAATTTTAACACAAGACGGTTGACGAGGGGTTCGAGTTCATTTCGGACCTGCCGGTAAACGTTCATCGATCCACCATACGGATCGTTGATGTCCCGTTCAAGACCCGTCACGTACTCATACAGCGTGAATGTCCGGTCTTTGAGTTCCGGGTACCGTTCGCCGACTTCTTGTTTGTGACTCCGGGTCATCGTCAAGATGATATCCGACCAACGCCCGAGGACGTCGTCGAAGACTTGCGTATAATGTTCAAGCTCGATTCCACGTTCACGTAAGACTTGCAACGCATTTTCAGAAGCATCAAAGCCTTGCATCGAACGCAGACCGGCTGAACGGACATCGAATTCTTGATCCGCTACTTTTGAGCGCAATAATGCCATCGCCATCGGGCTTCGGCATGTGTTTCCTGTACAGATAAACAATACACGACGTGTGCTCATCTCAGTATCCTCCTTCTTTACGGGCGAATGATCCGACCACCTGCTGCCTTGTGGAGCCGATTCCGGACTGCTAGCCCAACCCCTTCTTCTGATAGGTCCCGTACAAAAATCTGATCCACCGTCGTCTGATCAAATCGCCGTAAACAATCGTAAAGACGTTGCGCTGCCGTTTCCATCGTCGTTCCGAGGAAACAGCGGACATCAGCTTCGATGTCCTCTCCGTCAAAGAGAATGACGCCTGTCTTTTGTCCGGTTTGGCGTGCTTCATCGATGAGTTGTTGTAAAAATGAGAGGTCGCCCGCCACAACGGATAGTGTCGCTTCCGGTGCGTAGTGCGTGTACTTCATTCCTGGTGCCTTCGGTGTCTGATCCTTCATCGATAAGGCAGGATCGAGTGCCACCGTGCCGATCACCGATTCGATCTGTTCCCGCGTCACGCCACCCGGTCGTAAAATCACCGGTGGGTTTGAGGTACAGTCGATGACCGTCGATTCTACACCAATTCCGGTTTCCCCGCCGTCGACGATTGCGGCGATGCGGCCCGAGAGGTCATGTGCGACGTGCGCAGATGACGTCGGTGAAGGTTTTCCGGATCGGTTGGCACTCGGTGCGGCAAGACCCAGCCCGGTCGCTTCAATCAATTGAAGCGCGAGCGGATGGTCCGGCATCCGTAATCCAATCGTAACAAGTCCTGCGGTGACGAGTGAGGATGCACTTCCGTTTGACTCGAGAATGATCGTCAAGGCACCCGGCCAAAACGTATCCATCAAGCGGGTCGCGACATCCGGAATATGAGTGACGAACTGCTTTGCCTGTTCGACGGACGCGACATGGACAATCAATGGATTGTCGGAAGGTCGGCCCTTCGCGGCGAAAATTCGCCGAACGGCCGCTTCATTCGTGGCATCTCCCGCAAGACCATATACGGTCTCCGTCGGAATCGCGACGACTTCCCCTTCTATTAACAGTCGTACCGCTTCGTTTAATGTCTGATGTTGAATCATTTCCGTCTTCACTCCGTACAATCCTTTCGTTCCGCATACACGATACGGTCTTTACCGTTTATATCTTTTAAAATACCCGTTTCTACAGTTGGATAACGTTTTTTTAACATCATTTGCACTTCTTGTCCTTGATTGTGTCCAATCTCAAACGCAATCAAACGGAAATCATCCCGTAAGACACGTATGCTGTCTTCAATCAGCCGCCGATAAAACACGAGTCCGTCTTTCCCGCCAAACAAGGCGAGATGGGGTTCATGATCAAACACGACATCGCTGAGCAATTCATCTTCTTCAATATAAGGAGGATTTGAGACGAGGACGCGGACCGACTGATCGGCGAGCGGCGCGAGCAGATCACCTTCTAAAAATGTGACATCGCCGCCAAGCGTCTGCTGATTTTCTTTCGCGACCACAATGGCATCCGCCGAAATATCGACCGTCGTGACCGGCTGACCAAGCTCCAGGGCAAGCGTCAGACAGATCGCCCCGCTGCCCGTCCCGATATCCACGATTTCGCCGGGTTGGAACGATTCTCCCTGCAGGCGTCCCGTCACGAATTCAATCAACTCTTCCGTCTCCGGCCGCGGAATCAAGACCGCGGGCGAGACACGGAAGTCACGTCCGTAAAAAGGCTGGTAGCCGATCAAATGTTGGACCGGGACACCATTTAAATGCGCCAATAAATATTCACTGAACAACAGGTCCTGTTCCGGTTCGAGTTCGTCCGATAAGCGGACCAACAGCCCTGTCCGGTCGACCTGCAACACGTGCATAAGTAACCATTCGGCACTAGAGGCCTCACGACCTGCCGTCACAAGCATCGTTTGTGCCTGATTCAGGCGTTTTGCAATCCGCATCAGTTTGCCGCCTCCGATGCACGGGCCTGGTACTCCATGACGAGTGTATCGATGACTTCATCCATCTCCCCTTGGAGAATCCGATCGAGCTTTTGGATCGTCAAACCGATCCGGTGATCCGTCACACGGTTCTGCGCAAAATTATACGTCCGGATCCGCTCGGAACGGTCGCCCGTCCCAACCGCTGATTTTCGTTTTTCATCGTATTCGGCCTGTTGCTCGCGCTGAATCTTATCGTAGACACGGGCCCGTAAGACCTTCATCGCTTTTTCTTTGTTTTTGATTTGCGACTTCTCATCTTGACAACTCGCGACGATTCCCGTCGGCACGTGCGTCACGCGGACAGCTGACTGGGTCGTATTGACCGACTGGCCGCCCGGTCCGCTTGAGGTGAACGTATCGACCCGGACGTCCTTGTCGTGAATCTCGACTTCGACATCTTCTGCTTCCGGTAGGACGGCAACGGTCGCCGTCGAGGTGTGGATCCGTCCGCCGGATTCCGTCGACGGTACCCGTTGGACACGGTGGGCGCCATTTTCATATTTCAGTTTCGAATAGGCACCGCTTCCTTTGACGATGAAGATAATTTCTTTATAGCCGCCGAGTTCTGTATAACTGGCATCGATGATCTCAATCTTCCAGTTTTGTTTTTCCGCGAATTTCGAATACATCTTGAACAAGTCGCCGGCAAACAACGCCGCTTCGTCGCCGCCTGCTGCGCCACGGATTTCGACGATGACGTTTTTATCATCGTTCGGATCTTTTGGTAAGAGCAGTGCTTTCAGCTTCGTTTCGAGTTCCTTGATTTCCGGCTCGAGGACAGCAACCTCTTCTTTCGCCAGATCGCGCATCTCGGGGTCTGTCAACATGTGACGCGCCTCTTGGTATGCCTCCATCTTGTCACGGTAGACACGGTAGACTTCAACCGTCGGTGCGAGTTGTGACTGCTCCTTCGACACCTCACGCAATTGATTTGTATCTTTAATGATGGCTGGGTCTGCCAACAGGTCGTTCAACTTTTCATATCGGTCCTCTAACGCACTCAATCGATCTAACATTCTCGGTCATCCTTCCTGATGATTCTTCTGTCGTCAGTATAGCAAATATTCCAGACTTTACGAAACGACCGGTGATGTGTAGCAGAAGCAGAGAATACTTCAAATTTCGAGAAAAGGTCACATGCCTTTCCATTCGACGATCCTGATGCCTTCAGAAACAACCGGGACTTCAAAGTAATCTGTGACTTGAAGAAATATCGCTTCCGTATCAAAAGCGGCTCGTTCCGGTTGTTCCTGACGCCGCTGAGCAATTTGACGCAAACACTGCTCATTCGTCCGATTCAAGAATATCAATTGATGGTGGGCATCGATTTCTGATACCAGGTCCAAAAACCATTTCCGCTGTTTTTTCGTATTCGCTGGAAAATCCATCACGACATCAACGCCAACAGCTAGAAGATGTTGAACATGTTGTTTCACAAGTGGTCTCATCTGCTTTGCATATTCGAGATAGTCGTCAAACGTTTTAATTTGATTCGGATACAGTGCGTTCAGCCATTCATCTTCTGATAGAAGAACGGCCCGTTGTTCTTCGACAATCCGTTTAGCGGCAGTCGATTTTCCTGCCCCCATTTTTCCGCAGAAAAAATAAAGTGTCCCCGTTGATCTCATCTTTTTCCCTCCGATCGCGTTTCTTTCATTTTACTGGAATGAAGGGAGAACCTATTAATGAATATACCCTGAATTGACTTTTTTACAGGTTCTTCCTATAATTAGTGTACTAATTGAATTAATACACTTAGGGAGGTAAGGGAATGTTTACGGTCGATCCAAAAAGTTCATTGCCGATTTATGAGCAGCTGGTCGCCCAAATCATCCGTGCGATTGCCCGTGGTTTGCTCCGGTCCGGCGAACAGATGCCGTCCGTCCGGGAGCTGGCGAGCAACCTGCTCGTTAATCCGAATACGGTCTCACGCGCCTATCAGGAGCTCGAAAGCCGTGATTTCATCGTCACGATGCGCGGGAAGGGTTCGTTCATTTCTGATTTACCGCTGGAACAGGTCAAACAGGCCGCAATCCAGAATCATATTCAGACACTTTGCATCATTGCCGATGAATTATCGATATCCAACGAAGATCTTTACAGACTACTTATCCAAACAAGGGAGGATTCATCATGTTGACCGTGTCTCACCTGACCAAACAGATTGATTCCAAGATGATTTATGAAAATGCCTCATTCACATTACCCGCCGGGACGATTACGGCGTTGATCGGACGCAATGGTGCCGGGAAGACGACCTTACTGAAAACATTGGTCGGAGCGCTCGAGCCGTCACGCGGAAAAGTCGAGTGGAACCAATCGTCGATTCATCATGTTCCAAGCGCCCGGCAACACCTGTTTTTAGTGCCGGATTCGATTGGTGTCTACCGGCAGATGACACTCGGTGAATTGATGGAGTTTTACCAAGCCTTTTATCCGAATTTCGAGCGGACATATATTGAAAACTATTGCCGGTCATCGAACCTCGACCGTGGACGTCGCGTGACATCACTCTCAAAAGGACAGGCCCAACTGTTTTTACTTCAGCTCGCCTTCGCAACGAACGCACCCGTCTTGTTGCTGGACGAACCGACGGACGGGCTCGATCGGATCAACAAACGGGACTATTTGAAACAACTGGTCACGTTGCTCGCGGAACGCCAAACAGCCGTCTTGATCGCCTCGCATCAACTCGAGGAACTGGATTCACTGGCTGACCGGGTGATGACAATCGAGCAACACCTCGTCAAAGAACCGAAAACACTTGAAGATGCGAAATCGAGTATGCAAAAATGGCAGCTGGCCTACGAAGCGGTCCCGGATTTCCAACATCATGATGTCCATGTCTTATCACAGACGGGTCGGGTCGTGACGCTGATCGTCCGGTCGGAAGCCGGAGCTATGTATGTCGATCAGACGAATCCATTACTGAAAGATGCATTACCGGTTCAACTCGAAGATTACTTTTTAGGAACGTTTGGAGGCGATCATCATGTATAAACAACTGATTCGGTATCATATCAAACAAGGCATCTGGCCACTCGCCTCGTTTTTCCTGCTTGCGGTCTTCAGTTACGCATTCGGCAGTTATACGGTCATCGATAACTTCGATACATATGATGGTGCAGAGGCAGACATCATTCAATCCGTCCTCGTCAGTCCGAGTTTTGCCGGATTCGGCGCGATCTTGATTGCCGTCTTCGCGATTTTAATGCTCGGAAAAGAACGCGGAAGCGGTCGGAGCTTGATGCTCCATGCCTTGCCTGTTAAGAAAAAAACACTTTACTGGATCAAATGGGGCATCGGTGTCGCTGTCCTGCTGATTTTGCCAATCATCGGTTTCTTCGTCAGTTGGCTTCTCTTACAAGTACTTGGCGGCATCAATCCGTTTGACTACGTGTCGCCCTCTGATTTGGCGCTCGACTTCGTATACTACTTCTTGTTCGATGCCGTCATCTTCAGCATCTTTTTGCTGGCGGGAACGATTGCCGGCGATGTCATCGGACAATTGTTGCTCGGGCTGTTCCTGCTGTTTCTGAACTATCTGACCTTCTTTGCGATCATCGCCATCACGACGCTGGGGCTCGGTCTGACGGATGAGGATGGGACGGTCTTCGAATTCTTGATGACGACCGCTTCCCCGTTCACCTTATTGTTCCAGGGCGAAAATCTGACGAGTGCTCTCTTGTACAATCTGGTGTTGCTTGTGATTTTAGTCAGTGCCGGCAGTCTGCTTTACGTCAAAAGCGAAAACGAACGGCTCGGCCGTTTTACGGTTTTTCCAAAGATCCATCCGTTTTTGATCATCGTCTTCTCTGTCTATACGACGATTTTACTTGCTGCCATCATCGGTATCATCTCATCTGAAAATCAATTTTTATACTGGCTTGCCGTCGCGATTCTCGCTTTTCCGGCATTCAGTTCCTACCGGCGGATGATTGGGTGGAAGCGTTGATTCCGTGCTACACTAGTCGCAAACCTTGGAACAAAGGACGGAATGCATGATGCCAAAATATCTTCAGATTTATCAACAATTGGTCGATCGGATTCAGGACGGGACGTTGCCGGCAGAAACGAAACTCCCTTCTGAGACCGAGTTGATGCACGAATTCGACGCGAGTCGCGGAACAGTCCGTAAAGCGATCGATGCCTTGCAGGACAAAGGATTTGTCCGCAAGCACCAGGGCAAAGGAGTGTTTGTTCTCAGTCAAGACGCGATTGCCTTTCAGTTCAACGGCATCGTCAGTTTTTCCGAAGCCCACCGTCAGATGGGACAGCATGACGTGACGACAGATGTCCTTTCCTGTGAAGTCATCGAGGCGACGACTGAACTGGCGCACTTGTTTCATGTCACGCCCGGGACCCCGATTACACAGGTCAAACGGGTCCGGACGATTGACGGGGAACGGGTCATCTTCGACATCAACCTGTTCGTAAGTGCACTCGTCCCCGGTCTGACAAAAGAGATTGCTACGGAATCGATTTATCAATACATCGAACAGACGCTTGGCCGACAGATCAGTTACGCCAAACGAAAAATCGAAGCGCAACCAGCGACCGAAGAAGACCGGAAATACCTCGATTTAGAGGGCACGTCACACGTCATCGTCATCACGAACGATACGTATTACTACGAAGGACAACATTTTGAACGGACCGAGTCCCGTCATCGACTCGATAAGTTTCAATTCACGGATATTGCCCGGCGTTAAGGATTCTATCATTTGATAGAGTCCTTTTTTTGTTTTTTCTCCAGAAACGTTCATTCTTCCATTTGAATGTTATATTATAAAAATATGAACCAAATTTTAGGTTGTCTTTCATATTTTTTTACTGGAGGTTTTGCCGTTGCCATTGAAGAGAGGACTACAGGCATTGCTTAATCGTGGTCAGGATGTCTCCGTCATTGACGAGCATTTCATGGAAAATCATCCGGATGCGATTTTTACACTCGACTTATTAGGACGTGTCACACGTCTGAACGATAAAACGTCCCGCTTGCTCGGGTATACGAGACACGATTTAATGAACCACTTCAAACACTTTGTACATCCGGACGATCAAGACCAGGCGCTGTTTCATTTCCAACAGGTCATGCAAGGAAACAGTGAAACGTATGCAGTGCGTGTTCGGCATTCGAAGGGGCATTATCTCGAGATGAAGATTGTCAATATCCCGATTTTTAAGCAGGAACGTATTGTTGGTGCCTATGGTATTGTCCGCGATTTGACGACGATCCAGTTGATGAAACAACAGATGGACTCGATTCAATTTGACCATCAGTTAGTAGAAACACTGCCCGGAATCTCGCTCGCCGCCTTTAATGAGCATGGTTATTTGTTACGTTCATCACCATCATTTTCTGAATTGCTCGGTCTCAGTCCCGTTAATACACGCACTCTGTCCAAGCAGGATATTTTTGAACGTATTCATCCCGCTGATCAACATGAATTTCAAGAGTACATCGATCTGTTGAAAACCAATCGTCTTTTGTCTTCACTCGATATTAAAATCCGTGTTCTTCATCCACAAAATGGTTATCAAGATGTGTTTTGCCGGTGTGCCTTCCGTCAGAGCGAACAACACGTGATGGAACTGACGTGTGCGCTCTATAACTTATCTGAATACAAAGGACCGGTCTCTGCTGAAGAATCACCTTTTCTGTCGTTCCAACACGTATCGAAAAGTGCAATTTACCGTTACGATATCCAACAGGAAAAAATTGATTTTCATACGCGTGGATTCGAAACGGTATTTGACGGATTGTTACATCGTTATAAAGAGATTCAAGGCGGATGGATCGAACATCTGATTCTTGCGGAAGATCATCATAAAGTAGAGTCGAGTTACCAACGTGTCCTTGCCCATCACGAAACCGAAGTTTCTTACCGGATCCGTCATCAAGATACCGTACACTGGGTCCTTGAAAACCGAACTCCCATCACGGGACCGGGTGGTGACGTGTTGTTTTATCAAAGCGTCATTCAAGACATCACGCAGTTGAAACAACAGGAAGAAAAAATTTTTCAGCTTGCGATGCACGATCGAGTCACCGGATTACCGAACCGGACTCTTGTTCTTGAAAAAATCGGGCAATGGATTGCGACATATCCGACTTTCAGTATCTTGACCATCAGCTACAATACACTTCAAAACATCAATCATGATTTTGGCTATTCAATCGGAGATAAGTGGTTGTCGAAAACAGCGACTCAGCTTTTACATCATCTGCCACCCGCCTCCTACTTCGGTCATCTTTATGGAGATGAATACATCGTCTTGTTTCCAAACGTTGTTGAAGAATATTCAATCAACAAAATCTGTGAACAACTGCTTGAGGTATCCAAACAAAAAATTGTCGTCGATTCCTATGAATGGTATCCATCCATCGGTATCGGAGTCAGTCGTTTTCCAGAGGATGCAGATTCGCCGGAAGAGCTCGTCAAAGCTTCCAGTATCGCACTGGGACGTGCCCGCGCGAACGACTACAGCGTCTACTCGTCGACTTTTAATGTCGAGACTTACCGACGCCATCAGCTTCAGAAAAGTATTCGAACGGCGATTCGACGAAATGAGTTATTCCTTGAGTATCAACCAAAGGTCAACGCCTGGTCGGGAACGATGGTCGGAGCGGAAGCGTTAATCCGTTGGCAGCATCCGGATTGGGGGCGGATTCCCCCCAACGACTTCATCCCGCTATCAGAAGAAAGTGATATGCATATCTTGATTGCCGACTGGGTGCTCGAAGAGACGTGTCGGAACATCAACCAATGGACTTTAGCCGAACTGCCGATTGTTCCGATCTCCATCAACGTATCACCAAAACGATTGATCCACGGGAACTTTGCAGAGACGTGCCGGGAGACGCTCAACCGATTCGGTGTTTCTCCGAGCATGCTTGAAATCGAGATTCTCGAGACGGATGTTCTGTTTGATAACAGTAAGATTCAACAATCGCTTCAGACATTGAGCCAGATGGGCATTAAAATCGCTTTAGATGATTTCGGAAAAGGCTACTCATCGATTTCTTATTTACAACAGTATCCGATCGATACCATTAAAATTGATCGTCAGTTCGCAACGACGCTCGTCCAGGATAAGAAAACCCAGTCCGTCGTCCGCAGTGTCTTGTTCATGGCCAATGAATTTGGCATGGATGTCGTCGCGGAAGGCGTCGAGACGATGGAACAACTCCACTTCCTGCGACAACTACAATGTCCGACGATTCAAGGTTATCTGTTTAGTAAACCGTTACCAAAAGCACAGTTTGAACGAACGATGCAGGAACGACAAGTTCGGGCACTGGAAGCAATGACGACGGTCACAAATCATCGGACCGTTGCTGCGACTATCACAATTCACCGTTTAAACAGTCAGGAACTTAAAGTCGGTCAAACGGAGATTCTTGTTTCGAAAGGCACGATGGAAAGTGTCTCCTTTTACTCGACGTTACACCTTCCCGTTCATGAGGGAATTGAGCTTTTACTTGTCCTCGATCAACAATCCATCGCGATTCGACCGATTCAAACGGTTGAACTCGATAACGGATGGATGGAGTATGAGTGCCGGTATCTGGATTTGAAGCAGTCACACTTTGTTTTTCAGGCGTTACAATCTTCGTAAGCGTTCAAGCATGTAATCGATCCAAAAAACGGAGCTGACTCAAGAGTCAATTTCTACAGAGATGAGGGTGGCAGAATGATAATCTGCCACCCTCATCTCGTAAAAAAAGAATTACTCGTTACACGCAACTCCTACAGGAAGCGTATTTTTGCGCTGTCAGAGACAAACAAGACCCGCTTTCCTGCCTGAATGAGGCAGGAAAGCGGGCTTGTGTCTCGCCTGAGGAAAGGACGTGAAAAGACGAGTGATTCTTTTTTGAGTCAGCTCCATCTCTTTTTGAGTCAGCCCCTTTTTTTATAATTCAACTTATATAGATAAGTTGTTGACTTAACTTATATAGATAAGTTAAGATGAGTGTGCGCAGATAAGAAAACGTTTTCATTTCAATTGATGTCTTCAGTTCAATCCAAAAGGAGAATGTGAGATGAAACCCAACTACCGGCAAATTGCAGAACAAATCATCGAACGCATCGGCGGTAAAGACAATGTCGAGCAGGCCGCTCATTGTGTCACCCGCCTTCGTTTAACACTGAAAGATCAAAGCCTCGTCGAGCAAGAAGCTTTACTCGAAGTGCCACTCGTCAAAGGAGCCTTCTTGAATGCCGGCGTTTATCAAATCGTCATCGGAGCCGGGGACGTCGACCGGGTTTATGCCGAGTTCATCCAATTGACCGGCTTGCAGGCGACGACAATCGCCGACGTCAAATCGTCCGGTGCATCCAAAATGAATCCGTTCCAAAAACTGATTAAAGTCTTTTCCGATGTTTTCATGCCCATCATCCCGGCCATCATCGTTGCCGGACTCTTAATGGGGATCAACAATTTGTTCGGCATCGAGTTCGGCGGCAAGACGATGATCGAACGGTATCCGAATTTGCAAGGTCTCTGGGATTTAATCAACATGATGGCGAATACCGCCTTCGTCTTCCTCCCGGCACTCGTCGGCTGGTCGGCCACGAAGCGGTTTGGCGGCAGTGAAATCTTAGGGATTGTCATGGGACTGATGCTCGTCCATCCGGATCTTCTCAATGCTTGGAATTATGGACAAAGTGCCCTCAAAGGCGACATTCCGACATTTAACATCCTCGGCTTATTCGAAATCGAAAAAGTCGGCTATCAAGGACAGATTTTACCCGTCCTCGCAGCCGCTTACGTCTTGAGTACGATTGAACGCTGGTTGAAAAACCGGGTTCCAAATGCGATTCAACTCCTTGTCGTTCCGATTACGACGATTACGTTAACAGGGTTTCTTGCCCTTGCCGTCATCGGTCCTGTCACGCGCCAAATCGGGGACTGGATTACGATCGGCGTCGTTAATACATTTGAAGCTGTTCCATTGCTTGGGGCTCTCTTGTTTGGTGCCTTGTATGCCCCACTCGTCATCACCGGTATGCATCATATGTTCATCGCCGTCGATTTGCAGCTGATTGGTCAAAGCGGGACGACGTTCATCTGGCCGATGATTGCCATCTCGAATATCGCTCAAGGTTCGGCGACGCTTGCGATGCTGTTCCTTGCGAAAAACGTCAACGATAAAAATATGGCATCGACTTCTGCCATCTCGGCTTACTTCGGGATTACGGAACCGGCCATGTTCGGGGTCAATCTCCGGTTCAAGTATCCGTTTTATGCGGCACTTGTCGGATCCGCGATTGCTTCCTCGTTCATCGCGGTCAGTGGTGTCTTAGCACCGGCGATCGGTGTCGGTGGTTTGCCGGCCTTCATCTCGATCGTGCCGGGATCCATTCTTTCCTTCATCATCGGTATGGTGATTGCCATCATCGTTCCAATCGTCTGTACGTTCCTGTTCCATTACGTCTCGACGAAACGTGCACGAAAAGCAGCACTTAAAGAAGCTGCGTAACTGTTTAGAAAGGTGTGACCTGACATGACTCTTACGACAACCGACTGGCGAAAATCCGCCGTCTATCAGATTTATCCGAAAAGCTTTTACAGCCCGGAAGGCACGGCGACAGGTACGCTCCGCGGTGTGACGGCGAAACTGGATTACTTGGCGAAACTTGGCGTCGACTATCTTTGGCTGACACCGGTCTATGCATCCCCGCAACGCGACAACGGCTATGACGTCAGCGACTACTATGCGATTGATCCGTCTTACGGGACGATGGCTGATTTCGAGGAGTTACTTGCCGAAGCCGACAAACGCCAACTCTCCGTCATGATGGATATCGTCGTTAACCATTGTTCGACCGACCATGACTGGTTTAAGCAGGGCCGGCATCCGGAAAGTCCGTATCACGACTATTTCATCTGGCGGGATGAACCGACGGATTGGGTATCGAAATTCGGAGGCTCCGCCTGGTCATTTGACGAGGTGGCCGGAAAGTACTATCTGCATTTGTTCGATGAGACGCAAGCCGACCTCAACTGGGAAAACCCGGCGCTCCGGGAAGCGGTCTATCAAATGATGGGCTTCTGGCGCGATAAAGGAGTTCGCGGCTTCCGTCTCGACGTCATCAATTTGATTTCCAAGGATCGGTCTTTCCCAAATGATCCGACGGGAGACGGGCGCATCTTTTATACGGACGGACCGCGTGTCCATGATTACCTTCAGGAAATGAATCAACGTGTGTTTGACGGTCATGATTTGATGACGGTCGGCGAAATGTCGTCGACGACACTCGATCATTGCCTGCGTTACTCGAACACGAACGAACAGGAACTTAAGATGACGTTTAATTTCCATCATCTGAAAGTCGATTATCCGGACGGAAAAAAATGGACGGCTGCTCCGTTCGACTTCCTGGAGCTGAAACGAATTCTGTCGGACTGGCAGGTTGGGATGCAGGGCAATGCCTGGAACGCCATCTTCTGGTGCAACCACGACCAACCCCGTGTCGTCAGCCGGTTCGGAGACGATACGGTCTATCGGGTCGAAAGTGCCAAAATGCTTGCGACGACGTTACACGGTCTTCAAGGCACGCCGTACATTTATCAAGGTGAAGAAATCGGGACACCGAATCCCGACTTCACCAACATGACCGATTACCGGGATGTCGAGACTCT
Organism: Exiguobacterium sp. RIT452; assembly: GCF_003598705.1. Taxonomy (NCBI): domain Bacteria; kingdom Bacillati; phylum Bacillota; class Bacilli; order Caryophanales; genus Exiguobacterium; species Exiguobacterium sp. RIT452. The sequence continues at coordinate 55,362 of NZ_QXJB01000008.1, forward strand.
GAACGTCTATGAAGAAAAGAAGATGCAAGGTGCCGACGACGAACAGATTCTTGCTGCAATCCGGCAAAAGTCACGCGATAATGCGCGGACACCGATGCAATGGGATGCTTCGATGCATGGCGGTTTTTCAACGGAAACTCCTTGGATTCCGGTCGCTTCAAACCATACGACGATCAATGTCGAAGCGGCACTCGCTGATTCCGATTCCGTGTTTTATCATTATCAGAAATTGATTCAGTTGCGGAAACAGTATGATGTTTTGACGAACGGCCGGTATCGTCTCCTGACACCGGACGATCCATCGCTTTGGGCGTACGAACGAACAACGGACGACGAACAGTTACTTGTCTTGTCGAATTTTTACGGAACAACGTGTTCGTTCACGTTACCAAACGAGTGGTTCGAACATGAGGTCTTGCTTCAAAATTATCCGGAGTTGCAGATAAAAGACGGTCTCGTGACACTCCGTCCCTATGAATCCGTCATGTTATACCAATCGATTTAACACAAACAACCCCCGCGTTCTCAAACGAGAGTGCGGGGGTTGTATCCCTCTATGAAATTTTTCGATTCGCTTCCTCCCGTTTCAGCTGTTCCCGGAACAGCCGGGTTTCAGCAATGACGACACCGGACAATCCAATCAATCCGATCAGGTTCGGGATGGCCATCAGTCCGTTGAAGACATCCGAGATTGCCCAGACCATGTTCAAGTTCGTCGTCATCGCCCCGAGACCGGCGACAAGGACAAACAGAATCCGGTACGGCAGGATTGATTTTTGACCAAACAGATAATAGATCGATTTTTCTCCGTAATACGACCAACCGAGGACCGTCGAGAAGGCAAACATGACGAGACCAATCGTCACGATGTATTTTCCGGCCGGTCCAAGAAAGACTTCAAAACTTGCCGTCGTCAATTCGACACCTTCTAATTTCGTATCCAGTTGACCTCCCATGACGAGTGTCAATCCGGTGATCGAACAGACGACGAGTGTATCGAGAAAGACTTGGGTCATCGAGACGAGAGCCTGCCGACCTGGGAAATCCGTTTTCGCCGCAGCAGCAGCAATCGGTGCTGACCCCAGTCCTGCTTCATTTGAAAAGACCCCACGCGCGACACCATAACGGATCGCTGCCCCAATCGCACCACCTGTGATGGCTTCATTCGAGAACGTACTGCTGAAGATTGTTGCGATTGCACCCGGAATCAAGTCATAGTTCATGACGAGAATCACGAGACCGCTGCCGACATAAAAGAAAATCATGAACGGAACGAAGTAGCTGACGACTTTCCCGATGGATTTGACCCCACCGATGATAACGATTCCGGTCGCGACCATCAAGACGATACCTGTTACGTACAGCGGAACGTCAAAAGTCGACTTCATCGCAAGGGCAACCGAGTTCGTTTGAACACCGTTTCCGATCCCAAAGGCAGCGAGTGACGCAAATGCCGCAAACAACACTCCTAACCATTTTTGTTTTAATCCCCGTTCGAGATAGTACATCGGCCCCCCGGCCATCTGCCCCTTCTCATCAACGACCCGGTACTTGACGGCAAGAATCGCCTCGGCATACTTCGTCGCCATTCCGAATAATCCGGACAACCACATCCAGACGATTGCTCCCGGTCCCCCGAGCACGACTGCCGTCGCCACCCCGACGATATTCCCCGTACCGACCGTTGCGGCGAGCGCTGTCATCAACGCTTGAAAGTGACTGATGTCCCCTTCGGATGTATCATCCTGATGTTTCGTAAACGCGAGTTTTAACGCATATGGAAGCTTGGTAATCTGAATGAATCCCAATCGTATCGTCAAGTAAATCCCCGTACCGACCAAAAAGACAAGCAACGGTGGTCCCCAAACGAAGTCTGACACCGTGCTGATCCAATCACTAAACGATGTTCCCATTCTATTCCCCTCCTCCAATTCGGTATGTACTTTTCTATTTTTTCAGAATTTACAGATTATTGTCAACACTTAATTTCACGTGCAGATAATTACCTAACTTATAATTTTCAAATATAAGTGAATTTTTGAGTCCGCTTGTTATATTACAGGTAGTTGGATTGTTGTTCATTTCGCAAAAAGGAGCGTGCATGATGAAGATTAAAACGAAGTTAGTCTTATTGTCCTCCATTCTTTTGCTCAGCCTGATCGCGGTCGGTTTATTTGGGGCACTTGCACTCAACGATGCCGATCAAAAAAGTCAGGAAATCACCACGTCTTGGATTCCCGGGCTAAACTTGTCACACGAGACGAATACGGCATTATCCGATTTACGGCGTGTCGAACTGTTACACATCCAAGAGGATGACCCGACGATCAAAGCTGATTATGACAAACGATTACAAGACGGTCTTGCGACCGTCGAAAAAAATCTAACGGCTTATGAAAAAACGATTTATGGCGAATCAGACCGCCGACTGTTTGATGATCTTCAGAAAAAATGGACGACCTTTGAACAGACGACGGATCGGCTAGTTGAACTCAGCACACCGGAGACGAAACAAGAAGCTGTCACCTATTATGAAGGTGCGAGCCGGGATTCCTACTTTGCCGTATCCGACAGCTTAAAAAAAATCGTTTCTTATAATAACAAACAGGCACAAGAGGCCGGAAACAGTATTACCGATGCGACGAACCGCGCACATATCCTGTTGTTTTCCATCATTGGTCTGATCAGTGTGCTCGGAGTTGTCTTTACATTTTTCATTTTGCGCTCGATTTTCATCCCCTTGCAACAGTTACAGGATAAGACACATGAACTGGCGACACAGGGCGGCGATTTAACGGCACAGCTTCAAGTGACGCGTCATGATGAAATCGGACACATCGCAGACTCGATGAATCAGTTTATCCGAAATCTGCGGCAAATCATCCAGCAAGTGAATGGAACAGCGACCCATGTCGTTTCTACCTCTCAGCATGTCGCAGCACGTATCGGGGAGTTGGATCAAGATATGCATTCGACCTCACATACGATTGAAAATCTGTCTGCCGGAATGGAGGAAACGGCCGCTTCAGCAGAAGAAATGAACTCATCCGCGGTCGACATGGAGTCAACCATCCACGGAATCGTCGCAAGTGCCGGTGAAAACGGGCGGCTGGCAAAAGACGTCGACCGACGCGCACAGTCACTTCAGGTCGTCGCGACAGAAGCCAAATCTAACGCGACGCTCATCTTGTCCGAGACAAAAACGAAACTGGAGGATGCGATGGTCCGGGCAAAAGCCGTCAAAGAAATCTCCGTCCTCTCCGACGCGATCCTCTCGATTGCCGCACAAACGAACTTATTATCACTGAACGCTTCGATTGAAGCGGCACGCGCCGGGGAAGTCGGACGGGGATTTGCGGTCGTCGCGGAAGAAATCCGGAAGCTCGCCGAAAGCAGTCGTGCCACCGTCGAACAGATTCAAGACGTGTCGTTATCCGTCATCGAATCTGTCGAGCACCTCAATACAGCATCCGGCGAAATGCTCCATTTCATCGATACGAAAGTTGTTCATGACTATGACTTATTTGAACAAGCATCCGAACAATACCGGACCGATGCGCATGTGTTCGGGAACGCGGCAGATCATTTTGCCGAACAAGCCGGACAGTTACAGGAGCTGACGACGAACATGCTCGGTGTCATTCATGATGTCGCAGTCACCGTCAACGATGGGGCCCAAGGCACGCAGTCGATGTCCGAACAGATGAATCATTCGGTTCAAGCCTTCCGGGATGTCCGGGAACAGACGACGGCAAGTCAACAGCAGGCCGAATCTCTCCAGACTGTGTTACGTCAATTTAAAATTTAACAGACACTAAACAAGCAAACCGGTTCCCGGACCAATCACCGGAAATCGGTTTGCTTTTATGATGTTTCAGCTGCATCTTATTGAGTGGCGCTTGGTAATTCTTGCGCGTCTTTCGCTTCTTCCGGCAGCTCGATTGACTTGATCTCATTGAATTTCGAGAAGGTTGATGCATTTTCCATCGTGAATTCTGTTCCTTCCTCGATCTCAAATGCCATTTCCATATCGAGTGTCTGCGGATAATAGGTCTTGGCGTCATAGGTCATCGAGTACTCCATCTTTTTATAATCGACCTGGTCCATGACATCTTTCATCTGGGCAAGTTGTCCGGTTTGTTCAAGCGAATCTTTCATGAATGCTTTCAGTTGGTCTCCCTCAAGGTCGACATCGATGCGGTACACATCGCCCTCTTTTTTCATCGTCCAGTTGTCTTTATATTTTTTTAATAACGTTAAACTTTGTTCTGTCGATGCAGAGGATTCCATTGTTTTCATTAAATCCCCTAGTTCGGATGCATCTTGTACTAACCATTGTCCTGCTTGTGACATATACATTTTGTCATTTACGAGATAAAGTTCTGTCTCCATATCCGTACCATCTTCTGCATTTTTCATCGTCATTTTTTGATACATCGACATCGGGTTTTGAATGATGTCTGCCGAAATCTTTTGACTGATCGGCATACCGCCAATTTCTGACATCATATCACTGTCCATATGAAACGATTTGATATTCTCCTGTGCAGCGGTTGCTTTTTTTAACAGTTCTGCATTGGAAAGCTGACCTGAATCCGTGGAACTTCCACCGTTCTCACCTGTTTGGCTACATCCTGCCAATCCGATTGCCACCGTCATGAATCCGACTGTCATAAACCTCGTTTTCTTCATTCCCGTTCCTCCTTTAAAACATATTATCTGTATTTACGTGTCCTTAATGGAAAATGTTTCAATTGCCTATAGTATGCTATTACCTTTCTCTCCAGTTCTTACACCTTTCCCGTCAGGTCTTGTCTTTCACCTTGTAGGATTACTGCCATTCTTTATGAAAATTTACACTAGCAAAATGTTCGTTTTACATTCGAGCGCTACAGTTAGATCTGTAGGTTTTACCCAGCAGCGACTGACATTCATTTTCCTTGAGGAGGAACATCCATGAAGTTGAAACGAATCATCCCGATTATGGCATTATCGACATTATCCCTTAGCACGATGATCTCGACCGACAACGCCGAGGCCAAGACAAAATCATCTAAATCTCCGGAAATCCGTAACGTCATCTTTTTGATTGGTGACGGAATGGGTGTTTCTTATACGTCTGCCCACCGTTATCTGAAAAACGATCCTTCTACACCTGTCGCTGAGAAAACAGCATTCGATCAATATCTTGTCGGTCAACAGATGACCTATCCGGAAGATCCGGAACAAAACGTCACCGACTCTGCTTCTGCCGCAACGGCGATGTCATCCGGTGTCAAAACATATAACGCGGCAATCGCTGTCGACAACGATAAGTCGGAAGTCAAGACCGTCCTTGAAGCGGCAAAGCAACGCGGCAAATCGACGGGACTTGTCGCGACGTCCGAAATCACACACGCGACGCCGGCCTCATTCGGGGCGCATGATGAGAACCGCAAGAATATGAACGCCATCGCCGACGACTATTTCAAAGAACGTGTCAACGGAAAACACAAGATTGACGTCATGCTCGGCGGCGGGAAATCGAACTTCGTCCGTCCGGATGTCGATTTGACAAAATCATTTAAGAAAGACGGTTACAGCTACGTCACGGATCTTGATCAAATGCAGGCAGATAAGAACAAGCAGGTTCTTGGTCTGTTTGCGGACGGCGGACTGCCAAAACGAATCGACCGCGAGAATACCGTCCCGTCTCTCGAGCAGATGACAAACTCGGCCATCAAACGTCTTGATTCGAACAAAAAAGGATTCTTCCTGATGGTCGAAGGAAGCCAAATCGACTGGGCGGGTCACGATAACGACATCGTCGGAGCAATGAGCGAGATGGAAGACTTCGAACGTGCCTTCAAAGCAGCGATCGCTTTCGCCAAAAAAGATAAACACACGCTCGTCGTCGCAACAGCCGACCATTCGACCGGTGGTTACTCGATCGGAGCAGACGGCATCTACAACTGGTTCGCCGAGCCGATTAAAGCAGCGAAAAAGACGCCGGACTTCATGGCGGCAAAAATCATTGAAGGCGCAGATGTCCGGAAGACCTTGACGACGTACATCGATCAAAACCGACTTGCCTTGACGGAGGAAGAAATCCAGTCTGTTTCACGTGCCGCAGAGTCGAAAAAAGTGCTCGACGTTGATAATGCGATCGAAGACATCTTCAACAAACGTTCGCATACAGGCTGGACGACAGGTGGACACACCGGGGAAGATGTTCCGGTCTATGCCTTTGGTCCTGCAAAGGAACGATTCGCCGGACAAGTCGATAATACGGATCATGCCAAAATCATCTTCGATCTGTTGAAATCGAAGAAATAAGGAGACTTTCCATGAAACAGATACTTGCTGCCTTGATGCTCGGGACAATTCTTTCGGGTTGCGGCACTACGCCAGACACCGTCCAAGAGAAGTCGTCAGAAAAATCGGTCCCGAAACAGGAGACACCGGTATCGATCGAGAAGTCTGCCGCGTATGTCCCGAACCCGCAATTACCGGATGACCGCAAGCTGACGACCGTCAACCAATCGGTCTCCGACGATAAAGGTGAACTGACATTAAAACAAATTGTCCGTCCCGATGTGACACGCACCATCGGACCAATCACGATGAAGATTGAAGAGATGAAGGTGTTCCATTCCCGTCCCAGTTACGGGATGATCGACTTTTTCCATGGCTTCACCCATGACGAATCCTTCGACCTCGTCAAGACGCGTGTGACGATCACAAATACAAGTGACGAACCGGTCACCTTTAACCCTGTTGCCCATTTTAAACTCGACGCTAAGACTGAGAAGACGATCGAGGACGATGTCTACCTCGAGTCACTCGCGACGACATACGCACCGTCCGAGACACGGACCGGTAACTTCGGCTTCATCATCGAACAACCGCTCGAGTCCGTTGAATTATTGACGAGTGACGTCCTGAACAAGAAACGTGACGTCATCGAAAAAGGCATTTCGGTCTCAACAACACTCAAGTGAGAACAAAAAAACAGGCAATCCTTTCCGCATGATACGGAAGGGATTGCCTATTTTTGATACAACGCCGGAATCTGTTCGTGCGGCATCGGACGACCGAAGTAATACCCCTGCATCCGTGAACACTCCAAACGATTGAGGACATTGACCTGTTCCAGCGTCTCGACTCCTTCGGCGATGACTTCGAGCTCCAGCGATTTCGCCAAGTGGATGATCGAAGAAATCATCGAGTAGCCGGTTGTTGCCGGTTGGATTTTTTCGACGAACTCGCGTGGAATCTTCAAAGTATCAATCGGAAAATCGGCCAGTCGGGATAAGGACGAGTAGCCGGTGCCGAAGTCGTCAATTGAAATCGTAAACCCGAGTTCCTTCAGGCGATTCATCGTCTCGACCGTCTCCTCAATATCTTCCACGGCCGAGACTTCCGTGATTTCAAGATCAATTCGTGCCGGATTGACTTGTGTCTCTTCGACAAGTCGAACAAGTGTCAGGACAAACGTCGGATGGTGGAACTGTTGCATCGAGACGTTCAGCCCGACCTTCAAGGTCAAGCCGTCATCTTCCCACTGCTTCGCCTGTAAAAATCCTTCGCGTAACACCCATTCGCCGAGACGAATGATCATCCCCGCCTCTTCTGCCATCGGAATAAAGTCGTTCGGAGCAATCATGCCGAGTTCCGGATGATTCCAGCGAATCAATCCTTCGACACCGACCATCCGGTACGTCACCGTGTCGACTTGCGGTTGATAATACAAAATCAATTGATTGGTGTCGATCGCAACCGGTAATTCGGACTCAAGCCGCAATCGGTACGACGCTTTCTCCGCAATGTCTTCAAAGAAGATAATCGATTTCCCGCCGCTTGATTTGGCCTGGTACATCGCTAAATCAGCTTGTTTCAACAACGTCACGATCGGCTTGTCGGTTGTCCGCTGATAACCGACGGCTCCGATACTTGGATTCGAAATCAGTTCAATCTCATCAATCGTATAGGTCATGCGTAACCGTTCGAGCAGTCGGGCCGTCCGAATCCGTCCGTCCGTTTCCGATGCGACATGACGCAAGATGACCGTAAATTCATCCCCGCCTTGACGCGCAACAAGATCGTCCGGCTCCGTCACCTCCTGTAAGCGGCTTGCGACTTGAATCAACAACTGATCTCCGACGTGGTGGCCAAACGAGTCATTAACGAGTTTGAAGTCATCCAAATCGATGAAGCACAAGATGATCGTTTCATCGTCCTGTTCCACTTCCACCAAATGATGAAGCACTTCTTCAAAGTACGTTCGGTTGATCGCTCCGGTCAAATGATCGTAATAAGCAAGACGGCGGATTTTCAATTCATTTTCCCGCACCCGTGTGATATCCTGACCGATTCCATAGATACCGACAAACCGGTCCCGGACACGAATCGGAATGTTTGTCACGTTCAGTAACACATCCGTCCCGCCCGATTTGCGAAATGTCGTTTCAAATTGATGCGCCGTCATCTCCTCATCAGCCGCTGCTTGTTGTTCCATCAGCTGTTGATAGGATTTGCCGACCAGTTGGTCCGCACTTTGCTCCGTCAGTTTTTCAAAGGACGGATTGGCACTTTTGATGCGCCCTTTCAGATCCAGCGAGTAGACGGCATCCGGATGATACGTAAACAATGACTTATACCGCTCTTCACTCTCTTCAAGTTCGTCTGCCTTATGATGAATTTCTTCTATTAATTCGTGATTACTCAAAATCATCAAGATCTGTCGGATTAAAATCAACAGAATCGTAATCGCGCAGCCAATCATCAACCCGTTTAAGGCCTCGTCGCGCCGTGCATACAGGGCCATCGTTGAAAACAGGACGATAACGAGCAGATACGGCAAAAACAGTTTCCCCAGTTGCACCGTACTCCGTTGCTGGCTGTCATTCAGCTCGTTCGCATTAACCGACTTGTTGACATGCCCCGCTACACCAACCATCAATAATCCGAGGATGAATAACGGATCAATCAAACGAACCGCTTCATTCCCGCTGACAGTCGTCATATAGACAAACATCGTGTCGGCAACAACCTGCAGTAAAAGTCCTAAAAACAAGAATTGGAACAAACGAATCCGTTCGCGCCACTCTTTTTTCTCAAACAGGTAATAAATGCTGATCATACAAAACAGAAGCACGATGTCACACATCGGATAGGCAAACGCCAAAATCACCTCGCCACGTGACGCAAACGGTGTATCGAACAAGGGACGAATCAAGAAAAACCAGCTGTAGGTGACGGCGACCGTCATGACGATGGCAATATCGAAGATAAAACTGATCAGCCGGTTTTTCGTGACGTGCCGGCGAATCAAATGTAAAAAAGCGACTAAAAAGCAAACCGATTGCAGGATGTAAAAAACATCCGACGCACCTGGAAAGGGGACATCCACACGCAGGATATTTTCATAAGACATCCAAATCAATTCGGCAATCAGATAACTCCCTGTCCCGAACGCCAAATATAGAAAAAACCGTCCTTCTTGTTGACGGAATGTCCGGTGCGCCTGGAGCAGGAGAACTGTTGCCGCTAGGCAACCGATGATGGAGAATAGATTGTTTCCCCAAGCCGAAAGCGCCGGCCGGTCCTCCAACAGAATAATCCACAGGTAGTACATCGCAATGAAAAGTAAGATCCCCGGCAGATAATACGATTTTTTAAGACTGATCATGTACCTTTCCTCCTTCATGAAAAAGTCCTTCTCCTTCCATTAGGGATAGAGCATTCAAAGTCCTGCGCGGGCGACAAAAAAAGAGACCTGCTTCCATCAGAAACAGGTCTCTAGCCTTACGTTCCGATCCTTAGATCGTCCGCAACAGATTTGCCATTTCGATTGCCGAAACAGCTGCTTCGTATCCTTTATTGCCCGCTTTCGTCCCCGCACGTTCGACGGCTTGTTCAATCGAATCGGTCGTCAGGACACCAAAAATGATGGGAACGCCTGTCTCACGTGACGCACTCGCAACCCCTTTTGCCACTTCATTGCAGACATAATCGTAATGCGACGTCGCCCCGCGGATGACGGCTCCAAGCGTGATGACCGCATCGTAGTTGCCGCTTTTCGCGAGCTTTTCTGCGACGAGCGGAATTTCAAACGCTCCCGGTACCCACGCCGTATCGACGGCGTCCGCTGCCACACCGTGTCGACGGAATGCGTCGTTTGCGCCTCCGACTAATTTTGATGTGATCAATTCATTAAAACGTGCCGCGACGATTGCGACGCGCAGTCCCTCACCTGTTAAAAAGCCTTCGAATACCATGTTATTGTCCTCCTTGGATGTCGAGCAGATGCCCGAGTTTCGTTTGTTTGGTGTGCAGATAATTTTTATTTTCCGGAACCGGTACGATTTCAAGCGGCACCCGTTCGAGCACCGTTATACCCTGTTCTTCCAGTGCCTGTTGCTTTTCCGGATTATTGGTCATCAGACGAATTTTCGTTACGCCGAGATCACGCAACATCGCGGCAGCTACCGTGTAATCACGTAAGTCCGTCGCATAACCGAGTGCGTGATTCGCTTCGACCGTATCGAGTCCCTGCTCCTGCAACTCATAGGCTTTCAACTTCGCCATCAAGCCGATTCCCCGTCCCTCTTGGCGCAGGTAGAGAACAGCTCCGCCTTCCTGTCCGATTCGTTCCAGTGCGGCATCAAGTTGCGGACCACAATCACAGCGTTTCGAGCCAAAGACGTCTCCCGTCAGACATTCGGAATGAAGCCGGACGAGCATGCCGTCTTCCGGTTCTCCCGATAAGACGGTGACGTGTTCCTTCGCATCCGGCGTCGTGTAACCAAGCATCCGAAATGCTCCGTGATCCGCCGGCAGCAAGACGTCGGCTTCGCGTCGAACGGGACGTTCCAGATAAGAAACGAGCGCATCGATCGTGATCATCTTCAGTCCATGGACTTCTTTATACGTCAACAAGTCGTCAACCCGCGCCATCGTCCCGTCTTCTAAGATGATTTCACAAATGACGGCCGCTTCTGCGCTTCCCGCGAGTCGTGCCAAGTCAACACCGGCTTCTGTATGACCCCGCCGTTCCCGGACACCGCCTTCTTTCGCGATCAAGGGGAAGATATGTCCCGGACGTTTGAATTGACCGGCTCGGTCCGTCAACATCCGTTGAATCGTCAAGGCCCGTTCGCCTGCGCTGATACCGGTCTTCGCCTCTTCGTGGTCGATACTGATGGTAAAGGCTGTTCCGTGCGGATCGGTGTTGACGTCCGTCATCGGATTCAATTCCAATCGGTTTGCCAGTTGCGGACTGACCGGCACACAGACAAGTCCTTTGCCGTGAGTGATCATGAAATTGATTTGTTCCGGTGTCGCATGTTCCGCAAGCAGGATCAAATCGCCTTCGTTTTCCCGATTTTCGTCGTCACAGACGATGATCGGACGCCCTTGTTTTAACTCTTCAATCGCTTCTTCTATGAGATCAAATCCGTTCATCCTGCTCCGCCTCCTAAAAATGCCGACCAATCGGTTTTCTGCTCCTGTTGCGTAAAGTGATACAAGTGTTTTGCCATCAGATCACACTCAATATTGACGAGCGCTCCACTCTGTAAACGGTCGAACGTCGTCACTTGGCGTGAATGCGGAATCAGCGAAATCGTCAGACTGTCCGCTTGGACATGTTGAATCGTCAAGCTGGTTCCGTTGATCGCAATCGAACCTTTCGGAATACAGTATTTGCGCCAGTCAGCGGTCTCAAACCGGTATTCCATCGCTTCACCGTCCGGTCGACGGCTTAACAGCCGGGCTGTCCCGTCAATGTGGCCACTGACGAAGTGACCGCCGAATCGTCCGTTCGCCGGCATCGCCCGTTCCAGTTGAACCGGTGTGCCGACACGCAATGTCTGCAGTGCTGTCGCCCGAATCGTTTCATGGACCGCATCCGCCGTAAATCCGGTTGCTGTCATCGCCGTGACGGTCAAACAGATGCCGTCGACCGCGATACTGTCACCGATTTTTGTTCCTTCGAGCACGTGCCGGGCTTCGATTTCCAGCGCCAGACCGTTCGGCCGCGGGACTTTTCGTTTGATCGTTCCGACTTCTTCAATCAATCCTGTGAACATGTCCATTCTCCTTTCCGCTCATACCGCAGATGGATATCCTGACCGATCGGCTCGGCGTCTGTCAGTGCAAATCGGTCTTCGACCTCTACGGTACCCGTCAAACCACTGGTTCCCTTCAAGACGGAAGGCGCCTGATAGACATCGATTCGATCCACAAGGTCGGCTGCCAAAAATGCCGACTGGATGGTCGGCCCGCCTTCAATCAAGAGGCTCCGGATGCCTTGTTCGTATAAGGTCTCGAGAATCTGGTCCGGTGTCGAGTACGTGCCGACAAGGACGGTAACATTCGGCTTGGAACTGATTCGCGGCTGTTCCGTCAGCCAGTACGTCGGATTCAAGCCGTCATGCAAAACCTGAAACGTCTCCGACAACCGCCCCCGTCGATCAACGAGGACCCGAATCGGTTCGATTCCCTCTTCACTGCGTAACGTCAGGGCCGGATCATCAATTAAAACCGTCTCACTTCCGACCAAGATGGCGTCATGTGTTGCCCGCAACCGGCGTCCCGCCGTTCGCGCGGCTTCTGACGTAATCCAGCGTTTTTCACCTGTCGTGATGATTCCGTTTAGCGTCTGAGCAATCTTCACCGTGACAGCCGGCCGTTTTCGCTCGATACTTTGCCAAAACGGTGTATAAAAACGAACCGCTTCGTCTTGCAGCAATCCGACTTCGACCGTCAGTCCGGCGTCGCGCAGACGTGCAATGCCCTGCCCCGCGACGATCGAATGACGATCTTCCGTCGCGACGAACACGCGCTTGATTCCGGCGGCAATGATTGCTTCCGTGCAAGGAGGTGTTTTGCCGTGATGGTTACACGGTTCCAGCGTGACATACAGATCGGCGCCGCGTGCCGCCTCTCCCGCCATCCGTAACGCTTCGACTTCGGCATGGGGACCGCCGGCAAACCGGTGCGCTCCAAAACCGATGATCCGTCCGTGCTTCGTGATCACACAGCCGACACTTGGATTTGGACTTGTTTGTCCGTCTAACATCTCTGCCAATTGCATCGCATGATGCATTCTATTTTTCATGATTTCGCTCCTTTCAAAAGAAAAAGACGCCGCTGCATTTGCAGGGCGTCATGATTGAAGGGTCACGAAAGAAACGTCTTGTTTTTCTGTTTAAAAGCATACAGAAATAGACCTTTCTCTGAATGTATTTTTTCAGAAAATGGTTTCAAGCACATTTTTTCGTTCTTCTCCCATCCGGACTTTACCGTCGGCCTTGGAATCACACCAAGTCAGCCATAGTGCGTACACTATGGGTCGCGGGCTCGTCGATTCAAAAATCGCATCACCGCCGGTTGGGATTTTCACCCTACCCCGAAGAACTGGTTATTCAGTTGTACAGCTCAAGACTAGCACAGGTTATTTTAAAATACAAAAAAGAATTTGTTTTTACTTCCATTTCCGACAAAAAGTATGCGCTATCTGACGGACTTTAAAAGACATCATCCGTCGGACAGAAACATACTTTTCGTTTTATCTATTAAGCCAAGTAGCCGTTTTTTCGGTCATGGAACTCCTGTTTGACCGTCCCGAGCAACTGTCCGTCCGTCAACAGGCGTAACGCCGTCCGAGCCAGGATTTTTGCGCCGGCGATTAGGGCTTCATCGCCTTGTTCCGAACGCGCTGCTTCCCGGAAACTTTCCGTGTGGGCGACCAAATCATCCGCTCCGATCTTGATGTACGGATGGATCGTCGGCAGGACCTGGCTGATGTTACCGGCGTCAGTCGAACCAAGACCCGGGCGTTCATCCGTCTTGACGTCTTCCCCGAGCGCAGTCGCCTCTTCTCGGAAAATCTCGTCAAACGTCCGGTTGAACAGGAGATTGTCGACCTCATTTTGGAATGCGATGACCTCAAGCGTCGCCCCGGTCGCAAGCGCCGCCCCTTCGGCAACGGCTTTGACCTTCTTCGTCACGTCATTCAACCGTTCGCGCGTCGTCGCCCGGATGAAGAAGCGGGCTTTGGCGTATTCCGGAATGATATTCGGCGCGTCGCCGCCATCCGTGATGATGCCGTGAATCCGGACATCGCTCGGTAATTGCTGGCGCAAGGCATTGATGGCGTTAAAGAGTTGGATGACGGCGTCGAGTGCATTGATGCCCTCTTCCGGTGACGCTGCCGCGTGAGCCGGCTTGCCGGTAAAGGCAAAATCGAGTGGATCGACGGCAAGCGAGGAACCGGTAATCCGCGTTTGTCCGGACGGATGAATCATCAGTGCCGCATCGATCCCTGTCAGGAGGTCATGTTTGACGAAGCTGCCTTTCGCACTGCCGTTTGGTCCACCTTCCTCTGCCGGTGTTCCGAGCACGACGACACTGCCCCCGACCTCATCGATGATTTTACTGAGTGCGATCGCCGCTGCGACACTCGTCGTGCCGATGATATTGTGACCGCAGGCGTGACCAATCCCCGGCAACGCATCGTATTCGGCAAGGAAGGCAACCGTCGCCCCCGGTTTATCCGAAGTCTTCCGGGCCAAAAACGCCGTGTCGTGTCCCGCGACCCCGAGCTCAACTGTGAACCCTTCTGCCGTCAGGCGTTCCGCATGATGGCGCGAGGCAAAATATTCCTCGTTCCCAATCTCGGGTGTCGCATGAATCCGGTGACTCGTCTCGAGATACGACTCGCGTTTTTGTTCGATATCCTGCTCAATCGTTTGAATCAAGTTTTCCCGTTTTGTCTGAACCGTCATTTGGGTCACGCTCCTTTGGATTTTTAGTTATTCGCCGATGTCACTGAGTGGGACGAACGTCGGAATCGTGCTTCCTTTGTACTCTTTTTTGATGAATTCCGCGACATCATCCTGTTGGTACAGTGAAGCGATTTTCTTCAACGTCTTTTTGTCTTTGTCTTCCGTCCGTGTCGCGATGATGTTGATGTAGGGTTTCGCTGTTTCATTTTCATGGAGAATCGAGTCCTTGATCGGATTAAAGCCGGCATCCACGGCGATTCCATTATTGATGATTGATGCCGATACATCCGGCAGGACACGCGGCGTCTGTCCGGCGACGACCGGGACGATCTTCAGCTTTTTCGGATTCTCGACGATTTTGTCGACGGCTCCGTTCCCGTCAAAGTCGTCCGGCAACTTGATTAAGCCGGCTTCCTGCAACAACAGGAGAGCTCGTCCCATGTTCGTCGCCTCGTTCGGGACGGCAATCTCTCCACCGACCGGGATATCTTTGACATCCTTGACTTTATCCGAATAGATCCCCATCGGTGCGATGACGGTCGTCGCAATCGGCGACAGCTTTAAGTCATGTTCTTTTTTAAAGGCATTGAAGTACGAAATCGTCTGGAACGAGTTTGCATCGATTTCGCCTTCCGCGAGTGCCAGGTTCGGTTGCACATAATCGGAGAACTTGACGAGTTCAATCGTGATCCCCTCTTTTTTCGCTTTCTTCGCGACGTATTCCCAAACTTGCGTATCCGAGCCGCTGACGCCAAGCTTGACTGTATTTTGATCCTCTTCCCCGGACGCTGCACACCCTGCAAATAATACCGTCGTCAATGCTGCACCAATCGCTAATCCTTTTTTCATCGTTCATCTCTCCCTTATCTTCTCTATGTTTTGTTAGTGTCTCCGAATTTTTCGTGCCAACAGGTTACCTGTTGTCTGTAAGCCTTGTACCAGGATGACGAGGATCCCGACCGTGATGATCATGACGGTCGTATCAAATCGTTGGTAGCCGTAGGTGATGGCCAAATCCCCGAGGCCGCCGCCGCCGATCGCCCCGGCCATTGCCGATGCCCCGATCAAGCCAATCGTCGCGATCGTCAAGTTCAGGACAAGCGAGCTGAGTGCTTCCGGCAACAGGAAACGGAAAATCGTCTGTAACGGTGTCGCACCCATCGCTTCCGCCGCTTCCAAGACGCCCGTACTGACTTCGAGCAGTGAACTTTCAATCAATCGGGCAATGTACGGTGCCGCATAAAAGACCAGCGGGACGATTGCTGCCTTCGTGCCGATCGACGACCCGACGAGCAGCCGTGTCAGCGGAATGATCGCGACGAGCAGGATGATGAACGGAACCGACCGGAACACATTAACGACGCTGCTTAAGACGTTGAAGAGCGGTACTTGTTCGAGCAACGCCCCCTTACGCGTGACGACCAACAGAATTCCGAGCGGCAGCCCAATCAGCGTCGAAAAGAGCAGCGACAATCCGACCATCGTCAAGGTTTGCAGAAAAGCGGTCCAAATATCCGTGTAGTTAACTAGCATCTGCCAGCACCTCCTCGACGTTGACATCCGACTGATCAATGTATTGCAGGGCTCGCGCGATTTCCGCCGTCTCGCCGATCAATTCAACGAGCAAACTGCCGAACGGGATATTTTGCAGTTCCGTGATGCTGCCGTGCAGGATGTTGACATCGACATCAAACCGTTTGGCGACTTGCGACAAGAGCGGTTGCCCGGTGTGTGCCCCAAGGAAATTGATTTTGTAGACGTGATGTCCGGCATCCCGTTGTTCGATCAACCGTTGCACCGACGCCGGAATTTCATCTTGCATGACGGAACGGACAAAGTTTTTCGCCGTCGCCGTCTGCGGATTCGAGAAGACGTCGAACACGGTACCCGATTCAATCAACTTGCCGGCCTCGATGACCGCGACCCGGTCACAAATCTCACGGATGACGCCCATCTCGTGTGTAATCAGTAAAATCGTGATGCCATATTCCGCGTTGATCTGTTTCAGTAACCGCAGGATGTGTTGTGTCGTCTGCGGATCAAGCGCCGATGTCGCTTCGTCACACAACAGAACCGACGGCTGGGTTGCCAGTGCCCGCGCTATTCCGACACGTTGTTTCTGCCCTCCCGATAACTGATCCGGATAATGATCGGCTTTGTCCGCTAAGTCGACGAACGCCAGCAGCTCGGTGACACGCCGGTGGACTTCCTCCTTTTTAATTCCTTTTAGGACGAGTGGTTTTGCGACATTCGCGAAGACCGTATTCGAATCAAGCAAGTTGAAATGTTGGAAGATCATCCCGATGTTTTGTTTCGCTTCCCGCAGTTGTTTTGCCGAAAGTGTCGTCAGTTCTTGCCCGTCGACCGTCACGCTGCCGGATGTCGGACGTTCAAGAAGATTGACACACCGTAATAAAGAACTTTTTCCAGCCCCGCTGAACCCGATCACGCCAAAGATTTCACCTTTTCGGATTTCGAGATCGACACCGTCCAATGCAGCAATCGATTGTTCGTTGGTCTGGTAGATTTTTTTTACATTTTTGAATGTAATCACCACTTTTTCCCCCTTTTAAAAAAAACAAAAAGGTCTCTTCTTTAGAAACAAGAAGAGACCTGGATCCGCACAGAGGCAGAATCCACTCGACTCATCTCTCAGACAATCGTCTGATGGAATTGGCACAGTGCTCATAATGAGTCTGTTGCCGAGGTTTCGTAGGGCCAGTCCCTCCACCTCTCTGGATAAGTGTTGCGGTATGAAATTCATATGTGTGTTGTTGCTGTTCGAACTTATGTCGTAAAACTAATTTTTACATTACAGAAAGATCTTTTAAAGGTCAACCATATTTTCAAAAATAAACCATATGACCCATATCGATTGATTTCCCAGGTTGGGCTTCATCATAGAAGAGTTCCGGTCGCCGGTCAAGGAGCATTTGACAATCCTTTTCTGTCAGTGCTATCATCTTCTCAATGATTAATCCGACAATTCCTATATGTTATATCAAGAGTGGACGAGAGACCTGGCTCTAGGACTCCACGGCAACCTGCGATTGGCAAGGTGCTCCGACCAGCAAAGCAACCGCTTTGGATGATACACACGAGAAACTCGTTTGCCGTCCAAAGCCAAACGGGTTTTTATTTTGAAATGGAGGATGAGATGATGAGTATGAGTTATCCTGTTTTACCGGGCGCCGAAGCCTTTTTCTTGGAACGTGGATCAGTCGGTATTTTGCTGTGTCACGGCTTTAATGCGACGCCACAAAGTGTTCGGGCTGTAGGAGAACGCTTCGCAGAACACGGTTTTTCCGTCTACGCCCCCCGTCTGCATGGTCACGGGACAGATGTACGTGACTTCGAAACGGCGACGGCCGAAGATTGGAAACAGAGTGTCCGCGAGGGCTTTACTCAACTGTCCCGCCAGTGTGAATCGATCTTCATCGTCGGTCAATCGATGGGTGCGACGCTTGCGCTGGCACTCGCTGCCGAAGGTCTGCCGGTCGCAGGGATCATCACAATCAATGCTGCTTTATCCGTCCCCGCTTACGAAGCGTTATCGTTTACGGATTGTCCGGTTTATCTGCCGGAAAGCCCACCCGATATCAAGCAAACCGCTTTTGAAATCATCTATGATGTCGTGCCAGCGGTCGCTGCGTCCGAACTTTTACGCTTGATTCGCGACACCATCCCAACCCTTCCCGCCATTCAAATTCCGACGCTTATTTTATATTCTGCCGAGGATCATGTCGTTCCGCCAACCTGTTCGGATTACCTGCACCGGATGATTGGTTCGACGGATAAACGCAGTTATTGTCTGCTCGATTCCTATCATGTCGCGACACTCGATCATGACCAAGAGACGATTGTCCGCGAAACGGCTTATTTCGTCAAGCAGTACAGTCAGTTGACACGGACCGGTTGATAAAAAAAGCGAACGATTTCAAGCCTTGAGGCCGGAGAATCGTTCGCTTTTTCATATTGTACTCTTAATTCTGCTGTTGTTTTTTCCATTCCTGCAACGGTTGCGGTTTGCCCGGTACTTGATGGCAGTGACGGCAACGTGGTTCATAAGATTCAGAAGCCCCCACCAAAATGATCGGATCATTGTAGTTGGCCGGTTGGCCGTTAATCAAGCGTTGTGTCCGGGAAGCCGGATCGCCACACGATAAACAAATCGCCTGTAATTTCGTCACGAACTCGGCACGTGCCAATAATTCAGGCATCTTTCCAAATGGTTCTGCCCGGAAATCCTGATCGAGCCCCGCACAAATCACGCGTTTGCCATCTTGCGCCAGTGCCTCGATGACCGCGACGATTTCATCGTCAAAAAATTGAACTTCATCAATTGCCACGACCTGTGTCTCTTCTGCTACTGCCGCATAGACGTCCCGGCTCGTTGCCATCGGAATCGCAATGACGGAATTTCCGACGTGCGACACGACATGTTCTTCATGGTAACGGTCGTCAATCGCCGGCTTGAACACTTGCACCGGTAATTTTCCGTACTGTGCCCGTCGAACACGACGGATCAGCTCTTCGGATTTGCCGGAAAACATGCTTCCGCAAATCACTTCGATCCAACCATACTGATTGATCACATGCATCATTGTAAAACACCGTCCTCTAAAATTAGTCACTTTAACGAGTATAGCCCGAATCTAAATTGAGAAAAAGAGTTGACTTCTCAAAATCGAAAACTCCTCAGTATTCCCCTAAATCTTCATCTCCTCATTTCAACTGGTATCTATTTCCTGTACACTAAGGAAGAAGTTTCTTTGAAGGAAGGTGACTCCGATTCATCACATACTACATGAAGTTCTCCATCAATATGGAGCATTCGGTCTCGCCATTCTGTTAGCCGGCGGAATCGTCGGTTTACCGATTCCTGACGAAACGTTACTCGTCATGTCAGGATTTTGGATGCATCACGGTGATTTACCACTGATCGGAACGATTCTGGCGGCGTATGCCGGCAGTTGCATCGGGATGACGATCAGCTATGTGCTGGGTCTGAAACTCGGGATGCCCCTGCTGCATCGAGTGGCTCCGAAGTTACGGATTTCCGAAAAACATATCTTTCAAGCGGAGGCCGGATTTTTACGTTACGGGAAAACGGTTTTGATCATCGGTTACTACATACCCGGACTCCGTCAGCTCTCTGCGTTTTTTGCCGGTGTCTCGAAGATGCCGTTTCGGATCTTCGTCACGTATGCCTATACCGGTGCCTTGATCTGGATCAGTATCTTTTTAGGAGCGGGTTATTTTCTCGGACGTCATTTTTCCTTCAGTCTGCTGTTTCAACACTTTGCGGACAATCCGGATATGCTGCCGTACCTCGTCGGAGCGGCTGGAGCGATCGGTCTGTCGTTTGTGCTTAAAACCTATCTCACCTATCGTGCCCAGTTCAGTTTATACAAAAACAGCCTGCTCCAGTGATGGAGACAGGCTGTTTTTTAATACAGAAGTCGCAATTACTTGCGGCCGTATTTTTTGTTGAAGCGATCGACACGACCGTCTGCAGCGTTGAACTTTTGACGACCAGTGTAGAATGGGTGCGAGTCCGAAGACACATCCACGCGGATGAGTGGGTACTCGTTTCCATCTTCCCAAGTGATTGTCTCGTTCGAAGAACGTGTAGAACCAGTCAAGAATTTGTACTCAGTAGTTGAATCCATAAATACAACTTTGTTGTAGTTTGGGTGAATTCCTTGTTTCATGGTTGTTTTCTCTCCTTCCGCCCTGGTTCATTTGCTGAGCCAGAGTAAGTTACCTTCCTATACTAAACGATTTTTTGATGACCCGCAATACCTATTTTCAAGTCGTTGTGTCTGTTTTCGTCACGCGGGGTTTGACAGGTGCGCGTCGGACGGGCTTCTTCTTTTCTTTGTTCAGTTCCACAAAAAATTCTTCATTGTTTTTTGTGTCACGAATCTTGCGTAAGAAGCTGTCGACAAACTCATTGGACTCGTTCATCGTCCGGCGGATCGTCCACAAGGCATCCAGCTGATCTTGCGGTAACAACAACTCTTCTTTCCGTGTTCCGGATTTCCGGATGTCGATGGCCGGGAAGATCCGGCGTTCGGATAACTTCCGGTCGAGATGGAGCTCCATGTTGCCGGTCCCTTTAAACTCTTCATAGATGACGTCGTCCATCCGTGAGCCGGTCTCGACGAGGGCAGTCGCAAGAATCGTCAGGCTGCCACCGTGTTCGATGTTCCGGGCAGCACCGAAAAAGCGTTTGGGTTTATGGAAGGCGGCCGGATCAATCCCCCCGGACAACGTCCGTCCGCTTTGCGGAACCGTTAAGTTGTAAGCACGTGTCAGACGTGTAATCGAATCCATCAAGATGACCACATCTTTTTTATGCTCGACGAGACGCATCGCCCGTTCCAAAACGAGTTCTGAAATCCGTACGTGGTTATCCGGTGTTTCGTCAAACGTTGAACTGACGACATCGGCTCCCGGGACAGACCGTTCGATATCCGTCACCTCTTCCGGGCGCTCATCGATCAATAGAACGATCAATTCGACATCCGGGTGATTCACTTGAATCGAATTCGCGATTTCTTTTAATAGAGATGTCTTACCCGCTTTAGGCGGTGCGACGATCAGTCCCCGTTGTCCGAAGCCAACCGGTGCAATCATATCCATCACACGAACCGACAGATGGCGTGGTTCTGTTTCGAGTCGCATCAAACGATCCGGATAAATCGGCGTCAATGCCGGGAAAAACAGACGATTCCGGGCCGTATCCGGCGCTTCCCCGTTGACTGCTTCCACACTTAATAAACCTTGGAACCGTTCATTCTCTTTTGGCGGTCGGACCTTTCCGGTCACGACGTCTCCATTACGAAGGTTGAATCGGCGGATTTGCGAAGCAGCGATGTAGATATCTTCAGAGGATTGCGAATAGTTGATAGGACGAAGGAAGCCGAAGCCACCATCATTTTGCATCTGTGGGTTGCCGGGGATAACTTCTAATACCCCCTCGAGGAAATATAGACCGGTTGACTCAGCCTGCGCTTTTAAAATCTTGAACATCAGTTCACGCTTGCGGGCCTCTCGGTATTGCGGGACGTTTTTTGATTTGGCGATCTCATATAAGTCTTTTAATGTCAGGTTGCTCAGTTGAGCCAGTGTATAGGAACGTTCTGGTTTGTCAGTTTTCTCAGTTGGCATATGCATTCACCTATTCTTCGTATAAATTCAGTAGCAAAGGACGCGATGTTCGTTTTAACAGTTTTGCTTAATATTTTGTTGTGCATTAAAGGTATCACATTTCCACCTCTTTCGTCGTGATTTAACGAATGGGAATTTCTTCTTTGTAATATTCGAGTATATTATTGCAGTTATGTTACAAAAACGTCATGTTTTGTAGCGGAACTGAAAAAACGTTTTCATGTATCGGCGTGCTAAGATAATCGTGCAGAGAAAAACTTACACAGTTGTAAGACA
Source organism: Exiguobacterium sp. RIT452 (assembly GCF_003598705.1). Lineage (NCBI taxonomy): Bacteria > Bacillati > Bacillota > Bacilli > Caryophanales > Exiguobacterium > Exiguobacterium sp. RIT452. The sequence continues at coordinate 77,585 of NZ_QXJB01000008.1, forward strand.
CACTGCCTAAACAAACACTTAATGAGATTGATCATATAACCCGGTTTTCAAACTACTTTAAAATGACATGGAGGATTTCACATATGAAACGTTTTCTAGCATCGGTCGCGACAGCAGCATTAGTGGTTTCAGGATTTGCATCAGTGGGAACAGATAAGGTTGAAGCAGCAGCTACAGTCACGAAAGTTAAGATCACAGATAACGGATTACGTGTTCGTACGGCTCCTTCTACAAAAGCAGGCATCGTCGGTAAAGTAAACGCAGGCCAAACATTTACATACAAAGGTAAATCAGGCAGCTGGACTAAAATTTCGTACGGCGGAAAAACACGTTATGTCTTCTCGCAGTATACGAAAACATACAAGTCTTCTACTTCAACGGCTAAAAAATCAACAACTTCATCTTCAACACGTACACGTCTTCTAAGCGAAGCCGCTAAACACAAAGGAACTCCTTACGTATGGGGCGGAACGACAACTCGTGGATTTGACTGCTCTGGTTTCACAAGCTATGTTTACAAAAAGGCAGCAGGCAAAACATTGCCACGTACGTCTTCTTCACAATACGCATCTTCTAAAAAAGTCAGCGTATCTAGCGTTCAACCGGGAGATCTTGTTTTCTTCTCACACGGTAGCGGCATTCAACACGTCGGTATGGCGACAAGCAAAACAAGCATGGTCAACTCGGAAACGGGTGGCGTTAAGTACTCAAGCTTTAAATCAGGATACTGGGGTTCACGCCTTGTCGGCGCGGGTTCATATCTATAATTCAAATGACCAAGCGGTTGAGCATCGGCTCGATCGCTTTTTTTCTATCCTAGTATAAAAGGAGGACCTATCATGAACGTATTGATTACAGGTGCTTCCGCCGGAATCGGGCGGGAACTTGCTTATCTGCACGGCGAACAAGGACATCATCTGTTACTGGTCGGACGAAACGTCGAACAGCTTTTCGAAACGAAACACTTCGTCGAACAACGTGGCGGCTCCGCCGTTGTTCTCCCGTATGATATCGGTCAAACGGTTCAAATCAAAGCCTTATTACGTGCGACAGAACACACTCCCGTTGATGTTTTGATCAACAACGCCGGTTTTGGTCTGTATGGTGAATTTATCGAAACGGATTTATCACGCGAATTGAACATGATTGACGTCAACATTCGGGCGCTGACACATTTGACGAAAGCCTTCGCCCGTCGGATGCAACTACAAGGTGGCGGACGGATCGTTCAGATTGCATCGACCTCCTCTTTTCATGGCGGTCCTTTCATGAGCGTGTATTATGCGACAAAAGCTTACGTCCTCAGTTTTTCGGAAGCACTGGCGGACGAGCTCGCCCCGTACAATATTCAAGTGACGGCCGTTTGTCCGGGAGCTACCCACACTGATTTCGCTAAAACAGCGGATCTTGCAACCTCCGGTTTATTTAAACGTCCGGGAATCATGGATGCCAAAACAACTGCTCAACTTTCTTTCACCGGATACATGAAGGGAAAAACGCTTGTCATTCCCGGTCGCAGCAATGCCGTGTACGTTTTCATGACCCGTTTCCTCTCACGCCGAAAACTCGTTCGGATGACACACCAGTTGCAAGCTCCGACACATGACGCTCTCGAATAAATCTTGTTCCTGTACTTGCTTTCCTCAGGCGAAACACGAGCCGCGGATTCTTTGTCCTAAAACGGACAAGTATCCGGGTCTCGTTTGTTTCTGACGCGCGGTGAACCTGCGCTTTTCTTGTAGGAGTCGCGTACAGTCTACAAGATTTCATCCTACAATAAAGATGAATCCGGTGTGAACCGAATTTATTGTGCCATCTTCTATCTCGTGCTCTTCAATATTCCTCTTCTTTGGGAATGAAGGGCTTTTTTTCATGAAGAATTCAATCGTAATCGACTTCTAAATCCAGTTCTTCTTTTTATTAATGCGTAATTCATCGGACGAACTTCTTACCAAGCGTCGAGAAGTACGATTTTTTTTATGTAGGCCCTGCTATGAGAAGAAGTGTTTTGTTCGCTCGAAATCGCTTCCTAGGGAAAAACAAGCAGGAGCGACCCTGCAGTGAAACGAAGCGGCGCGATGCTTGTCCCAGGAAAACGATTCGAAGTGAACAAAAAAAGCGATCTTTCTCACTTAAGAGAAAAACCGCATTTTGTCTTACATCTGAGACTGATCCGATTTGAGTCGGATTCGTCTTTATTTGCATTATGAAAATAAACTTATTTAATAACGAGCTTTGGTTTTTTCTTGAACGAGTGAATTCCTTCGACAAAACGAACCGTTCCCGATTTCGCCCGCATGACGACAGAGTGCGTTTGACCGCCTTGCGCCGTAAACTGAACACCCTTCATCAACTCGCTGTCCGTGACACCTGTCGCGGCAAAGATGCAGTCGTCTCCCGTGACAAGATCATCCATCATGAGGATTTTCGACGGATCTTCAATCCCCATCTTTTTGCAACGCGCGACTTCCGCGTCATCTGCCGGCAAGAGTCGTCCTTGGAGTTCTCCGCCGAGACATTTTAAAGCAACCGCCGCCAGAACACCTTCCGGCGCACCACCTGAACCAAGCAACATGTCGATTCCGGTATGCGGGAAAGCGGTATTGATCGCTGCTGCGACATCACCGTCTCCAATCAGACGAATCCGTGCCCCTGTTGCGCGAATCCGTTGAATGATTTCTTCATGACGTTCCCGGTCGAGAATCGAGACGACGACGTCTTCGATCTCTTTGTTTTTCGCTTTGGCAACGGCCGCGATGTTTTCTTCAATCGTCGCATCCAAACTGACGTGTCCCGCTGCTTCCGGTCCGACGGCAATCTTATCCATGTACATATCCGGTGCATGTAACAAATCTCCGGCATCGGCTACAGCGAGAACGGCGAGTGCTCCCCATGTTCCTTTAGCAACGATGTTTGTTCCTTCGAGCGGATCAACGGCGACGTCAAGACGTGGTCCGTATCCGTTCCCCAGTTTTTCACCGATGTAGAGCATCGGAGCTTCATCCATCTCGCCTTCGCCGATGACGACAGTTCCTTTCATCGGGATCGTATCAAATACATCACGCATGGCGCTTGTTGCCGCGTCATCTGCCTCGTTTTTCAAGCCCTTCCCCATCCAACGTGCCGAAGCAAGTGCTGCCGCTTCCGTCACCCGTACGAGTTCCATTGATAAACTTCTTTCCATGTGTATAATCCCCTCTCCCTAGCTGAAAATCTTAGACTGTTTCACGCCACACGAGGGCGCCAAGCCCTTTTAACTTCTCAACGAACTGTTCATAACTCTGATCGAGCACTTCCGCGTGATGCAACAGCGTTTCCCCCGAAGCGAGCATACCGCTTAAGACAAGAGCTGCCGCGCCGCGCGGATCGTGTGCTTCGATTTCGGTTCCACGCAAGTCTTCCCCGCCGCGAATGATGATCGAGGCATCTTCGTGTGTAATCCGTGCGTTCAGTCGCCGCATTTCCTGGACATGCCGGAAACGTTGCGGATACAATTTGTCGACGACGACACTCGCGCCTTTCGGTTTGAGCAAAACAGCAGAGATGATCGGTTGAAGATCACTCGGAAAACCGCCGTAATGGAACACACGAATATCAATCGGTTTTGCCATGTCGACAGAGGCTGTGACCGCATCATCTGCGATTTCGATGTTCGCCCCGAATCGTTCGAGCTTTTGAATGATGCTCTCCAGATGAAGGGGAATGACATTATCAACCGTCACCCGACCGAGGACGGCTCCCATGGCGAGGAACGTCCCCGCTTCCATCCGGTCGGGAATCAACGTATGCCGGCAACCTTGCAGCGTCTTGATCCCTTTGATGCGAATCTCATCGGTCCCTGCACCTTTGACACTCGCCCCCATGTTCGTCAACATCGTGCTGACGTCAATGACTTCCGGATCACATGCTGCGTTTTCAATGACAGTTGTCCCTTCCGCCATGACGGCGACGAGCAATGCACTGATGGTTGCACCGAAGGAAGGAAGGTCCAAATAAATTCGGTTCCCTTTCAACTCTTCGACATGCATATAGTAAACCCCTTGTTCATTTCGCATCGAAACACCGAGTCGCTCCAGTGCCTTGATGTGTAAATCAATCGGTCGAGGACCGATGGCATAACCACCGGGCAGACCGACGACTCCCTGTTTGAATCGTGCCGCGAGGACACTCATCAGATAAATCGATCCACGTAATTTCCGTGTATCCGTACCTGTGAGCGGCATCGGCTCAACATGACTTGGGTCAATCGTCACCATATCGCCTTGACGTGTCACGACAGCTCCAAGCATCTCAATGATTTGGATCATCGTCGCGACATCGCCAATGTCCGGTACCCCCTCTAAGATGACCTGTTGGTCGGTCAGCAGTGCTGCCGCGAGACACGGAATCGCACTCTGCTTCGATCCACTGATCATGACGGTCCCTTCAAGACGTTGTTGTCCTACGATATGCAAAATGTCCACATTCCATCAACCTTTCTGTACAATCTGTTATTGCTGCGCTTTTTCCCAGTCAGCCAGGAACCGCTCGATTCCTTGTGTCGTGAGTGGGTGTTGCGTCAGTGACTCAATGACATTCAGCGGAATCGTCGCGATATCGGCTCCCGCAAGTGCTGCGTTCGTGACATGAACCGGATTCCGGACAGATGCCGCAATGATTTGTGTCGGAATGTCATGAATGACGAAGATTTGAGCGATCGTCTCAACAAGCCCCATGCCGTCTTGACCGATATCATCTAATCGACCAAGGAAAGGTGAGACATATGTCGCACCCGCACGTGCTGCGAGCAAGGCTTGGTTCGGATTGAAGATCAATGTGACGTTCGTCGTGATCTTTTCTTTCGAAAGTGCTGCGACGGCCTCAAGACCGGCCGGTGTCATCGGAACCTTTACCGTAATGTTCGGTGCAATCTGGGCAAGTTCCTTCCCTTCCCGAATCATTCCCTCCGCGTCGAGTGCAATGACTTCTGCACTGACTGAGACGTCTCCGACGATCTCACAAATTTCACGCAAGCGTGTATGGAAATCGACGCCCTCTTTTGCGACGAGTGACGGGTTGGTCGTAACCCCATCTAAAATCCCCATTTTATGTGCTTTTTTAATATCCTCTACGTTTGCTGTGTCGATAAAAAATCTCATCTCTCTCTTTCCCCTTTCATCCCTTAAAATATCCCTTGAAATCGCTTACTCTTCTATTATAAATTTTTTCCCCGAGAAGTCCTAACGTTTTCCAAAACAATCTGCTGAAACAGATGAAAAAAAAACACGATAGACGAATGTCTACCGTGTTTTGGGCACGAAAAATTAAGCTTTGTTGCTTGAACCAAACTCACGCATCTTACCGATGACTGTTTGTTTGATTGCTTCGCGACCTGGTGCGATGAATACGCGTGGGTCATATGCTTCTGGTTTCTCAGCCAAGACTTCACGAACCACTTTCGCGAACGAAATTTGGTTTTCCGTGTTGACGTTGATTTTCGAAGTACCAAGCGAAATTGCTTTTTCGATATCGTGTGTCGGGATTCCTGTTCCACCGTGAAGAACGAGTGGGAGGTCCGTTGCGTTACGGATTTCTTCCATTTCAGTGAAACCAAGGTTTGGTTCACCTTTGTATGGTCCGTGAACAGAACCGAGTGCAGGAGCAAGCGTATCGATACCAGTTTCTTTAACGATACGAACGCAGTCGTCAAGTTTCGCGTACATGACATCGCCGATGACGTCGTCTTCTTGTCCGCCAACTGTTCCGACTTCTGCTTCGACTGAAACACCTTTCGAGTGTGCATACTCAACAACAGCTTTTGTTGTTTCGATGTTTGTGTCGATCGGGCTATGTGAATCGTCGATCATTACAGATGTAAATCCAGCGTCGATCGCTTCTTTACATTTTTCAATGCTCGAACCGTGGTCGAGGTGGATTGCAACAGGAACTGTTACTTTCATGTCGTGAACGAGACCTTCTACCATTTTAACAACTGTGTAGAATCCGCCCATGTGACGTGCTGCACCTTCAGATACTCCAAGAATGACTGGTGACTGCTCTTCTTGAGCCGCACCGAGTACTGCTTGAGTCCACTCGAGGTTGTTGATGTTGAATTGACCTACTGCGTACTTACCTTCGAGAGCTTTGTTTAACATGTCTGTCATAGATACTAATGGCATAATGACATCCTCCTCTGTTTTGATCGCTACTTACACGTAAACGTGCATTTTCAGACTGATTATAACACACTGATTCGCTTGAACGTACAGCATTTCGCTCCGAATTTAGGATTGTGACGACGACGTGAAGGATTAACCGCTTACATCGCTCGAAATTTGCACAGTCACTTCTTTTTTTAATTCAAAGATGTCAAACGGCTTTCCGAAGAAGGCGACGACACCCAGTCGCTTCGCTTCTTCCATTGCTTCTTTTTCCCCAAGTGCCGTCATCAAAATCGTCCGAACCCGTCGTCCGACCTCGTCTTGATGACGCAATACTTCAAGACCGGTCCGTCCCGGCATGTTGACATCCATCAACAATAAATCATAATCCGCCTCTTTCAGGCGTTCAATCGTCTCCAAGCCGTCCACAGCGACGTCCGTCGTGTAGCCCTGTGCCCGAAACAATTGGGCCAATAAATTCCGAATCCCCGGTTCATCTTCCGCGATCAGCAATCTCCCTTTCATGTCCCACACTCCTCCTCTAGTTATTTCCATTCTACATGAAAGCAAAACTTGCTATATACTATCCTTGACAGAAAGTTAGAGAGGATGTTCAAAATGATGAAAATTTTAGCGACTCAGTTCAACGGAAAATTACAAACGCTTACAAAACAAGAAGATGAATTATTCGATGTCGTCCGTCTGCTGGCCCAGGCACTCGTCGGTCAAGGGAAAGTCTATCTCGATGCGTACGGTGAATTCGAAGGTCTCTATCCGATGCTGTCCGACGGTCCGGATCAGATGAAGCGGGTCACGAAAATCAAAGATCATAAAACATTGCATGCTGTCGACCGCATTCTGATTTTCACACCGGATACGGAACGTTCCGACCTCCTGGCATCTCTCGCCCGTTATGATGCGTGGCATACACCGTACGCAATCATCACGCTCGGCGACGTGACCGAGACACTCGAACGGTCGATCGCACCGCTCGCCCTGAAATTCAACAAAGGCCTGCTTCCGGCTGAAGACGGTTCCCGTCACGGCTTGCCGAGTCTTGCACTGGGTGCGTTCCTGTTGACGCATATCCTGACACAGTTACAAGAGATGACGGAAGAGTGGGAATGACGCTTTTCTTCTATAGTATTAGAACGTGATGCTGAACTGTTTTATCTGTAACGACAAACCGAGTGGGTTTCCTCTAGCTTTAGAGAAAACCCACTCGGTTTTATTGCGTCTGAATTGATGTATGCTCTCAAGCCGAAGCTTGATCTTCCTGCGCTTTTACTTCTTCGCCGTATGACAGCTGATCCTGCATCCGAACGAACGGCAGATAAATCGCGACTGACATGGCGATCGTTGCGATTTGCAACAAGGCAGCACGCCATCCGCCGATCAAGAAACCGGAGATGATCGGTGGTGTCGTCCATGGTACCTGCAAGGCATTAAACGGTTCGACCCAGCCCCACAGAATCGTGAAGTAGACCATGAATGATGCGATGGCAGGGACGATGACGAACGGGATGAACATGATCGGGTTAAAGACGATCGGCATCCCAAAAATGACGGGTTCGTTGATGTTGAACAAACTCGGAGCAAGTGACAACTTACCAAGTTGCTTCAAGTGCGCCGACCGGGCAACCATCAACGTTGCGATGATGAAACCGATTGTGATTCCGGTTCCGCCGAGCTTCGTAAAGACATCCAGGAATTGAATCGTAACGATGTTCGCGTTTCCGCCAACAACCAGTTCTTTCCCCGAATCGAGGATCGCTTGGTTTTGGAGCGCGTTGGCTGTCAACAGCGGTCCCATGATTCCCATGATGATGGCGGCACCATGAATTCCGCACCACCACATGACGGACATGAGGACCATGATGAGAACGGCTCCAGCCAGCGTATCCGTCAAGTTTTGAATCGGCGCTTGGAGAACGTCATAGATGACTTCCGTGAACGTCCGGTCTGCAAATGCCTGGAACACGGCAAACGTGACGACAGACAACGTAATGACGGCTAATCCCGGTACGAGTGCCGAGAACGAGTTCGCAACACCCGGTGGAACACCCGCCGGCATCTTGATGCTGATGCCGCGTTTGATGAACTGCGAATAGATGAAACCGACGACCAATCCAACGACGATTGCCGCCATGACGCCTTGTCCACCTGTCCAGACTTTCGGGACGACGCCTTTGACGACTTCGCCTGATTCCGACAGGACGGATGCTTGGGTGATGATCAAAAACGAGATGATTGCGAGGATCCCGGCCGGCACCCCTTCGATTTTTTCGTTTTTGACGTAGGAATAGGCAATCCCGAATACACCAATCAAGGCCAGGATATCAAACGTCGCTCCGACGACTTGCGTCAACGGCAACGTCCAATCGGCTCCAAAGAGACCGGACATGAACTTTTCCCAACCCGGAATCGGGAGGGCTAAGATTAACAGGAACAGCGACCCGATGATTGTCATCGGCATCGTCAGGATGAATCCATCCTTGATGGCGAGAACGGGTTTGGCATTCGCGAAACGGGCAAACGCCGGCGTCACTTTTTCGAATACGGTTTCTAGACGACTCATTCGGAAACCTCCTTACAGGTCTTCAGCGCGCGTGGCGATGATCTCTTTGTACCAATGGAACGACTGTTTCTTTTTGCGGGCCAGACCATTTTCATGGTCGACATAGATGAAACCGTATTGCTTTTTATAACCGTTCAGCCAGCTGAGAAGATCGATGACCGACCACGCATAATATCCGGAGACATTGATCCCTTCCTGAACCGCGTGTTTGACGGCGCGGAGGTGGCTCTCGATGTACTCGATTCGTGGTGTATCCATGATTTCTTCGCCGACGATCGGATCGACATCACCGAGACCGTTCTCTGTAATGTAGATTTTGACATCGCCATAACGGGCTTGTAACATCCGAAGTCCATCGAGGAAGGCATCCGGTGCAATTTCCCAGCCCCACTTCGTATAGACTTTATCGTCCATCAAGACCGTCTTATAGACGCCGTCAAACGACGGATTACCCGGACGACCGGTCGAATTTTCACGACCACCGGCCATGACGAGTGCTGTATCGTTTTTCATGACACGTTGCGGACAATAGTAGTTGAGACCGATGAAATCGTTCATCGGAGCCGTCCGTTTGAGGACGTCGAGTTCGTCTTGTGTCCAGTCCGGCAGGAGACCTTGTTGCTCCAGTTGCTTGACGACGTATTCCGGATACGTTCCTTTTAAGATCGGATCGTAGAACCAATGTGTCGCAAATTCGTTCGCATGCATCTCGGCGAATTTATTGTCCGCCTCGTTGTCGATGCTGAAGGCCGGGTTAAAGACGTGCGTGATGCCGATTTCCCCTTCGTATCCGGCTTGCTTAAAGCGTTCGACGGAACGGGCGTGAGCGACGAAAACATTGTGCGTCGTCTGGAAATAGGCTTTCGCATCACCTTCGATGCCTGGCGGGTGCGCGCCTGACAAGTAGCCGAGCGAACAGAAGATGACGGTCTCATTAAATGTAATCCAGTTGCGGACACGGTCACCAAACGCTTCGAAACAAGTATCCGCGAAGCGGACGAAGGCATCGACCGTCGCTTGATTCCGCCAGCCGCCCTGTTCTTCAAGGACTTGCGGCAAATCCCAATGATAGAGCGTCACGAACGGGACGATGTTGTGTTTTAAACACTCATCGATGACGTTGTTGTAAAACTCGAGGCCCTTTTCGTTTACTTCGCCTGTGCCGTTTGGGAAGATCCGTGGCCATGAAATCGAGAACCGGTATGATTCCAGCCCCATCTCTGCCATCAGTCCGATATCTTCTTTATAGCGGTGATAATGGTCAATCGCGACATCACCGTTTGTATTTTCAAAAGTCTTTCCAGGAATTTTCGAGAAGACGTCCCAGTTCGAGACGCCTTTCCCGTCCTCGTTCCATGCACCTTCGACTTGATAAGAAGCCGATGCTGCACCAAACAGGAAATGTTTAGGCATTTTCAAAGTCGTCACCCCGTTTTATTTATTTGCGAGCTTCAATGCGTGGTCGAGTACTTTTGTTCCGTTCATCATGCCGTAATCAATCGTGTTGATGACATCAATCGGCACACCTTTTGGTTCACAGATCTGTTTGCCTTTTGCGAGCAAGTATTTAACTTGCGGACCGAGCAGCGCAACATCCAAGTTGTCGACATACGTTTCCATTTCTGATTCCGGGTAGGCTGCGATTTCTGTTTCGAGTCCACGCTCAGCGGCAACCGCTTTCATTTTTTCCACTAACATACTTGTCGACATACCTGCCGCACAGAATAATCCGATTTTCATCATTTTTGATCCATTCCCTTCAGTTGGTTGATTTCGTTTTGCATATGCATCATGTATCCGAGCATTTCTTTAACAAGAATCGTATTCATCAAGTGATCTTGCGCATGTACCATCAGGACACCGACCGTAGCTGTTTTCCCTTGTGCTTCAAGTGTGACGAACTTCGTTTGAATGCTGTGCGCTTCTTTTAAAGTCGCATCTCCCGTTTTGACCGCTTCATTCGCTTCGTCTACTTTTCCTTCTTGCATCAAAAGCATCGCGTGGTGATAACTTGCTTTTGCGTCTCCCGAGAGGGCAATCAGACCGAAGATATCTTCCGGTGTAATTTCAATCGTTTCAGAAACCATGGTATCTCTCCTTTTGTATGGATAACTAAAATTCATAGGTACAAATTCTACAAATTGATAATAGCACGTGTAAAAATTTATGTAAACCCTTTCTTCTTGAATAAAATGTGAACAAAAAAAAACGCAGGTGAGAGACTCCTCCGCCTGCGTTCAAGATTTAATATTCGAGACTTTCAACATTTTGACGTGCCGGAAATGATGGGTCGCCCGCGAGACGTCAAAGATTTGACCGTTCGTTAAGTAGACCGTATTATCGACGAGCAGCGCCGGATCGTTTTCTTTTAACTCAAGCAACACGGCGTCTTCCGCATTCAAAAAGTCCGCGTAGATGACTCGGTCGGCAAAGCCGATCGCAAGCTTTTGGTCATTGCGTAAATAGTTGTAAATCGACTTTTGAATGATGTTTTCATCCAAATAGACGACAAGATTTTTACGGAAGTACGAATCCTCGACCGAAAACGGATGATCGTCGACCAACCGCAGACGCTTGACGTAGTAGACCGGCGTGCCGACGGGACACTTCATCCGTTCCGCCACCTCTTCGTTCGCCGTCGTCTGTTCAAACGCCAAGGCACGTGTCTCGACTTTGCGCCCGCTGAAGTCACTCGTCAATCCCTGGAGTTTCTCGAGGTTGACGTAATCACTGTTGTAATGATCGCGGACGAACACGCCGCTGCCCTGCACTTGGTAGACGTATCCTTTATTGACGAGAATCTCGATCGCCTTTCGGACGGTGTTGCGGCTGATGCCGTACTTCGTCGCATATTCATCTTCCGTCAATAACTTATTCGTATGTTGATAGACGTGATTTACGATATCCGTCTCGATTTGTTCTGCTACTTGTTTGTACTTTGGAGCCATCAATATCTACACCTTCCACGTAAATTTGTAGGAATGAATTCGCTATCATTATAGCAGATAAGTTTTACACGCGTCTTTGAATCCTCAAATTCCAACAAAACATAAAAAACCTGCCTCCACACGGGAGACAGGTTTTCGATTCCAATCCTTGACGCTTATTCACCAAGTGATGCTTGAATGAAGTCATGGAAAAGAGCTTGCGGACGTTCCGGACGTGAAATCAATTCCGGATGGAACTGACACGCAACGAACCATTTGTGTTCTGGAATCTCGATGATTTCGACCAGACGTCCATCCGGGCTTGTACCGGAGAAGATCATACCGTTCGCTTCGAACTGCTCGCGGAATTCGTTGCCGAACTCATAACGGTGACGGTGACGTTCATACACGAGTTCACTTGAGTATGCGGCACGTGCTTTCGAACCTTCCTCGAGCTTACATGGATAAAGACCAAGACGAAGCGTTCCGCCTAAATCTTCGATGTCTTTTTGCTCCGGAAGCAAATCGATGATCGGGTATGGTGTCGCCGGATCGATTTCCGCCGAGTGCGCACCTTGTAAGTTCAGGACGTTACGGGCGAATTCAACTGTCGCCAGTTGCATCCCGAGGCAGATACCGAAGAACGGAACGTTATTTTCGCGCGCGAAACGGGTTGCTTCGATTTTTCCTTCGATGCCGCGTTCGCCGAATCCGCCGGGAACGAGAATTCCGTTTGCTGATCCAAGGAGTTCTTGGACGTTCTCACGCGTGACGTCTTCCGCATTGATCCAGTCGATTTCGATGTCGCTGTTGAACGCAAAACCGGCATGCTTCAAAGCTTCTGCGACCGAGATGTACGCATCACGCAATTCGACGTATTTCCCGACGAGTGCGATTTTCGTTTTCTTCTCGAGGTGTGTCACGGTATGGACAAGTTGTTTCCAAGCTGTCATGTCAGCAGACGGTGTATCGAACTTGAAGTAGTCACAGACGAGTTGATCCATGCCTTGACGTTGCAAGTTAAGCGGCACCTCATAAAGCGTCGACGCATCCTTTGCTTCGATGACGGCTTCCGGACGTGTGTCACAGAAGAGGGCAATTTTATCTTTCATTTCTTGTGGTACATCATGCTCCGCACGAAGAACGATGATGTCCGGCTGGATTCCGTAGCTCCGGAGTTCCTTGACACTGTGTTGCGTCGGTTTCGTCTTCAGCTCACCTGCAGCTGCCAGATACGGAACGAGTGTACAGTGAACATACATGACGTTTTCCTTACCGATGTCATTTTTCACCTGGCGAATGGCTTCGATGAACGGAAGCGATTCGATATCCCCTACTGTTCCACCAATCTCTGTGATGACGACGTCAGCCCCGGTCTCTTTTCCGGCACGGAAAACACGGTCTTTGATCTCGTTCGTGATGTGCGGAATGACCTGAACCGTTCCACCGTTGTAGTCGCCACGGCGTTCTTTTTTGAGGACCGTCGAGTAGATGCGGCCTGACGTGACGTTCGCATTCTGGCTGAGGTTGATGTCGATGAAACGTTCGTAGTGACCGAGGTCAAGGTCAGTTTCAGCGCCGTCATCCGTTACGAATACCTCACCGTGTTGGTACGGGCTCATCGTACCCGGGTCGATGTTGATGTACGGATCGAATTTTTGGATCGTGACGTTGAGGCCACGGTTTTTCAAGAGACGTGCGAGCGATGCTGCCGTGATCCCTTTACCGAGTGAAGATACTACCCCACCGGTTACGAAAATATACTTTGTCATGATTAAATTGCTCCCTTCTCAAGTCCAGAAATCTGTCAGAGGTCGTAAAAAAATAAAAAAGCAAAAGTGCCCCCATTCACAGGAGACACTTTTGCTGAAATTAAGCACGTTGCTTAAAGAAGCCCATGACTAACTTACGTCATTCCGAAAACTTCGTCAAGCAGATTTTTTAAAGTCAAAAATCAAGCGTGCTGTCGTCAGCCGTCAACGAAAAAACTGCTATTTTCATGTTCAAAAATAGCAGGTTGCGGTTGTTAAACTTCTTCTTCATCTTCCTCGAAATCTTCGAGGTCTTCTTCATCCAAATCGTCGTCGAGATCATCAATGACCGCGACTTTTTTGAATGTATCATCTTCGCTGTCGTCAGCTGCATCGTAATCGGCTGTTTTCGCGAACGTATCGAGATCATCTTCGATCGTCTCGAATTCATCTTCTTCTGCATCGTAGTTGAACTCTTCTTCGAACTCATCCAGTTCTCCACGTTGACGTGCTTCGATGACCAAATCTTCATCCGATTTGTCAAACGGATACCACGCACGAAGGGACCAACGGTTGGCTCCGACGTTAACGAAGTTCCCATCGATGTTCATGTCTGTATAGAGTTGGGCAAGTTTCTCGAACTTGTCCTCTTCATTTGTAAACGTATGATATTTTTCGATTTCTTTTGTGATGTCATCGAAAGTGATAGGCTGTTCGCCCGCTTCTTGCAGCATTTCATTGACGAAGTTAATCAGTGAAAGATCAGTAATTTCTTCTTTACTTAAACGGCTGAGGCTCATTGTGACGGCCACTTCCTTTCATTTGCGTTCAATCCATTACTTCTCATTATACGCAAAATGGCTTTTAAAAATCCAGTCTCTCGTAAAAAAAAGATTGTTTGTGAAACAAATCGTGTTTTTGACACGCTCAAAAAAGGAATAATGCAGGGAGAAGAAGGAGGAATGACCGATGGAAATGACAATCGAACGGGTGAATGATTTTGACGGCTACAACTGGCTTCCGTTGCTCGCCAAAAGCTCCCAGGAAGGATTTCAACTCGTCGAGCGGATGTTACGAAACCGGCGGCAGGAAACCTTTCAAGAAAACGGGGAAGCGATGTTCGTCGCCCTGTCGACGACCAATCAGGTCCTCGCTTGCGGTGGATATATGAAACAATCCGGTCAGACCAAAACAGGTCGGATCCGCCATGTCTATGTGTTGCCGGAAGCACGGTCGCACGGCATCGGAACAGCACTGCTTGAGAAAATCGTGTCCGAAGCTTTTTTGACGTATGATCGTTTGGTCCTCTACAGCGAGCAGGCGGATCCGTTTTACCAAGGACTCGGTTTTCAGCCGGCAACGGGTGACAAGATTACACATGCACTCGACAAATCTGCTTTTGCCAACTCAAACCAATGAATTGACATATCGGAAACTATCGATTAGATTGATGGCATGACACATCAAGTTGATCTTTTTAAAGCTCTGTCGAACGAAGTACGGCTCGATATCTTACGCTGGCTCAAAGATCCTCAAACTCATTTCGGTAAACCGACTGCTCACTTGTCAACGAATTCCGCTGAAAAAGGAGGCGTTTGTGTCGGTGATATCCAGGAGAAGGCAAACTTGTCCCAATCCACGGTATCCCAGTACTTGGCGATGTTACAAAAAGTCGGACTGCTCGAATCAGAGCGTCACGGCAAGTGGACCTATTATCGGCGAAATGAACAAAAGATCAGCGAATTGGCGGAGTACCTCAAGGGAGAACTCTAACGGGTTTTCCTTTGCTCATATATCGACATTTCTCGATATATAGATTTGTTAAAGAAAGAAGTGACGGATTGTGAAATTCATTTATTACCTGTTCGCCTTGCTTGCCGGCATCTCGCTCAGCATCGAAGGCGCGATTTATGGAGAACTCGGCAACAGTATCGGCAAACTCGAAAGCAGTTTCTATAATTTCTTTGCCGGGACGATCATCATCGGCATCATCATGCTCTTTTTCGGAAAAGGCTCGCTCGGCTACACGTTTAAGGCACCAAAGTGGACGTTGCTCGGCGGACTGCTCGGAAGTATTTACTTAACGATTCTCATCATCAGCATTCCGCTCGTCGGTGTCGGACTGGCGATGATCAGCGTCATCATCGGTCAGATGATCGCCAGCATGATCATCGAACACAAAGGCTGGCTCGGGAGTCCGCGGGTCGCCATCAACAAAGATAAGTTGATCGCATCCGGTCTGATGGTCATCGCCCTATTTTTGATTTTTTAAGGAGGAATCTTAATGAATATCGCATTACTTGGTATGACGCTGCTTGGAGGTGTACTCCTCAGCGCCCAGTCTTCAATCAACGGCGCGTTTGGTCAAAAAGCCGGCGCCCTGGAAAGTACGTTTTTGACGTTCTTCACCGGCATGTTGTTGCTCGCACTCGCCGTCCTTTTCTTTGGACAAGGGGATGTCCTGATGTTGCTTGACGCCCCACGCTGGCAACTCAGTGCCGTCTGGTTCGGCGTCAGTTATCTGTTCCTCACCATTCTCGCCGTTCCCAAGATTGGTGTGACGGCAGCCAGCATCGCAACCGTCATCGGACAATTGTCTGCCGGAATGGTGCTCGATCACTTCGGGACATTTGGTGGCGTCGAAGTGGCGTTTGATCTCAAACGGTTTGCTGGACTCTTGTTTATGCTCGCTGCTTTGTTCTTCATTTATCGCGGCAACAAACGGCGCGCTGCTGCTCCTGCTTCCGACTCGATCGCTTCTTGATTATGATATCCAAAACATGACTGACCTAAAAGGAATCACTCGTTTCACGCGACTCCTACAGGAAAAAGCGCAAGTCAACTTGCGCTGTCAGAGACGAACAAGACCCACTTCCCTGCCTCATTGAGGCAGGGAAGTTGGCTTGTGTCTCGCCTGAGGAAAGCGCGTGAAAGAAAGGGTGATTCCTTTTGAACATGACTAGGGGGTGACAGACTTGAAATCTGTTACCCCCTGATCTGTATAAAAACCAACTTTTTAGTCAGTCCTGCTTTAGTTGTCTTGCCCGTTCAAATACGTCAAGGCATCCACCGCCAGCTGATGATCCGCTTCTTGCGATAAACCGGACACGGTGATCGTCCCGATGACACCGACTCCCGTGACGCGGATCGGAAAGGAACCGCCGGCATCGGCATAGTCGGCCGGATCGACGGCGTACATCGTATGGTAGGACCGTTGCTTGCTCTCATTGTAGAGACGCATGTAGAGCGAACTGTGACCGTGCCGGAGCACGACGTTCGATTTCCGGCGGATCCACTCTTCCTGATCCGGTGCCGTTCCATCGAGTGCTGCGTAAAACAAGCGTTGTCCGTTTCGCTTCAGTTCGACGGCGACAGACAACTGTTCCTGCAATGCCCGCTCGATGACATATTGTCCGGTCCGCAGTGCCTCCTTATTCGTAAAACTCTGTAACGTCAAGGTGTGCTCTTGTGCCAACAACTCCGTCAGTTTCATCGCTCCCACTCCTTCCGCAGGATTTTCCGTCCGGTCTCACTGCTCAACCGGACCGTTTCAATCAGTTGCATCGTCTTCAAAGCATCGGTCAGGTCGACTGGTAAATCTCCGGTCGCAAGCCCTTTCGCCAACGCTTCATAAAACCCGAGATAGTTTCCCGGAAGTGTCGCCAACCGTTCCGGCGGCTGATCGGCAATCTGCAGATAACCGTAGTTCGTTTCCTCGTCCCGTCCGAATGCGTGATCGATCGGTTGACCGGACGCCAGTCGGGCTTCTTGCGGATCCATTCCGTATTTGACGTAACTGCCGCGTGTCGCATGTAACTCAAACCGCGGGGTTGGTCCTTGGATAAAGGAGTTTGACCGTAAGACGACACGGCGCTTTCCGTAAAACAACGTCATCTGGAAGCCGTCATCCGTCTCTGCTCCGTCACGCTGGAACAAGACATCACCGACAACCGCATCCGGTTCGCCGAATAAAGCGAGCGCTTGATCAATCAAATGGGAACCAAGGTCGAATAAAATCCCGGAGCCCGGTCCCTTCTGTTCGCGCCACCGGTCCCGCACGACCGGACGATAACGGTCAAACCGTGATTCAAGCCATTGCCAGTCGCCGATCTCATTCATTTCAATCAACTGCTCGATCGTCAAGAAATCGCCGTCATACCGGCGATTTTGATAAACTGCGACCCGCACACCATGCTGATCCGCAAGGCGCATCAGCTCTTCCGCTTCTTCAATCGTCACGACCGCCGGTTTTTCAAGCAAGACGTGTTTTTTCGCCTCGATTGCCTGTTTTGCCATGTCAAAATGTAAGGCGGTTGGCGTCGTAATGATGACCAGTTCCGTCTGCTCATCTTGAAGTGCTTCCTCTAACGTCGCGATGACTGTCGCATCCGGAAAGACGGTCGCGACTTTCTCCGCTTGGCTCGATACGACTTGCCGGACCGTAAACTCCGGTAACGCTTGAATCAATGGGGCATGAAATGTCACGGCTGAAAATCCGAATCCGACAAGCGTCGTTTGAATCGTCGTCATGCTTGTTCCTCCTCTGCTATTTCGAGCAAGACTGTTGCTTCACGTAACCAGTCCTGCCATCTGTCTGTTGGTTGTTCATCGGTGATCAAGACGTCAATCTGGTCCAGGTCACAGACCTTATGCAGAAAACGTTTCTCGAACTTTGTCCGGTCCGCAAGCACGATGACCTCACCGGCACTGCGGATCATCGCTTTTTTGACGATCGCCTCTTCGAGATTTTCGGCAAACACCCCTTGTTCCGTCAGACCACACGCTCCGAGAAACACACGATCGACCTGATAGTTTAAAATATCATCGGCCGTCTTGATGCCGACCAAGCTGCGCGCATGCCGATCAAACTTTCCGCCGGTCACATACAAATCGATTTCCGGACGTGCCTCGACCTGCTCGACGATCGCGAGCGAGTTCGTGACGATGTGGAGGGGTTGCACCGGGAGATGGACCGTCATCCGGGCGACCGTCGTCGCGGCATCCAAGATGATGGTTTGATTCCGTTCGACATAGCGGACCGCCCGTTTGGCAATGCGGTTTTTTTCCGGTTGCTCCGTTCGTCGATCGTATTGTACGGTCGTGTTTGTCCCGACACGAATCAAGCCATTTTTGACCCGGATGATCTGGCCTTCCTGCTCAAGTGCAATCAAATCACGACGCGCCGTATCCCGTGAAATCCGGTATTCTTCCATCACCTGATCGAGTGAAATCTCAGGGGTCGTCTTGATCCATTCGCGCATTTGTTGAAGTCGTTCCTGTTGCGCCATTTAGATTTCCTCCCAGTTCTTTTCTTTATTTTAAGTTTTTAAATTAAAATGTGCAATTTTTACGCAAAATATATTCGTTGAATTCGGGTAAAGAAAACTAGGACTCGGATTTTAAAAGGAGGAATCACGTATGCGTACGATTTTCATTACCGGTGCCTCGTCCGGCATAGGTCTTGCGACCGCCACACGTTTCGCTGAGGAGGGATGGACGGTCTACGCCGGCATCCGCGAATGGACGCCGGCACTCGAGCAACAAGCTGTGCCAAATCTGCATTTTCTTGAAGTCGACGTCACCGATCTTACGAGCCTGAAACAAGCCGTCGCCGTCATCGAGCAGGAAGTCGGGCATCTGAATGCCTTATTTTGTAATGCCGGGCAAGGATTGTTGCGGGCGCTCGGACAAGCAACGAGTTATGAAATCAATCAACTGTTTGATATCAACGTCTTTGGCGTCATGCGGACGGTTGAATGTTGTCTGCCGCTGCTCAAAGCCGCTCCGCACGGCAGTCATCTGCTCGCGACTTCAAGCATCAGCGGCCTTGTCGGTCAGCCGATGAATGAAATTTATTGCGCCAGTAAATTTGCTCTCGAAGGATTGTTCGAGAGTCTCGCCACCTATTACAAACCGTTTTTCTCGATTGATGTCACATTGATTGAACCCGCTGCCGTCGAGACGAACTTTACCGCAAGCGTCCTCGACCGTCTCGAGCAGACGGGCGGACTTCACGAGGATGACTTCAAGCCGATTGTCGAGAGCTATTTACGCACCTATCGCATCCGTCATCAAGACCGGCAGTCAGCGGATGACATCGCCGAGCTAGTATTTGACCTCGTCCACGCAGACGAAAAGCCGTTACGTGTCCGAACCGCACCGGAAGATGAAGCATTCGTCGCTCATAAAACGGCGAACGATCCATCCGGTCTGATCGGAACCGTCAAAACCCGGCAACTGACGTTAAATTTAGACTGATTTCCCTTTTGTTGAAAAGAAAATCGCTGCACCCTTTTCTTCCTCCTATAATGAAACTATCCAATTCATTTTATTCAAAAGGACGGTTTTTTCATGACGAATTTGTTTTTGTACGCAGCCGTCTATTTGATTCCGACGTTTATCATGTTTTATATGGCGGTCGATATCTTTTTGCGGAATCCGAAGCGCTCGCAACACCGGTTGTTGAGCTTGTTTACCTTTGCCTACGGGATGTTATTCCTCGGTGAGTTTTTCCGAAATACCGCACCGGTCGCAATGAGTCCGGCTTTTGTGACGTATTGGTTCGGGAATGCCGGCTTACTCGTCTTCAGTACATCGCTTCATTTCATCTTCCGGGTGTCGAACTTGTGGAAAAAGATGCCGCGCCTCCTGTATCCGGGCATCTTTTACCTGCCGATGGTCATCGTCCTGTTTACCTATGTCTTTCAGACGAACGTCATCAACAGCCAACAGTTCGATCGGATCGGACTGTTCATCTATCCGGAGTTCAATCCGTCCTATTTGATCACGATGACGGTCGGGAACGTCTTCCACGTCCTCGTGATCGGTCTCCTCATCTACGCCCGGACGCAATTGCGTGACGCACGACGCGGGATCATCAACGTCTTGCTGGGTGTCGCGCTGATCGTCCTTGTCTGGGATGTCGTCTTCGGTTACAACTCGTTTTACGGCGTTATGCCCCCATACGCCTATATGTACGGCGGACTGTTTTGGGCAGCTGCCTTGACGATTGCGATGCGTCGGTTTGATTATCTTGCGTCCTACCAAAAACGGTTTGCGACGCTCTATAACTTGAATCCTTCCGCGATTCTGTTGGTCGACCGGCACGGCCGGATCGAGAGTGCGAATCCTGCCGCCTATACGTTACTGAAAGAGCAGGACTTGTTGGGTCATCCGTTCGCCGATTATCTGCCGGAGAAAAAACAGCAGGACTGGACGGTCCATTACGAGGTCCATTTCCAGTCGCAGCGCAAATTCAATGAGTACGAAACGAAAGTCGTCACCCGGGAACAGCAGGAACGGTATGTCGTGATGGATGCCGATTTCGTCTTCATCGAACAGGAACTCCACGGAATGTTGTTGATTCGGGATATCCAGTCCTTCAAAGAGGCCGAGCAAACGATTCGCTTTTTTGCGTATCACGATCCGCTGACGAAGATTGCCAACCGGCGCAGTTTTTATGAAACAGCCGGACAAGAACTGTTGAAACGGATGAGCATTACGATTGTCGTCGTCGATCTGGATGGATTCAAAGGCATCAACGATACGTACGGGCATCAGATTGGGGATGCCTTCTTGATCCACATGGCCCGCTTGCTCGAACAAGAAGTCGCATCCCTCGGCTTTGCGGCGCGTGTCGGGGGCGATGAATTCTTTTTACTGTTGTATGATCAGACACCGGATCAGCTCCATCAGTTCATGTCTTCACTCTTAAAGACATTCCAAGACAATCCGTTTATTTTGGCGGAAGAGTTGATTGAGATTCGGACGAGCATCGGTCTCAGTTATTCCCCTGACCACGGCATCAGTCTCGATACGTTGATTCATCATGCCGATCAAGCGATGTATCATATCAAACATAACGGAAAAAACGGATACCGGATTCATGATACGCTGGATCCGATACAACGACCGTATGAAGGAGGAGCCAGATGATTTCCGCGTTCGCTATTTTTTCACGCCTGTTCAAAGGAATACGTCGCGCGTTCCACTTGTCGTACTTCCAAGGGTTATTGGTTCTCTGTCTGTTGACATTGATTTCCGGAACGATTTTTTACAGCACCCAAGAAAATTTATCGGTCGTCGATGCGCTCTACTTTTGCATCACGACACTGAGTACGGTCGGGCATCCGACATTTGCCCCCGTCACGACGCTTGGGAAAATCTTTACGATGGCGTACATCACGATCGGATGCGGATTGTTTTTGACACTGATTGCGACGCTGTCCTATGTCTTGATCAAACAGCCGGAAGAGTGAGAGGAGAAGTTATCGATGCGACAAGCTGCCATTCAAAACAATTTCGACTGGTGTCGTTTAATCTGTGAGTTGCATGGATGTACCGTGACGGAAACAGCGGATAGCTGGGTCGCCAAAGGGGATGTTCCGCTTCTCTATCCGGAAATGATGGTCCGTGCTCACCAACAACAACTTGATTTGTCCGGTGTCAGGAGCATCAAGGATTGTACGGCCGGTTACGATTTTTCACGTGCCGGTTTGACGCATCTCTTTACAGCGGAATGGATCACCCGCCGTCCGATCCTCGATCGTCGGGCTTTACCTGCCGATTGGACCGTCGTGCGTGACGTGCAGGAAGCAGCACGTTTTTTCGCCATCCTCGAAACGGAGGATGTCCCGCAGAGATTGTTTGAACGTTCCGATGTCCGGCTGTTTTTTTCCGAGCAGCAACAAGCAGGATTCATCGCCTATTCGAACGGACAGACGACCGGTCTTTCCCACCTGAACTCAAACTATCTCGACGAACGGCTGTGGGATGATGTGATCCGGCTCAGTTCCGCCCATTTTCCCGGACAGCCGCTCGTCGGCTATGAGTATGGGGATCAGCTCATCACGGCCCTCGAGGCCGGTTTTGATGACATCGGACCGCTTGCGGTCTGGATTCGGTGAACGGATGAACGTTCCCCTCTCCTTTTCAGACGAAGTAAGGTAGAGTGGAACAAGACAGTGGATAAGAAGAGAGGAGGTGCAGGTTGTCTTCACCTGAACAGGTGAAACAGCCAACACCATGAAGCGAACAACTTTTTTCACCTTAAATACGTTAGGCACGAAACGCGGTGGTCTCGTCAAAGCCGTCATCAAGCGGGCGAACACGATCGCAGCCGCTGAGCCGGATCGTCACGTCCATCTGTTGACCCTCGGGTTGCAGACACAAATCAACAGTATCCGGGAAGAGATGGTCCACCTCCATCTGTTGGATCAGCGTGTGCAGGTTACGAACCTGATCCATACGTTAGGTAAGCAAAAACCGAATGATAAACAGACGAAAGCCCGTTTGCTGAAACGATTGCAACGGCAATTCGTCATCTTCGAGGATGCGAGCCGGTCGGAAAATGATTCCTATCGTCTGTTCGAGAACGGTGTCTACTGCCAGTACATACGGTTTGACGCCGATGACCGGCTCGTCTTCATCGATTACTTTTCAGAGTCGCGTCACCGCTTAAAACGGGAAGAATACCTTGAGCACGGCCAATTGTTCCAAGTCATTCATTTTTCGGCGACGACGAACAAACCGGTCTCCCGTCAATTTCTCCACGGTGACGGCACGTGTTACTTAACACTGTGGCATAAGATCAATTCGGTGGATTGGAGTCATCTGTTTTACTTCGGAAAAAACGAACAGTTCCAATTCAACGATCCGGCCGCCTTCTACACGTTTGCGCTGAATCAGTTGCTGGCCCAATATCCGGCAGTCCTGCTGTCCTCGGAATTCCGGGATCGTCTGCCAAACTTACCGAAACGGAATCTAGATGCCGTCGTATTGGATGTCACCCATCCAAACATTCGGAAAATCGCCTTCGGCCACAGTAATCATTTTGTCGCGCCGTTTGACGAGACCGCGACGATAAGCGGTGTGTGGAATGCGCTGTTTAAGCGGATCGGCGAATGGAGTGCCGTCGTCACGGCAACATCCCGTCAAGCCACACACATGAAACAGCAGTTTGGACACGATTCGCTTTTCAAATCGATTCCGCATGCCTTTACGAATAAAGCGGCAGGCAGCCTTGTTGCTGACGCCGTCAATCCGAACCGGTTCGTCGTCGTGTCACGAATTCAAATCAAAAAAGATGTCGCGGAGAGTGTTCGCGCGATGCGACTGATCGTCGATCATAATCCAAACGCCTTCCTTGATTTTTATGGATTCGGGTACAACGATCAACTCGAAAAGGATCTCTTGGCGTTGATCAAGGAACTCGCCTTAACGGATCATATTCATTTCAAAGGGTTCGTCACCGATATGCGGGAAGCCTATGCCGGTGCCGTCGCAACACTCTTCACCTCCCAATCGGAAGGATTCGGAATGGCGATCCTCGAGAGCATGAGCTACGGGATCCCGGTCATCGCTTACGATATTTGTTATGGTCCGGCGGAAATCATCGAAGACCGCGTGACGGGACGTCTCATTCCAAAAGGCGATACGGCTCAGTTTGCCGAGGCCGCAATCGAATTGATGACACAGCCCGAAGCACGGCAGGCGATGGGCTTACGTGCTGCCGGAGCGCTCGAACCGTTTTCTGATCAGCAATATGAAACGAGTTGGGTGAACCTGTTACACGAACTGGACGTTTCGACACATTGAGTGTTATCCGTGAGAACAAGAAAAAGTATCGTTTCGCCGCATCTCAACAGATCCGGCAGAACGATACTTTTTTGGTGTTACATCAAACGGCTGATGAATGCGGTCGCGATCCCAAAATAGACGAGCAACGACAGGATGTCGTTTAACGTCGTGATGAGCGGACCGGATGCGATGGCCGGATCGATGTTCAGGCGATGCAAAATCAACGGAATGATCGTTCCCGCCAGTGTGCCGAAAATCAAGGTGATGATCAACGAACTGCCGACGACGAGACCCAAAATCGGATCCCCCTGCCAGACATAGGCGATGATCGCAATCAAAATACCGCACGTCACGCCGATGATCAATCCCACCCGCAACTCTCGAAGAATCAGCCGGGTGACGACTTTTTTATCGACTTCGCGTGTGATCAATCCGCGGACGACGACAGCGAGGGACTGGGTTCCGGTGTTTCCGGTCATGCCGGCAATCATGGGCATGAAGAAGGCTAAGGCGACGACCTTCGACAACGTCTCCTCGAACTGACTGATGATCGATCCCGAGACGAGTCCGATGAAGAGTAACAGAATCAGCCACGGCAACCGGCGTGACGCCGCCACCCAAGGTTTTGTATCAAAATCAATCGATTTACCGGAAGCGGATAGTTTCTCAATGTCTTCATTGGCTTCTTCCCGTAAGACGTCGAGCGCATCATCGACGGTAATCAGTCCGACGAGGACCTCCCCTTCGACGACCGGCAACGATACCAGATCGTATCGTTCGAACATCTTCGCGACATCCTCCTGATCGGTCTCCGACGAGACACTGATGACTTTTCGATCCATCACGTCCGCAATCTGTTCGTCGTTATTCGCCAAAATCAAATCGCGGTACGAGATGACGCCGACGAGTTGACTCAGCTGATTGACGACATAGACGTAGTTGATCGTTTCCGAGTATTCGATATAATCCCGCATCTTCTCGACCGTCTCGCCGATTGTCGACTCCTCCGTCACCCAGATGAAACGGTTTGTCATCAAACGTCCGGCCGTCTCTGCCGGATACGTCAGCAAATTCCGGACGACCAGTGCTTCGTCCTGTCGCATCCCCGACAGTAAGCGGTCCACTTCCTCGTCCGGCAGTTCTTCCAGGATTTCTGCCAAATCATCGTTTTCCATTAAATCCATGACGTGTCCGGCATGTTCGACGTCGAGACGCCGCAGCACATCCAACTGTTGCTCCAGTTCCAGTTCCTCGATGACATCCGCCAAACGTTCATGATCGAGATAGCGTAACAGACGTTCCTGCTCGGTTGGTGCCAACTCGACATACCACTTCGCCAAATCGTACGGATAGACTTCCTCAATCACCTGCTGTGCTTCTTCACGTCGTTCCTTCATCAACGCATCCAGCAACAGCAACTTCCATTGTTGTTCCTTTGACTGACTCATACTACCACCCCCACGTTTTCTCCTTCTCCATCTTAGCACGATGCTTTCAAAAAGAACGCCCGTCAAAGCAGTTGACTTTTCTTTCGTCACGCCTTAAAATTTGCCTAAAGGAAACATTATTAGTTCGGAGAACAATCCATGCGATAAGGCAATCTCTTTTTTTAGACTTTTTCTTGCCCTAAGGAAACATTTGTTTCCACACTAAAATCCAAGCAGTTGAAAGGAGTGTCTTCATATGTACGCAATCGAAGTAGAACAATTAAACGTATCGTATTTCGAAACGACCGCCTTGGAAAAATTATCCGTTCGCTTCACGGCAGGACAGCTTGTCGGCATCATCGGTCCAAACGGTGCCGGCAAATCGACCTTCATCAAAGCCATCATGGGATTGATTCCGGCCGGTGCGAAAACGATCACCTTGTTGGGTCAATCGACAAAAGAAGCACGGACGCGGGTCGCTTACGTCCCACAACGCAGTGCCATCGATTGGGATTTTCCGATTCGGGTGCTCGACGCGGTTTTGATCGGCTGTTATCCAAAACTCGGTCTGTTCAAGCGTCCGACGAAACAACACCGGGCCTTGGCGATTGCTTGTCTCGAACGGGTCGGCATGCAGGACTATGCCAACCGACAGATCGGTGAACTGTCGGGCGGTCAACAACAACGGGTCTTTTTAGCCCGCGCCCTGGCACAAGAAGCAGAACTGCTGTTACTGGACGAACCGTTCGTCGGAGTCGATGCCGGCAGTGAACGGGTCATCATCGACTTATTGCGGACACTACGCAATGAAGGGAAAACGATTGTCGTCGTCCACCATGATTTAAGTAAAGCCGCCGATTACTTCGATACTCTCATGTTGTTGAACCGGCAATTGATTGCCGTCGGTCCGCCGAAAGATGTTTTACATGCCAAAACGATTGAAGGCGCATACGGCAATCCGCTCGCCTTCTTACAGAAAGTCGAGGTCACCTCATGAACTTTTTAACTTTCATCGAAGCGACGTTTCAGTATGATTTCCTGCAAAAAGCGCTCATCACCTCCGTCATGGTCGGGATCATCTGTGGTGTCATCGGCTGTTTCATCATCCTGCGCGGCATGTCCTTGATGGGGGATGCGATTTCCCACGCTGTCTTACCGGGCGTTGCGATTTCTTATCTGCTCGGTATCAATTTCTTCATCGGTGCGGTCGTGACCGGTCTGCTGACAGCGCTCGGAATCGGGTTTGTCAGCCAAAACAGCCGGATCAAAAACGATACCGCGATCGGGATTTTGTTCACTTCTGCCTTTGCGCTCGGCATCATCCTGATTTCCTTCTTACGCAGCAGCAGTGACCTGTACCACATCCTGTTCGGAAACGTCCTCGCCGTCCGCCCGAGTGATATGTGGATGACACTGATCATCGGCATCATCGTTCTCGGGGCGATCTACCTGTTCTACAAGGAATTATTGGTCACATCCTTTGATCCGACGATGGCTGCAGCTTACGGATTGTCGACACGATTGGTCCATTACCTGCTGATGACGATGTTGACACTCGTCACGGTCGCCTCACTGCAGACAGTCGGCATCATCCTCGTCGTCGCGATGTTGATCACACCGGCAGCGACCGCTTATCTGTTGACGAACCGGTTGTCGCGGATGATCTTCCTGTCTGCCGGGTTCGGCACAATCTCTTCCATCGTTGGTCTGTATTTTAGTTTTACCTATAACCTTTCTTCCGGAGCGTCAATCGTGCTGGTCGCGACTGCCCTGTTTGCACTGGTCTTCGTGTTCTCACCACGTCACGGTCTGCTCCGGAAATGGAAATCATCTAAAAAGGAGCTCACGACATGACATTCAAACGATTCATCCCCTTGGCTGGTCTCGCCGTCTTGCTGGCAGGCTGTTCAACGGATTCCGCGGACGAAGGAAAACTGCAGGTCGTCACGACCTATTCGATTTTAGAAGATATGGCACGTGTCGTCGGCGGCGAACACGTCGAAGTGCACAGCATGGTCAAGATTGGTGCCAATCCCCATGAGTATGATCCGTTGCCGACGGACGTCCAGAAGATGGCCGATGCCGATGTCGTTTTTTATAACGGGTTAAACCTTGAGGCCGGCGGTTCCTGGTTCAACAAACTCCGTTCGAGTACAAACAAAGACGGCAAAGATGCACCGGTCTATCAACTGAGTAAAGGCGTCGAACCGAAGTACTTGACGGCAGCCGGAAAAGAACAGGAAACCGATCCTCATGCCTGGCTTGATCTGAGCAACGGGATCCAGTACGTCGAAAACGTCAAGGATGGCTTGATTAAGGAAGATCCGGACAATCAGGCGGATTACGAAAAAAATGCTTCTGCGTATATCAAGGAACTCAAGACGCTCGATACAAAAGCCAAAGAACGGTTTGCGGCGATTCCTGAGGAACAACGGCATCTGATCACGAGTGAAGGCGCCTTTAAGTACTTCAGTTCCGCCTATGACTTCAAAGCCGACTACATCTGGGAGATCAATTCCGATAATCAGGGAACACCCGATCAAGTCCGCCGCATCGTCGATTTAATCAAGCAGCAGGACATTCCCGTCTTGTTCGTCGAGACAAGCGTCGACCGCCGGAGCATGGAGACGGTCTCCCGTGAGACCGGTGTCCCGATTGGCGGAACCCTCTATACCGATTCGCTGGGTGCCAAAGGAAAAGACGGCTCGACGTACTTGTCGATGATGGAAGCGAACTTCGATACGATCGAACAGCAACTGACCCGCTAAGAACTGTCATCGGATTGCCACCCGCTTTTTCTGCACGGCTGTCTGATCCAACGTATACTAAGGACGGAAACGATATACGATGGAGGGATATGGATGGTACGAAAAAACGGATGGATGATCGCGACATTATCAGCGACCCTTGTGCTCGGTGCCTGTGATCAGGCGGAACAAAAGACCGCCCCGCATGAAAAACAGGAAGCGCATGCTGAACATGAAGGACATGCTTCACATACAGGTGCTGATCAGTTGGAGCGGACGACTTCTCCGACGGTTGCTCCGTCATTTTTAAAAGAGACCGATTCGTCGATTCAGACGATTTACCTGTCTGTCGCGAAACATCAGGACTTGCTCGAAAAAATGCCGTGTTACTGTGGTTGCGGGGAATCTGCCGGTCATACGAGTAACTATGACTGCTTCATTGCGGATCAGACACAGAGCGGTGAAACGACGTGGACGACACACGGCATTACGTGTGGGACGTGTCTCGACATTGCGGCTCAATCGATCGTCGCCTATCAACAAGGCACACCCATCAAACAAATCCGCGATGATATTGATGCGATCTATTCCAAAATGGACGTGGCACCGACACCAACTCCTGCCCTCTAAATCAAAAAGCTGTTTCGACCTCAAGCGTCGAAACAGCTTTTTTTGTGTAGGACTTAGTGTCGCGAACGAGCAGTCGCATGGAGGACAAACGGTCTGCCGGAAAGCAGTTCTTCGAGTTGATAATACGTATGGGCGCGAAGTGGTTGACTCGTGCGAGGGAGATGCCGCAATTCGTACGCCACTTCCAGCAGGTAGAATTTATAGGTTGCCGACTCATCGAAACCAAAACTGGTGCGTCGTGCTTCCATGTAACCGAGTAAACGCCGTTGTTGCTCCATCGATAACCGTTGTACTTGTGGGGCAATCGCTTCAGCCGGACGAAGGATCAGTTCCCGTTCCGTTCGATACAGACGGTTCATGACGCCTTGTTCCCGTCGTAAAGCGATCAATTTTGCAGGCTGGTAAGAGCGCGGGTGCGGGTGGGCATGGACTAAATACTGTTCAATGAGGGCTTGCGTCGGGGCTGCTGGAAAGGAAATGACATCATGCATACGATTCGACTCCTTTTTCAGTAGTAGATACGCCATCCATTTTACTACAAATTTCCAAATGAAATGGACCGTTTCGCAAGAAGGAAATCAGTTTTTTAGTTTTAGAGGGGGTTTCATTTCTTCAGGCAAGTGGAACAGTTCCAAAGATAGTTACTTACGAAAGGATGATCGATATGACTCAAATGAAAGCCATTGGATTCCATCAGCATTTACCGATTACTGAAGCCAACAGTTTGATTGATCTTGAAATCGAGCGCCCTGTCGCGCAAGGACACGATCTGTTAGTTGAAATTAAGGCAGTCTCCGTCAATCCGGTCGATACGAAAGTCCGGGCCCACGGTGCGGACGAGACTGAACCAAAAGTCATCGGTTACGATGCGGCAGGTATCGTCGTTGAAGTCGGCGACCATGCTTCCCTCTTCTCGGTTGGTGACGAAGTCTATTATGCCGGTGCCATCAACCGGCCCGGTTCCAACAGCGACTTCCAACTCGTTGATGAACGGATTGTCGCCAAAAAACCGCAACGGCTGACGTTCAGCGAAGCGGCCGCCCTGCCACTGACGACGTTGACGGCTTACGAAGCATTGACCGACCGTCTCCAGTTGACGTTTGATGCCAAATCAAACCTCGATAAGACGATGTTAATCATCGGTGCAGCCGGCGGTGTCGGCTCGATTGCGACGCAACTCGCGAACAAGGCCGGACTGACCGTCATTGGAACGGCTTCACGACCGGAGACGATTGAATGGGCCAAAACACATGGCGCCCATCATACGATCAATCACCATGAAGACTTCCGAGCTCAACTCGAGCAACTGGGGTATCACTACGTCGACTATATCTTCTGCTTGAATGCAACCGATCAGCATTTTGACGCGATGGTCGACGTCATCGCTCCGCAAGGAAAGATTTGCAGCATCGTCGAGACGGATCAAAACCTTAACCTCAGTGCGTTGCAACAGAAAAGTGCGACGTTCGTCTGGGAGTTCATGTTCACCCGTTCGCTGTTCGAGACAGCAGACATGATCCGCCAACACGAAATCTTGACGCAAGTCGCCACGTGGTTCGAAGAAGAGACGCTTGAGACGACTGTCACACAGACACTGATCGGTCTAAATGCCGCCAACTTGAAAGAAGCCCATCGCCTCGTCGAAAGTGGCAAAACGATTGGGAAAGTCGTCGTCGAACAACAATAATACAGCAACAGGACGTCCTTCTGATTTAAAGAAGGACGTCCTGTTTTTTGTATCATCTGCTCTTTTGCCGCTTCACGGAAAAGACGATCGCCGCAAACAACGACAACAGCCCTCCTGCCCAACCGATGATCGGTGCGTATGAAAACGTATCGCGCAACAGCATCCCGCCAACGATTAAAATCGCCGCATCGGCCGCGAACAACACAGCTAAAAAGCGATAGTTCATCTGAAGCCCCCCTTTCTTCTCAGAGACATCCACCGTATTTTCATCTTTCCCTTCTTTTAAAGCACGCATGCATCGGCTCGATTGTGAATGTCCCAAAACGTCTCGAGCACTTTTTGGTATGAATTTCTTGTATTTAAGATAAATTTCTAATAACACTATATTTTTGAGTCTAAAAAATGTACGATTACGGTAAGAAATAGGTATAGTAGTTACATCTATTATTGAATCGGAAAGCTGACGCAAAGGGGCATCCATATACTTTATGAAAAAATGGTTCAATCAAAAAATCAGCCGACAAATCATGTCCGCTTTTTACCTCATACTAATTACGCTTTCTGTTTCTTCGATTGCTGCTTACTTTTATACGAACCATCAAGTCATGAGTGCGAAAACCAGTCTCGATGCCATCAGCGAGCGTCAGGAACGGGCGACATCCTTATGGGACGACTGGCAGTCACTCCAGTATGAGATGCGGGGATATATCGTGTTTGGAGACGACGCTGTATTAGAGACCGTCGACGAAAAAACACAGTCGCTGGAGGAACAAACCCAGTGGTTCGAGAAAAACGGAACTTATGAGGCTGATCAAATCTATGCCTCCGATGTCCGTTCGCTTTACACGTCCTACACGACGTTCGTGATGCCGAGCTTGATCAAGTACGTTCAAGCCAAACAAGACGGGACTGTCGATGAAAGTTTCCTGCAGATGCCGAGTCTGAAATCGATGATGCCGGAAGTCAAACGGGATCCGAACCGAAAGTTCAAGATGAATGCGTCCGACAGTGAAACGATGCGTAAAAGTGTCAACACGATGGAGAGTGTTTTCACCAATTACCGGACAAGTCTGCAGGCCAAAGAGACGATGGCAAAGGACAAACTGATTACACAAACAAAATACGCCGAATGGATTTGGCTTGTGAATCTGCTTGTGCTGTTCCTGGTCATCTTACTGATTATCCGTCCCTTCATCGAACGGACGACACGTCAGATTCAACTGCTCAGTAAAGAAAGCAAGCTGCTTGCGCAAGGACTTCACACGGCACCGTTGATTCCGATGAATCGGACCGATGAGATCGGTGAGCTTAGCAAGTCGTTTCATCAAATGGCGACAGCACTGACCGACAACAAACATCGGTTGATGTCGTCCAACGATAATCTGGAACAAGCACTGCAATTGACGTTGCGCAATGAAGCCCATCTCAAAATCCGGAACCAGTTGACCGAAACGCTTGCCGACCGCGATACCGTGACGGCCTATCCAGCTGTCATCGAAAAGATGGTCGAGATTACCGACTCAACGAATGGTTCGTTGATCTTCAAAGAAGGGACGACGGTGACGAATATCGTGTCTCACGCCATGTCGGAACACGAGCAGGATCAGTTGATTGCGACGATTGAACCGGTCATTCGAAAAGCACGGACAGACAAAGTCCCGCATACGGCTCAATTCGAA
The DNA here is from genome assembly GCF_003598705.1 of Exiguobacterium sp. RIT452. NCBI lineage: Bacteria > Bacillati > Bacillota > Bacilli > Caryophanales > Exiguobacterium > Exiguobacterium sp. RIT452. The sequence continues at coordinate 109,729 of NZ_QXJB01000008.1, forward strand.
GAACGCGCTTTTGCGGTGACACCGGTCCTTGACGCCAGTACCGATGAAATCATCGCCTACATCTATCTGATGCGCCTGTATCGCCCGTTTGACCGGCAAGAGCAGGAAGAACTGGCGTCATTCGCCCGTCAACTCGCGTTGTCGCTCCTCCGGATGCGCTCTTTCGACGAGATTGATCGAGAACGGGAAAAAACAGCCCGCTTGTTGAACTCGATCCGCGAATCGATCGTCTATATCGAACCGGACGGACCGATTCAATTAATCAACCGACCGTTGCTCGATTTATTTGATCATCCATCTGCAACCGATTCAAAAGCAGAATGGTTGATTGAAATTGACGACTCGATCACCCACTTGAAATATCAGGTCGATCAACTGCCTGAATTCGAACGATACTTGCGTCAAACTTTCGTCAACCGAGAAACGGGAGAAGGCATCACGTTTTCGATCAACCACGAACAACGGTTCATCAAGACGTACTCGGAAGAAATCCATTACGGCGGGAAGTTCCGAGGCATCCTGCTTGTTCTCCGTGATGTGACGAACGAAGTCGAAATTGATCGGATTAAAAATGAACTCGTCTCGACGATTTCCCATGAGTTACGGACACCGCTCTCCTCGATTTACGGTTTTACCGAGCTGATGATTCAACGGGATCTTCCGTCACATCGTCAAAAAAAATATTTGCTCGCCGTCCATTCGGAAACCGAGCGATTGTCCTTGTTAATCAATGACTTCCTTGATTTACAACGGATGGAGGCCAATAAACAAGAGTATACGTTCGAACCGTTTGATTTACTCGCGATGATGAAGGACTTAAAACAACTGCACAGTCTGTCTTCGTCCAGTCATCAAATTCGTGTCTCATCTGACGTGTCGCCCCTCTTGATTGAGGCCGATGCGAAGAAAATCCGGCAGTTGTTCGGAAACTTGATCAACAATGCCATCAAGTATTCACCAGCCGGCGGTGCCATCGACATCCGTGTGACCGAGCATAATGAACGGCTGCAGGTGGCGATTACCGATCATGGTATCGGCATACCCGCTTCCGCCATGAGCGAACTGTTCCAGAAGTTTTACCGGGTCGATAATTCGGATACCCGAAAAATCGGTGGAACGGGACTTGGCTTATCCATCTGTCGCGAGATTGCTCGTGCCCATGATGGTGAAATCCACGTCGAATCGATCGAAGGACAAGGCTCGACGTTCACCGTCGACTTGCCATTGACGCAACCCGATGCATAAGCAAACCGCGCTGTTCCGAAAAGGAACTGGCGCGGTTTTTTTTTGATTAGACTTTTTAATCAACCTTTAATGCGGCTTGCAATGTCCACCGTACGCTTCGCTTGGTGACGGACAGCCGGTTCAACGGACTCAACCATGTTGCCGTCCTGATCGACGGTCACCGTCGTCCCGTATGGATTACCGCCTGCTGCGAACAGAACCGGATCCGAGTAGCCTGGTGCTGCGACGATCGCACCCCAGTGGAACATCGATGTATAGACAGCAAGGACCGTCGCTTCTTGTCCGCCGTGCGGATTTTGCGCCGACGACATGGCACTGACGACTTTATTGACAAGTTTCCCCTGACCCCAGAGACCACCTGTCGTATCGAGGAACTGTTGGAATTGTCCCGGGACATGTCCGTAACGGGTCGGGACACTGAAGATGATCGCGTCCGCCCAGTCGAGCAGGTCGGGTGTCGCTTCTTCGATGTCACGTGTGGCATCGGTATGTTTTTGCCAGAGTGGGTTGGAGGCAATCGCTTCTGCCGGTGCCGTCTCCTTGATTTTCGCAAGACGCACTTCGGCTCCAGCCGCTTCCCCTGCTTCTTTCGCCCACGTGGCGAGTTGATGATTTGTTCCGGTCGAACTGTAATAGATGACAGCCAGTTTCACATTAGACATGACTTCGCTCCTTTTTTCAAAAACAGTGACGGACGATGGATGTACACGTCCTCTTTTCCCGTTTTTTGGATAAAGTAACGTCTTTACTTTGAATTCAAGGGATTTTAATTTACGCGTTTCTGAACTTTTTTAAGGCGCGTACATTGATCGTATACAAGACGAGGATATATACAAGTAACCCTGAGAGATATCCCCAAATGGCATCGAAGCCGTTTCCGTAGACCATGATTTCCTTGATCGCACTCGCCCCGTAAAAAATCGGCATGATGTAACTCAGATTCCCCAGATGGTAAGGAATCAAATCCAGTGAAATCAAACCGGAAAAGAAGACTTGTGGAATGATCGTGAACGGAATCAATTGTACGACTTGGAGCGCAGAGCTGGCAAAAACAGAAATCGTCGCCCCAAACAAGACAGCGGTCGTCGCAAGAAGCAACAAGACGAGTAATAACAAGAAGATGTTACCGTTTGAACTCATCTGTAAGATATATACCGTATAAAGCACAATCAAAATCGCTTGGGTAATCGCAAAAACACTATAGCCCATCGTATATCCAAGAATGACCTCACTCCGCTTGATTGGTGTCATCAATAATCGCTCCAGCGTTCCCTCGCTGCGTTCTTTGACAAAAGCCATCGCTGAGATGACGAAGACCATAAAAAATGAGAATAACGACAGGAAAACATAACCAAGTGAATCAAACGTCGACTGATCCGTCGAACCATGGACATAGCTGGTCTCCATCTTTGACGCAGGATTAATTGACGATAAGGCTGCTTGAATTTCTTTGGCGGCTGTTGAGGATTTTGTGGAAGGTTCGCGCAGTGTCATGTCAAATCCATTGTCTGAATAAAGAAATACCGCATCGATGTGTTCGTTATCCGTCAGATATGTTTTAGGGGATGTGATCGTTTGTTTTTCCTGAATCAATTCGATGTCCTGCTTATTCAAGGCAGTCACAAGATTTTGTGGTGTCGCTTCTTCGATCGCAATGACCGGCACATAGTCTGTATCCCCCAACAACAGATAGATTAACGTCAAGAGCAGTAAGGGAGCAATCAAGATCATCATGACACTTCGTTTATCATTCAGTGTTTGACGGATGACACGTTTAGCTAAGTGGTTCACGAGTTGTCCCCTCCTTCAGTTGATCTGAAGCTAAAATGAACAATTCTTCGACGCGTCCTGTTTGTGTCTTCGCGAGCAAGTTGTCGACCGTATCATATTCAATCAACGTTCCTTCATAAATAAGGGCTGCACGATCGCATTCGATGACTTCATCCATGACATGAGTCGAGACGACAATCGTCGTACCTGCTTGTTTGATGCGATGAAACTGGCGCCAGATCTCACGTCGTAAAACAGGATCAATCCCGACGGTCGGTTCATCTAAAAACAAGACTTTCGGTTGGTGCAATATCGCGATTGCGAGCGACAGTCGTTTTTTCATGCCTCCTGAAAAAACATGCACTCGTTTTTGACGGTGCGCCGTTAAGTCGACGATCTTAAGAACTTCCTCGATTCGTTGTTTTAATACGGACTTCTCCAGCTTATAAACAGATCCAAAAAACGAGAGGTTATCTTCTGCCGTCAAATCCTCATATAACGCATTATTTTGCGGCATGAACCCAATCTCATTCAAGAGCGTCATGTTCGGCATCAAGGTGTCCCCGATGTGAATCGTCCCTGTACTTGGGGCAATCGCTCCAATCATCAATCGAATCAACGTCGTTTTTCCTGAACCGGAAGGACCTAACAAACAGCAGATTTCTCCGGACATGACAGTGAAATCAATATGTCGAATGACTTCTGTCTGACCAAAGGACTTTGTCGTTCCTGCTACACGAATCTTCATTAGATGATCTCCTTTCTTGAATTAAAAACAAAGATAATCAACACCATGTTGTTTATAATGTAAGTATAGATAGACAAAATACCGCTTACAATAATCAACTTGAGCGAGTCTGTCGCTTTACCGACACATCTCATCCAAGTGTTGAAAAGGAGACGCTTTTATGACGAAACAAGACAACGATTTACGTGTCATTCGGACGAAACAGCTGATTAAAGAAGCTTTAATTGGGCTCATTGAGGAAAAGGGATTCGAAAACATCACCGTGAAAGATATCGCCAAACAAGCCGGAATCAATCGTGGAACATTTTACAGCCATTATGAAGACAAATACGATTTGATGAATCTCTACATCGAAGAAATTTTCACTGGAGCCGAAGAAAAGCTCATTAAAAACCTACAGGTCCTCTTTAAAAAAGAATCCCAGTTTCCACCGGCTGACGCTTCTTTACTATTGGTCCCATTTCTTGAGTTTCTTTATCAGAATCGTGTGCTGATGAAAACCTTGCTTGGTCCAAACGGAGATCTTCAATTTCAAGATCGTTTGAAAAAATTCATGCATGACGCTTTATTCCACCGTTCTTCCGAATCCTTGTTTGATAAAAACAAACTTCTTGTTCCTAGTGAATATCTGGTTTCATATATCTCATCCGCACACATCGGTGTTGTCCAAGAATGGTTGCTGCACGAGAAAGGCGAAACACCAGAGGAGATCGCAAAAATCATCTTTACCATTACGACGCGTGGTCCACTCCATGCAGGCGGCTTGCTCTAATACTTTATGCGCTGTCTAGAGACGTACAATAAGACCCGTTCTCTTGCTTAATCGATGCAAGGAATCGGGTCTTATTGATCTTTCACAGCTTCTGTAAACTACTATCTCCACCAGGACTCACGTAAAGAAGTGACTTCTTTGGATAGATTAAGAAGACGTCGTTACTGAATCTTCGACCAACCACTTGAACCAGCGACCATGACCGTCTGTCTCGGCAATCGTCTGTTCCGTCAAGACTCCATCGATGTACGCATCGAGATGCAAGTACCGGTCCTGGACGTTGTTGTACAGGTGGTAGAGGTTCCGCGTCTGTCCGATTTCCTCGACGACTTGGAGCAATTCCTTTTTCACAGCCAGCGGCATCTGGTTTGCGACATGTGTGTGGAAAATACAGAGGATACTGTCGTCCGGTGTCTGCGTTGCGTATTGCTTCAATAATTGAATTCCGTCCCCTTCGACGAGTTCCAGTGCGGACTCGTCGACGTAACGCGCTGCCGCCTCGAACATCTCAAGCCGTTCCCGGTGCTCCGTCCAAATCAGTGCTTTCAGCCATAACTGTTCATCGGCATCGGTCAGATCGACGATATTTAAATCGAGTCCGGTCCGCATCGTGACGGGTGGTGGTGTTTTGGGAAGCGTCGGCGTTCCCGTTCCCTCGATGACGGAGGTTAGATGCAGACGGGATGCCGGATTACCGACCGTCTCCCCTGTCCCGTAATCATAGGCGTATTGATCAAACAACAATTGTAATCCGGCACTCGTTCCGATTTCGAGCAGAGCAAGCGGTCGGTTCGTCTGTTGATGAATCTGACCAAACACCGGATACAGATACGTACAGCGTCGGACCTCGTTCGTTTGGACAAGACGTTGCGCCAGCAGCGGAATCAGATCCGCTTCGTAAGTCTGACAAAAGGATTCAAAGTCGGCGAAGGATTCCGCAAAGGGTTTCGGCTGTTCCGTCACGCTCGGATAGTACGCGGCGAGCGGATGATCAATCCCTTTCAGCAACAGATAGTGGACGGCACCAAACAGGAGATTCGGAATCGGTTGCCCGTCGCGCGCGTGTCGGCACAGTTCAAGAATTGCCGGATTTTGTGCGATTTTCTGCGATAGATATTCATAAAACGGACTCGAGTCCCGGCACTCCCGTTCCGCGAAAGTCTGGAAGCGTTGTGCGATTTCTGCTTGTGTCATGAATCGTTCCCCCTTTTTTCGGTACCCGTCTTATATTCCCTAAATTATTCCAAAACCCTGTTTCCGACATCAAAAAACTCTTCCGCCTGGAACAGGGGAAGAGTTCGTCTGACGATTAATCAGCTTGTTTTTTCTTAAGAATATCCGTCACGACTTCATTCAGTTTCTGTTTGAAGACCGGTCCGAAACTTTCCGCGTACGTATTCGTCATATGACTGACGTCGCGGTAGATGACGACATTTCCGATGACCGGACGGAACTCTCCGTCGACACGGAAGTAATCCGTCAAATCGAGTTTGTAGAGCGACTTGTTCGTCTGCTCGAAGTTTTTCCAATACGCTTCATCGCGCTGGTTGACTTCCGCATTCATTTTCTTCGTCGTCTCTTCGATGCTCGTCGTCTCGAGCGACTCAAGAACGTTAAAGCTGTAACGCGGATTATCCCGCAGTGCCAGACCGTCGATGCCGTACTCGTCCTTGACGTACTGCATCTGATCGACCATCTGTTGATGAATCTTATCCTTCGTCGCATTTGCTGCCGTGACGTGCGAAATGATGAGATCGACGTCGGCATCCTTCAAGTAATCGAGGACATTTTGGTTCCAGATACCTTTTAAGACGTTATCGTCATAGCCGGTCGAGAAGCGTGTCCCGGAACGGGTGATGTTCAATACCCGGTACTTTTCACCTTTTGCGGCTTCGTGAATCGCTCCGAACCATTGCTCCGAGTGCGAGCTGCCGACGAGTGCAATCGTTGCGATGTAGTCTTTCGTTTCGCCATACTCGCCGACTTTGACGTCACTTTTGCTCAATACTTGGTTACTGCCGTCGGTGTGAACGAGCGGCAGGTCATCAAAGACGTTGGCGTACGACGGGAATGGCTCACGGTCCGGTGTCTGGTCCGGATTCTTGACTGCCATCGCCCCCGGATAATCGCCGGTGCTGACGCCGTCCGTCAATTCTTTTTCTTCAAAATACTTCAGACCGAGCAACGAACCAATCAACAAGACGTTGATGCTCGCCATGATGCCGAGCTTCTTGAAGGACGAGCGGTCGACTTTTGAGCTACGGATCGGTTTTTCGATGTATTCCGTCATCAGGTAAGACAACAGAATTGACGACAGGATGATCAACGTCCCCATCCAGAAACCTGGTGTTTGCTGGACGTTGTAGCGGTAAAACTCAAGCAGGACCCAGTGCCAGAGATAAATCCCGAACGCGATTCCACCGAGTTTGACCATCGGTTTTGAACCTAAGAAACGTTTGATCCCGAACGTCGTCTCACGTGTTCCCGACAAGACGATGAACAAGGCACACGTCATCGGCCATAAGGCGATGTAGCCCGGGAACATTTCCGAGACGTTGAAGATGATCCCGGTTAGGATCAACCCGATCAATCCGAGCCAACCGATCACGGTTGCAATCCATTTCGGAACACGGATCGACGACAGGTTGATACACAGCAGACTTCCTAAGGCGAATTCCCAGACGCGTGTCATCGTGATGAAGTACGCCCACGGCTGATTGACTGACGTCAGATAAATCGAATAGGCGAGAGAAGACACGAACAAGACACCTAAAATCGTATTGATCATCGGTTTGACGTTCTTGATCGCATACTTTTTGACCATCCAGAGGATGAAGGCAAACAAGACAAACCAAATCATGTAGAACTGCCCTTGAATCGACAAGGCCCAGAAATGTTCAACCGGCGACTTCATTTGGCTCGCATCCAAGTAATCGGTACTCGAAATCGCCAGTTGCCAGTTTTGATAGAAGAACATCGAGGCGACGACTTCACGAATCGTCTTCTCTAAAATCGATTGCGGTAATAAAAATGAACTTAAAACAAGCACGACGGCCAAAATGAACAAGACCGACGGCAACAACCGTTTGATCAACTTCGTGACATACGGTAAGAAACGAAACTCACCAGTCCGGTTGATCGTCGAGATGATCGATGTCGTAATCAGGAAACCGGAGATGACGAAGAATACATCGACGCCGCCTGAGACACGATTGAACCAGATATGATAAACCGCGACGAGTAACGCCGCAACGACACGTAACCCTTCGATTTCCGGTCGAAACTGACTTTTGGTATTGATGAGTTTTTGAGGCTGGACTTCTTTGTGATTCAGTTGATTCATTTTACGTTAGCTCCTATACTATTTTTCTCACGACGAGACGAATGGAATTGAAAAAAATTCCTTCAACATTAAACACGCACCAATTCATCCTAAAGTAAAATACTAATAAAATCCATAACAATAGTAATTCGTTTTACGTTTCTTTGATTGTTTCCGCTGATTTCCCCCATCTTTGTGATTCTCACTAGTTAGTCAAAGAAATCCTTTCGTTACAGTCAACCCAATGTACATCCCAACCGATTCAAACGTTCGTTCTCATTTAGTTTAGGGTATAGACTACTTCACAACAATGACGAACGTTAGGAGAATATTATGATCGTATTTGGTTACGCCTTCTACTTATTGTTAGGCACGTTAAAATTCGTGCTGTTCAGCTTTTATACCAACACCGCTTTTCCGGTTGACCTCTTTTTAATGAACCTCGGCGGGATGTTCGTGCTGTCGAGTTGGACGCTGTTGATCCAGTGGAACAAACGCCGCTGGATTTGGCTCGGTCTTTTAATTGCCCACAGCTTCCTCTTGATTTCCGATCTGTGGTACTACCGTTACTTCGAAGATTTCCTGTCAGTCTCGTTGATGTCGCAGATGTTGCAAATGGGTGATGTCAGCAGCGGTTTCGCCGCCTTGATTCTGCCGTCTGACTTCCTATTGTTTGCGGACAGCCTGATTTTCTTAGCGATTCTCTTCTTTACGCGTAAAAAGACGTTTGCTGTCACGAAAAGCAAACGCCAAAAGGCAGCAGGTCTCGTTTTCCTCGCAGGTGTGATCCTGTTTGCTGCGCCAGTCACCTACAGCGTCGTCAAAGAAGACCAACGGCTCAGCCAGTCGGTCTCCGACATGCGGGACTATTATCAGCTCGGTTTCTGGGGCTACCATGGACTCGATTTGTTCCGCGGCATCCAAGGAGCAATCGGCTCAGAAGAAAGCTTGACCGCGTCTGAGCGCCAACGAATCGAGGACAACTCGACTTCAGCCGCAGACGGCGCCACAAAAAAACCGAACATCATTCTCGTCCAATTGGAATCGTTCCAAGAATCAGTCATCGACCAAAAAGTAAACGGTCAAACGTTGACACCGAACCTGAATAAGTTGAAACAAGAATCGCTGTACTTCCCGTCGTTTTATCATCAGACGCATGAAGGACGGACCTCGGACGCGGAATTCATCACGAACACGTCGCTCTATCCGTTGAAGTCGGGTTCGGTCTACACCCGGTTCCCGGACAATGAATTTGGAGCATTGCCTGAATTATTGCGTAACAACGGTTACGATACCGCTGCCATGCATGCCTATGAAAAAGGGTTTTGGAATCGGGATCAAGTGTATCAAAACCTGGGCTTCGATCACTTCTTCAGCCAAAAGGATTATCCCGATCAACAAGAAATCGGGATGGCGTTAAACGATAAACAGTTTTTAACGACATCGATTGAGCACATGGAAACACTCAAGGAACCGTACTTCTCATTCCTCGTCGCCCTGACGAGTCATACCCCGTATGAGATTCCAAAAGACAAACGGGAGCTCGATCTGTCCGGTTACGAGGATCCCATGTTGAAACGTTATTACCAGACCGTCCATTATGTCGACGAAGCCGTCGGGCAGATGGTCAAGGAGTTGAAGGCAAAAGACATGTGGGACGAGACACTCGTCATCTTTTACGGCGATCATGACAGCGGCTTGACGAACGAAGGCAGTGAGATGCAACAAAAAGCGCAGATCGACAATGCGGTCGACGCCTTCGCCCTCGACCGCCAAGTGCCGTTGTTCATCAAAAAACCACATCAAGATACGGGACAAGTTATCCAAGAGAATGGTGGACAAATCGACATCGCTCCGACAATTGTTGATTTACTCAATCTCGAGTCCCCGTATATGATGGGCAACTCCCTGCTTGATGACGAACCGAATCTGACCGCTTTCCGCGACGGTTCGTTCCGTTACAAGGACTACTATTACGAAGCGAACCTGACGGAAAAAGCCGGCAACGGAATCTGTTATGACGTCTCGACGAAAAAACAGATCGACCGTGACATGTGCCAACCGCAAACCAAACAAGTGCGAAAAGATTTGCGTCTGTCGGATGCGATTATTGAGAAGAACGGATTGGAGCAAGACTAGAATACAAAAAAAGCGATCCTGACTTCTGTCGGATCGCTTTTTTGCCTCACTTTTTTACTACATGAAGTTTGATTGGCAATAGTTCGAAAAGGTTAAAAGATTTTGTACCAATACAACGTAAAATCAATATTCGGATTAGCCGACTGTTTGAGCGTATCCACTCCACCAAGTACAAAGCCTTCTTTGGCATAAAAACGGCAGGCAATCAAATTATCATTTTGCGCTTCAAGCGACAGACCAATCAACGATTGTTCCTTCGCCCAGTTTTCGGCTGCTTCAAGCAACAAGTGACCGACGCCGCTTTTTCGAAAACTCTTTTTGACGGCGATGTTCTCAATATAGGCAAAACGATTCCAGTCTTTGACAAGACGGATCTGACCGATGCACGCGTCTTCGTGGAAGGCTAACAAGACGATTTTTTGATTGCTGTCGATATAAGGAGACCAGTCTAATTTATCGTCCGGGAAGCGAATTTCAGATGGAGTATCGTATAACTGTTCTTCATAGGACCAGGTGCCGTTCGAAAAAATCGGGAGAATCTTTCCGATGATTGGAAAAGGTTCGTTTGCGTTGTTCACTACATTAATCAGCTGTTCTTTTAAAGGTCTAATGACGATTTCTTCCGCAAATTTCATAAAGTCTCACCTTCTCTGCGCACTTTAAATTTTCGTCTGCAATGAGATCAATCGATTCGATATGTTTATACTTTATGATTCATCATAACCTTACCGGATTCCTTTCGAACGTAACAGTTAAATTTTTTAGAATTGGTACTAGCTACTTTTCCCTTCAAATTGTTGACTGGATAAACTCGGTGACACTTTGATTCGAAAACATAAAAAAATCCATAACCACCCTATACACTGCAAAGGATTCGTTATGGATCTTTCATACAGCGTATTGAACACACGTACCTATGCCGTAAATCTGAAACAAATCAAATTACTGTTTAGGCTTTGCTTTTTCTGCATGTCTCGCTGCCTTTACATCTTCAGGAGTACGTCTGTTTTCTTCGGCTTCCTTTTTAGTCGCTTCATCACCACAAATCACGTGATCCAATTTATTCATTAGTGCTTCATACCCTTGTTGAGCAACTACTGTTTTATCATTTTTATTTTTTTCATCCCCAAAATAAGTGGAGTCCATACCGGCATTATGATGGAAATCCGTATTCGTCGCACCAGGCAGCATTGCCGTCACGTTTACTCCGGTCTCCTTCAACTCTTCTCTTAAAGCTTCAGCAAACATAAATGCAAACGATTTAGAAGGACCGTATACTGTTTCATAAGGTGTCGGCAGTGTCGCCGATACGGAAGATACGATAAGAATGTTTCCGTCTTTATTCGGTACCATATCTTGAACGACGCGTTTTGCCATATGAACGGTCCCCTTGATATTAATATCTATCAATTTCAGTTCTTCTTCCAAATCATTCTCCAAAAAAGCACCGCCGATGCTGATCCCAACGTTTAAGACGGCTGCATCCAACTTTCGCTTTTTCTTTTTGACAAAGTCCCAAAACTGTTCAACACCATCATATGTTGATGCATCTGCCTGAAAAGGATAGGCTTCCACTCCTAATTTTTCGATTTCTTTAGCTGAAGCATAAATCTTTTCGCTAGAACCAGACATCGCAACATCATAGCCGTCATTCGCAAATAATTTGGCTAATTCAAAACCGAGACCTGACGTTGAACCTGTGATCATTACTAATTTTTTATTTGTCATTGTGTTCACTCCTAAAGGTTTGAGTTTTATCTGAGATGCTAAACAAAGTATGATCAGGACCTCTAATTGATAAAAAATTATTCCCAAATACTTTAATCGATAAACATTGCTTCTCATCCTAAAAATCATCTGATTTTATCCATTGAGCGAGTACTTTTTTCTGTCCATCAAAAAAATGGCTCCGGATAAATACCGGAGCCATTCCCTGTTGTTTAAGCAGTCTATTTCTTTAAAGCAAACCGCAATTTAGGACTATCTTACATCATTCCGCCCATTCCACCCATGCCGCCCATATCAGGCATTGCAGGAGCAGATCCGGCTGGTTCCGGTTTATCGGCGATGACGGCTTCTGTCGTTAAGAACATCGCTGAAACAGACGCTGCGTTTTGAAGTGCTGAACGCGTTACTTTCGCCGGATCGACGATTCCTGTTTCGATCATGTCGACATACTCGTCTGTCGCGGCGTTGTACCCCATGCCTTGTGCTTCATGCTTGAGACGCTCGACGATGACCGAACCTTCTTGACCGGCGTTTTCCGCGATTTGGCGGAGCGGTGCTTCGAGTGCACGAAGAACGATGTTAACACCTGTTGCTTCGTCGCCTGTTGTGACAGCCAAAATCGATTCAACGGCTTTCGTGACGTGGATGAAGGCTGTTCCTCCACCAGCAACGATTCCTTCTTCGACGGCTGCGCGTGTCGCGTTGAGCGCATCTTCGATCCGGAGCTTACGTTCTTTCAGTTCCGTTTCCGTTGCTGCGCCGACTTTGACGACGGCTACGCCGCCTGCGAGTTTCGCGAGACGCTCTTGGAGTTTTTCACGATCGAAGTCGCTTGTCGTTTCTTCGATTTGCGAACGGATCGTACCGACACGGGCTGTGATTGAATCACTGTGTCCGTTTCCTTCGACGATTGTCGTGTTGTCTTTTGAGACGACGACTTTCGACGCACGACCAAGTTGCGTGATTTGTGTTTCTTTCAGATCAAGACCGAGCTCTTCTGTGATCAGTTCTGCGCCAGTGACGATTGAGATGTCTTCGAGCATCGCTTTACGACGATCTCCGAAACCAGGTGCTTTAACGGCAACCGCATTAAACGTTCCACGGAGTTTGTTGACGACGAGTGTCGCGAGTGCTTCGCCTTCGACGTCTTCCGCGATGATCAAGAGTGGTTTGTTTTGTTGAACGACTTGCTCAAGGACCGGCAGGATTTCCTGAATGTTCGAAATCTTTTTGTCCGTGATCAAGATGTATGGGTTCTCAAGGACCGCTTCCATCTTATCGGAATCCGTGATCATGTATGGTGATGCATAGCCACGATCAAATTGCATGCCTTCGACGACATCAAGTTCCGTCGTGAAGCCGCGTGATTCTTCGATTGTGATGACACCATCTTGACCCACACGTTCCATTGCTTCGGCAATCAATTGACCAACTTCTTCGTCAGCAGCTGAAATGGCCGCAACTTGTGCGATCGCTTCTTTGCCTTCGATTGGTTTCGCAATCGCGTGCAGTTCTTCGACGGCACGACGGACTGCTTTTTCGATCCCTTTACGGATGACCATCGGGTTTGCACCTGCAGTGACGTTTTTGAGTCCTTCACGGATCATCGCTTGTGCGAGGACTGTCGCTGTTGTCGTACCATCCCCTGCGATTTCATTCGTTTTCGATGCAACTTCTGCCACAAGCTTCGCGCCCATGTTTTCGAAGTGGTCTTCGAGTTCGATTTCTTTTGCGATCGTCACACCATCATTCGTGATGAGTGGTGAACCGAATTTACGTTCGAGAACGACGTTCCGTCCTTTTGGTCCGATCGTCACCTTGACTGCGTCCGCTAATGCGTCTACTCCACGAAGCATCGCCCGGCGTGCTTCTTCACTGAATAAGATATCTTTTGCCATGACTGAAATCCCCCTTTGATTAGTTTGCTACTGCTAAAATATCGCTTTCGCGTAAGATTAAGTATTCGTTGCCATCGACTTTCACTTCCGACCCTGCGTATTGCGCATAGATGACGTGGTCCCCGACATTCACTTCAAGTGGTACACGGACACCCTGCTCCGTCACACGGCCTGTACCGACAGCGACGACTTTACCCTCTTGCGGCTTTTCTTTCGCTGACCCAGGAAGAACGATTCCTCCGAGTGTTGTTTCTTCTTTTTTAACGACTTCGATCACGATGCGATCACCAAGTGGTTTTAACATGCGAAACATCCTCCTTGAACATGACTGTTTTTTTAGCACTCACTTAATTGGAGTGCTAACATATTTTTATCTTAAACGGTTTCCAGTTGGAATTCAAGCCCGAACCCTTATCCGTTTTCCCGAAATCGACATCTTTGAACCATCACCATTCGTGCGCCCGGTCGGTTTGTTTGTTACAATCGGGACAGTACCTTCATTACAAAGGAGTTGTGTCCCGACCGATGAAAAATTCCGTCAATCTGCCGTTCAACATGGCAGAGAAGTGGCAAATCCGTCACATCATTCCGATTGTGATTTATTTAATCGTTCAACTTGTCCCAGCAACCTTTCCGAGTTTCCTGTCAAAAAGCCAAATTCCGAGCGTTCTCGGCTGGTGGCTCGCGATTGGTTTTACCGTAGCCGTCATCGTTTCCTTCTATTGTCTACGTCCTGACTGGCAGAAGTGGAAAGCAGAGGGCAATCAAACCGATACGATGGATACGTTAAAGTGGATCGGAATCGGGATTGTCTTACTGTATGTCTCTTTAATCAGCGTCAACTTGATTGATGCCTGGTTGTCCGGTGGGATTGAAAACATCGCGAAATCACAAAATACGGATGACATCATGAAAGCGATCCAAGTCATTCCGATTCTCCAACTGATGGTCGTCCTGCTTGGTCCGATCATGGAAGAGTTTTTGTTCCGCCACATCATGTTCGGAAACTTGTCGACGAAACTGAACTTCATCTTCAGCTTCGTTCTTAGTGGAATCATCTTCGGTCTGATCCACGGCGACAACAAATTCTTGATTTACGTCGCGATGAGTTTCGTCTTCTCGCTCGTCTTCGTCAAGACACGCCGCATCATCGCTCCAATCGCGATCCATGTCTTTAACAACGGCATCGTCGTACTCGCACTTTACGCAACGACTTAATTAACGAAAGGTAGTGTTTTCATGCGACAAGGTTCAAACTTCATGGCATTTTTCTATGCCATCTTCGGTATTCTGTTCATGTACCTCGCGTACAGCAACTCAATCGAGGCAGGAACCGTCTTCAACTTCTGGACGATTCTCTTGACGCTGTTCGCAGCCGTCGACTTTTACCGCCTGTACCTCATCTTCCGCTTCCGGATGGCAGCCAAGAAGATGATCAAAAAAGAACAGGAAAAAAAGGACGACAAGAAATAATGCAAAATGAGATCGCCGAGGAATCGGGGATCTCATTTTTGTTTTCCTTCACTTTGTCTGATCTTTTCGGTAGGAGTCGATGATCACTTTTGCGATATCAAGATTCAACCGTTCGTCGAGGACGAGATTCTTGATCATGTTGATGAATTCGACGTCCTCTTGTTGCACGGACTCGATTCGTTCAATCAATTGGTTCAACTTCGTCCGGACGGTCGGATACGATACTTGATAAGAAGTTGCCATGTCTTTTAGCGAACCGGAGTTTAAGACGAACTTCCGGACGAATTCGAGATGTTCTTGTTCTAAAGCCAGTACCCAAGCAGGTACATCTTGTCGTTCCATCGTTTTCCCTCACTTCTCTCTTACAAATCTTGAATATCGAGGCGGTCCTTTTCGCGTTGCAGTTTTTTCTTGCGCGAGTTGTTTCCCTCCACTGATATACTGACTAAGGTTGACGTCAGCATGAGCGTGCCAACCCGAATCAACGATTCACGGTCATCGGAATGCTCTCCTGTATAAAAGTATATGTATGCTCCTGCCACTAAGGCAAGTACAGGCAGAATCACTCCGAGCCAATTACTTTTTCTTGCGAGATAAAACTGTCCTCCAAACAATCCAATCGTGATCATTACCGAAATAAATATATCCACTTGTTTTCCTCCTTTTGTTGTCTATCCACCGTTCTATATTAATAATATTAATTTTTATTTAAACATTATTCAACTTATTTTAAATAATCGTGATAAATTCATTACTTTATTCATAAACGATATGATTTGATATATTTTGACAATCTGATATTCAACCCATTCAACAGAGGTAGCGTGTGTTTCGCCCGACTTCTACGGGAAAAGGAAGCCCCGCTTCCGTCAGGAACAGGCGAGACCCGGTCGTCTCTGACGACCGCGGCTTGCGTTCCGCCCGAGAAAAGCGGGCGTGACAAACACGATACCGCATCCAGCACTAATAGATCATGTCCTCCCATTTCCGAAACAACAAAAAAGACCAGATGACGATTCATCTGGTCTGCTTTCCTCTATTATGCACTCTTGATTTGATCCTTCTTACCTTCCGTCGACATGAACGTATCGAGTTGATCGGAGTCGAGGACCCCTTCCCATTTCGCAATGACGAGTGACGCGAGCGTATTGCCTGTTACGTTGACGACAGAACGCATCATATCCATAATCCGGTCGATTCCGGCGATGAAGGCCAAACCTTCAGGCGGGATACCGACTGTCCCGAGCGTTGCCAGTAAGACGACGAACGAAACCCCAGGGACAGCTGCCATCCCTTTTGACGTCAGCATCAAGACGAAGACGAGCGTCAACTGTGTGCCGATCGATAAATTGATATCGTACATCTGCGCGATGAACAAAGCAGCCATGGCTTGATAAAGTGCAGAACCGTCGAGGTTAAACGAATAACCCGTCGGAACGACGAAACTGACGATCGATTTTGGAACTCCCATCTTTTCCAGCTTCTCCATGACGCGTGGTAAGACCGTTTCCGACGATGCCGTCGAATACGTCAGGAGCAATTCATCTTTGAAGACACGGACGAAATCCGACACGCGGATGCCGACCCATTTCATGATGGAACCAAAGACGATGACCATGAACAGCAGTGCCGTCACGTACAACGTTCCGATCAATTTGAACAATGAACCGAGTGATTCGATCCCGAACGTCGAGACCGTGACACCAATCAGGGCGAAAACACCGATTGGCGCAAACTTCATGACGATGTTGACCAAATTGAACATCGCGGCTGCGACCCCTTCGAAGAAGCGGACGACCGGTAAACCTTTTTCACCGGCAAATCCGACACCGAGTCCAAACAGAACGGAGAAGAAGATAATCGCGAGCATATCCCCGCGTACCATCGCGTCCAAGATGTTTGTCGGGACGATGTTGACGACTTTTTCAACGAGCCCTTGATCTTGCGTCGTCTCTTCCGTCTCCACGTACGTCGAGATGTCTGTCTTGTCGAGTGTCGCCATGTTGATGCCGGCACCCGGCTCGACGAGATTCGCTGCAAACAATCCGGTAAAGATCGCAATCATCGTCACGATCGTAAAGTAACCAAGCGTCTTGACGCCGAGGCGTCCGAGACTTTTGGGACTGCCGACCGATGAAACACCGAGGACGATCGTCGTAAAGACGATCGGGACAACGATCATTTTCATCATTCGGATAAAGATGTCACCGATTGGCTTCAGCCACTCCGCAACGTGTGGATTCCCGTAAAAGACACCGCCGACAGTGATCCCGAGAATCAATCCGATTAAAATCTGCCAAGCCAAACCAATGGGCTTGCGTTTTGTTGTTGCCATAATTATTCCTCCTACTCTCTTGCAAAAAAAAACACAATAAGAGCATTTTGTCCTAAAGACAGAGCGTTGTCAAACCCAACTGTTATAGCACAATACAAAAAAAGAGATGGCTTCCGTCCGAAGAACAGAAGCCATCCATACAATTTTCACATAGTTTAGCGGTTTTGATTGACCATTTCCTGAATCAGTTCACGGTTCCGTTTTTTAAAGACTTCATTATGAGAAGAAACCATCGCGACTTTCGCTGCGTCCGGTTCGATGAATTTTTTCGCCCGGTTGACGGCATTCGCCGCATCCTGGAACGCCCCGGAGATGAGGTGAACTTTCCCGTCGTGCGACAAGATGTCACCTGCGGCATACAAGCCGGGCACACTCGATTCACTCGACGCTGTTCCGGCGATATAAAAATCGTCAACCTGCTGCAAATCGAGATCGCAGTTCGAAAGTAACTCGGCATCCTGTTCGTAGCCGTGGTTGATGATGACCTCGTCAATTTCCAAAGCCACCGTCTCGCTTGTCGCACAATCAATCAGTTCGACCGAGGCAATCCGGTGATGGTCGTCACTGGCGATTAATTTATGGATCGTCGTGTTCAAGAGACAAACGGCAGAGCTGTTCACGAGTTGCTCCACTTGTGCTTCATGTCCCGTGAAACAGTCTTTTCGGTATGTGACGTAGACTTTTTTCGCGACCGGTTCCAGTTCATTCGCCCAGTCGATCGCCGAGTTGCCGCCGCCGGAAATGATGACGGTCTTGTCTTTAAACCGTTCAATCGATTTGACGGTGTAGTTCAAGTTCGAGACCTCGTACCGTTCCGCGCCCTCGATCTTCAATTTCTGCGGATTGAGGATTCCGCCGCCAACCGCAACGATCACCGTTTTCGAATAATGAATCGTCCCCGATTCTGCTTCCAGGACGAAGTTACCGAACACGTCCTTCGTGATGGAGATGATTTTTTCGTTTAAATGAACGCTCGGATTAAACGTCAAGCCTTGTTCGACCAGCTGTTCCATCAGCTTTGCACCGGTAATAGGTGGCTGACCCCCGACGTCCCAAATCATCTTTTCCGGATAGACGTGAATCTTTCCACCCAGTTCTGCCTGATATTCGATCAATTTCGTCTTCATTCCGCGTAGTCCACTATAGAAAGTAGAGTATAACCCGGCCGGGCCTCCACCAATTACCGTTACATCGAACAATTCCTGCTGCTCCATCTTACTCACTCCTCGCTCTCCAACACGACTGATTATCATTCTCATTCCCAATGATAACGTGAACATCTCTTGAAGACAAGAAAAAATGTTGACAGCGTTTTTATGAAACTGTTATGGTTAGGTGGACGATAGTGATAATCATTATCAATGATAACAGCTTTAAACGAGAAGGAGCCTCTGTCTATGGTACGTCTAGCAACAGAAGAAATCAGTATTGGTTACGGAGATCGTACCATCGTCAAGGAATTGACGGTTCAGATTCCTGATCGAAAAATCACGACGATCATCGGTGCGAACGGATGCGGCAAATCGACTTTACTGAAGGCGATGACCCGAATCATTCCCCATCAATCGGGACGCGCGTTACTTGATGGTCTCGATATTGCCAAGGAAAGTACAAAACTGCTTGCCCGGAAAATGGCTATCCTGCCCCAGACACCGGAAAGCGCAAGTGGTCTGACGGTCGCAGAGCTTGTCTCATACGGTCGCTTTCCTTATCAAAAAGGATTTGGTCGTTTAACGAAACACGATTACGAGATCATCGATTGGGCACTGGAAGCGACGGACACGATGGCGTTTAAGCATCGTCCGGTCGACGCTTTATCAGGTGGTCAACGGCAACGGGTCTGGATTGCGATGGCCCTCGCGCAGGAAACGGACATCATCTTCCTCGATGAGCCGACGACCTATCTCGACCTCGCCCACCAACTCGAAGTCCTGGAGTTACTCGAACAACTCAACCGGACAGAAGGTCGGACAATCGTGATGGTGTTACACGATTTAAATCAAGCGGCACGTTTCGCCGATTACATCATCGCCATGAAACACGGCGAAGTCGTCAAGGCCGGAACGTGTGAGGAAGTCATCTCAAAAGACGTCCTCAAAGATGTATTCCATATCGATGCCGAAATCGGTCGTGATCCGCGCACGAATAAACCGATGTGTGTCACCTACAACTTAATTAAGGGAGACTGAATCATGAAAAAGCTTTTATTACCGGTTCTTTTATTGTTAACGCTTGTGATTGCCGCTTGTGGCAACACGGAGAAAAAAGAAGAGACCTCGTCTGCTGATACAAAAAAAGAAACGATTACCTATAAATCCGAAAAAGGTGACGTCGAAGTCCCGGCTGATCCAAAACGTGTCGTCGTCCTGGCTGGTTTCGCCGGCAACGTCATGGCACTCGACGTACCGCTCGTCGGTGTCGACTCGTGGTCAAAATCAAATCCGAAATTTGACCTGAAAGACGTCCAAGAAATCTCAGAAGAAAACGTCGAAAAAGTCATCGAACTCGAGCCGGATCTCATCATCGGATACGATACGACAAAAAACATCGATAAGTTCAAAGAAATCGCACCAACTGTCACGTACACATACGGCAAAGTCGACTACTTGACGCAACACATCGAAATCGGTAAATTGCTCAACAAAGAACAAGAAGCACGCGACTGGGTCAAAGACTTCAAAACACGTGCAGCAGACGCTGGAACAGAAATCAAAGCTAAAATCGGTGAAGATGCGACAGTTTCTGTCATCGAAAGCTTCGACAAACAACTCTACGTCTTCGGCGACAACTGGGGCCGCGGCACAGAAATCCTCTACCAAGAGATGAAATTGAAAATGCCGAAAAAAGTCACAGAGATGGCGTTAAAAGATGGCTACTACGCGTTATCACCGGAAGTCTTACCTGAATATGCAGGCGATTACCTGATCTTCAGCAAGACAGCAGAAGCGGATAACTCGTTCACAGAAACGGACACATACAAAAATATCCCTGCCGTTAAGAACAAGCAAGTCTACGAAGTGGATTCAAAAGAATTTTACTTCAACGATCCACTCACATTGGAACGTCAACTGGAGTTCTTCAAGAAAAGTTTCCTTGGCGCGTAACGTATACTAAAGGAGGGAGCCTCAATGCTCCCTCCTTTTTTGGATTCATACAAACTGGAGGCGATACCTGTGTCATCCGCTCGACTACCCTTTGGATTAAAAATTTCATTCGGACTGGTCCTCTTCGTCGTCATGTTTTGGATTTCGATGACGTTTGGTGCTGCTGATACGTCAATCCGTGAAGTCTGGAACGCCTTGACGTTTGGTCCGCTCAACGATAAAGCCAAAATCATTCAAGAAATTCGTCTCCCCCGGGAACTCGCCACGATTCTCGTCGGTGCGGCACTCGGCGTCTCGGGTGCCATCATGCAGGCGATGACACGTAATCCTCTGGCGGATCCCGGTCTGCTCGGTCTAACAGCCGGTGCCAATGCGGCCCTTGCCTTAGCAATCGTCTTCATTCCCGGCATCAACTATTACGGCATCATGCTCGCATGCTTCATCGGTGCTGCCCTCGGTGCCGCTCTCGTCTTCGGAATCGGTGCTTCCCGCCAAGGCGGCTTCTCCCCGCTCCGGATCGTCCTCGCCGGATCGGCGATTTCCGCCTTCTTGTACGCGATTGCGGAAGGAATCGGCATCTACTTCAAGATTGCCCAGGACGTCTCTCAGTGGACGTCAGGCGGACTCGTCGGCACGACGTGGGGACAACTGCAGGCGATCACGCCGGTCATCGTCATCGGGACGGTGATTGCGATGATTTTCTCGCGTCAGTTGACGATTCTCAGTCTGTCGGAAGAAGTCGCACTTGGTCTTGGTCAAAACATCACCCGGATCAAAGCTGTCTTGTACGTCGTCGTCATCCTGCTTGCCGGTGCTGCCGTCGCCTTAGTCGGCAACATGGCATTCATCGGATTGATGATTCCCCATATCGTCCGGGCAATCGTCGGGACCGATTACCGTTACATTCTGCCGATGACGGCTGTATTCGGAGCGACGTTCATGCTGCTTGCCGATACGATCGGTCGGACGCTGTTTGCGCCGTACGAGACACCTGTCGTCGCAATCGTCTCGATGCTCGGTTTACCGTTCTTCTTATTGATTGTCCGTAAAGGAGGTCACGCATTCTCATGATGGAAACTCGTTTACGCCGCCGTCAACGCTTGATCTTTTTCATTTTAAGTGTGCTACTGCTCGGCACGATCGTCATCAGTATCGGGCTTGGTCCGGCATCAGTCTCGTACGACCGTCTGTTGCCGACGTTGTTCGGTCAAGGGACGTTCAAAGAAGATTTTGTTCTGTTCTCGCTCCGTCTGCCACGAATTATCATTACCTTACTTGCGGGAATGGCGCTCGCCTTGTCCGGTTCGATTTTGCAAGGCATCACCCGGAATGAGCTGGCCGATCCCGGCATTATCGGGATTAACACAGGAGCCGGTGTTGCGGTGGCGATTTTCTTCCTCTATTTTCCGGTTGATGTCGGCTCATTTATCTACGGATTACCGGTTGCTGCCTTCTTAGGTGCTTTAGTGACGGCCGTAGCCATTTACGCGCTTTCTTACGACCGGAATCGCGGCTTGCAACCAATCCGGCTCATTTTGACCGGCGTCGGCTTCTCGATGGCCTTGTCCGGTATCATGGTCATCTTGATCTCATCGACGAAACGTGAAAAAGTCGACTTCATCGCCAAATGGCTCGCCGGTAACATCTGGGGCACGGACTGGACATTCGTCTATGCCTTGCTGCCCTGGTTGATCGTCTTGATTCCGTTTACGCTGTATAAAGCCAATAAACTCAATCTGCTCGCTTTAAACGAACCGGTTGCGATCGGTGTCGGGGTCTCGATTGAGAAGGAACGGATTCAACTGTTGCTGACAGCAGTCGCACTCGCGGCGTCCGCCGTCTCCGTCACCGGTGGGATTTCCTTCATCGGCTTGATGGCACCGCATATCGCCCGTGCCCTCGTCGGTCCACGCCATCAATGGTTCTTGCCGATCGCACTGTTGATCGGCGGTTGGTTGCTCGTCTTGGCGGATACGATCGGACGAAACATCGCTGATCCGGAAGGCGTTCCGGCCGGTATCGTCGTCGCACTGATCGGCGCACCGTACTTTATTTATCTGCTTCTGAAAAAGTAAGAAAACTGATCAACCAACAAGAAATGATTTCTTGTTTCACTCGCTTTCCTCAGGCGAGACACAAGCCAGTTTTCCTGTCCATTTGGACAGGAAAGCGGGTCTTGTTTGTCTCTGACAGCGCAAGTTGCCTTGCGCTTCTTCCTGCAGGAGTCTCGTAAATCAAATCATTTCTAAAAAAACAACAGCGGCGAGAGGAATTTTAACTTCCTCTCGCCGCTGTTGTTTTTTACGTATCGGTTCATTATTATTTAATATTTAACGCGCCGTGCTTCCCGTTCTGCTTCAATCAGCTCGCGTTCTGACAGATGCGTCGGATCCAGTCTTTTGATCCGCGAATCGACGAGACGATCGAGTGACAAGACCGACAGCAAAAAGACAAGAACTGGTCCGATCAATGTTGGTCGCGGCACGTACGGAATCAAAAACTGCGCGCCCACGACGATTAACAGCTCGGTGATCGTGATCAGGACGTACGGTAACCCCAAATGGTCCCAAGACTTCCATCCGGTCAAACCGTTTCGTGAAGTAACGATACTTCAAAAAACGGACAACCCATTGGTAAGCAAGCACCGGGAGCAATAAAAAGTAGTGCATCGACGGTTCAGAGAAATTCAAACCATCTGCCAGAAAAAGAAAGACGACCAAAATGAGCAGAAAAAATACCGTCTGGACATGCCGGGCACGTTTCGTCAGTCGCAGATAATCTTGTTTTCGTTGGCGTTTAATTTCATCCATTCCCTGAACTCCCCCTACCGCCGTTTCACTCCATCATGTCTGTCTAATTCCATCTCAATTCCGTCTCCGGTCCGATACCGATATTCGTTCCCATACGTTTTCAGCCGTATCGGTTCAAGCTTTTGAACAGTGCGGTCGGTCCATCTTTGAAATTGTAGGATGGATGCAATCCACAACATCAATGGAAAAAGGTATCCCATCTGTCCAAGGTATGGTGCAACGAACGCAGAAGCGACAACATAACCCGCTTCTATCAACGTTAAACCGCCAAACATGAAGCTCATCTTTCGGCTTTCCATATGTCGTTGTAAAAAGAGGATTTGAAGCGTTCGCTGAAATCCGTTGTAGACAAACAGAGGGACGAGAATCAAAAATCCGGATGCCATCTCTGTCAGTTGCAGACTTCTTGAGTACAAAATAATAGTTAAAAATAAGCTGGCGATTACGTAAGTACGAATACGTCGACTGATCGTTGTCCACCTCTGATAGGTACTTAACTCTTCTCTCATCTGTTTACCCCTTTTCTTATTTACTTCCGGTACTGTTCAATCTCCCGCATTGTCACGAAGGCGGGATCCAGTTGTTTCGCCGTCGCATTTAGTTTGGAAACAAACAACGTAATCACCAGCACCCAGATCAAAATCATTGCAAACGCGACACCTGAATACTGCGGGAAGAGATCGCCCGCGTAGAACAACAATACAGGCACAAAATAGCCGATCATTGAAGCCCGGCTGACCTTCAAGACCGTCTCTTGATACAATTCAGCCGGCAGACGTCGTTTTAAAATCCGCAAACGCATGATTTCACGGACGACACCGCCTAAACAAAGTACAGTAATCGCAAAAGACGTAAACAGTCCTGTTTCCCAAAAACCCGGAATGAACCAGCAGATTAACGCAAGCATCAATACAGCAACTGGAATCAGATGTTGAAGTTTTTTGAGCGGCGGTCCGAGCAGATTTAATCGTGCATTTTTTTCAAGCAATGTATTCATTTAATTTTCGCTCCTACTTTATACATTTTTGTACACTTCCTGATCACTGACAAAATCTGGATCATCGCGCCGAATCTGAGTTTTTAACCACCATTCAGAAACGAAGTAAATCGGAACTAAGATAATAAGAATCAAACTCCACATCTGCCAAAACGACATATTCATCGTCTGTATTAAAAGGATTGTAAAAGTAACACTTAAGACAACGTTTTGGACAAGCCAAAACCGCCAGTATCTCGTTGCCAGCTCTTTACCAATATACGATTCAAGAATTTTTCGTTTTTTTACTTGATAACGAAGATTGGATCCAAGAAAAGCTGCCGGAAACAAAAGTGTTAGTAGAACCGAATCAAAGACGGTCATTAAAATTCCGATACTCATCAGTAATAAGAACGTCCATAACCATTTCGTTCCTAAGATGTCCTTCTCCATATAGGCAAGCGTCAATTCGTGTAACCGTTCGTCCCGTGCCGTGCGCATGATGTTCTCTCCTTTAAGCCTGTCATTCTTCCAGATACTTCACGTGCTTATACACTTCCTGATCACTGACGAAATCGGGATCGTCTGAACGTGCCATTTTCTTAAACAGCCAGTCGGTCGCAAAATAAAGCGGCGCAAGAATCAGGATGATCCAAAAAGTCATCTTCCATAAGGACAGATCGCTCGTTTCGAGCACGATCATGAGCAACGAGCCGTATAATACAATCTGAATTCCGAGCCACAGCATCGATTGTGTCATGACCTGATCTTTAGAGAGATACCTTTCTAAAATCCTCCGTTTTTCCAGCTGAAACGGAAGATCAAAAATCAGATAAACAAGCGGCAACAAACCGAAGTAAAGTGCGGAATCCATCGTTTCCGAAAAGATGCCGAGCGTCGCCGCCACTGCCGCCATCAGCCAGCCGTTTTTTTGCAGTTGACTCTTGTTGATATAGGCAAGCGTCAGCTCGTGTAACCGTTCGTCTCGTGCCGTTTGCATTCGGCTCTCTCCCTTCACCCTTGCTGAATATCTGTTTCGCTGATATAGGTTGGATCAATCTGTTTTGAGCGATAGGTCAAAACGCGTCGGCAGAGCCAGTAGAACGGTATGACGACGAGGCACAGTCCCAGCAAAAAAGTCGTTGCCGAACGATCAGCCGTAAGAAAAATCAACATAGCCAACGCGCCATATTGAAACAGACCGACGCCGACATGAAGACGGAACAGACGACTTGCCGATCTTTCCGTCGTATAACGGGCAACCACTTGAAAACGCCGGTGTTGCACTGTGGCATCATAGACGAAGTACACAAATGGAATGATCAAAGCCAGCAACGGTTGCTCGATCATGCTGCTGACGAATAAAAAGAGTGCCAGGACACCCCATACTTTAGCAGTCGTTCGTTGATGCATCTCTTGATAAAGCGTTCTTAATTCGGTTTGTTGAACCGGTACAGTTTCCATACGGGCACGTTCCTTTCGTTTGCTCTTTACTGTCATATACTTACAGTTTACCAGTTATGTTTCAAAAAAAAAGAAACTTCTATAAAAGAAGTTTCTAGGCCGATACTTGGATGATCAGGTAAATGACGCTATAGGCAACGATTGCTAACGGAATCATCGCGACACCGATCAACCAACCGTTCTTATCACGAATTCCGAGATACAGAACAAGACAGCCGACGATGAAGGCGATTAACGTTGTGAATGGATTCATAGTAGTTCCCCCTCAAAAATAACCTATTAAGAAATTTCCCATTCCCGGAACTTGATAAACACACAAAGCGTCGTCTCAGCAGTTCAGACGGAAACGTTTTGTGTCCAAACGCAAAAAAAGTGCCGGACAGGACGGAATTCCATCCTGCCAAGCACTGTTTCGTAAAAGGATTACTTCTTCGTAATGACAACTTTCTTCTCGACGACATGGCCGCCTAAGTCAGTCAATTTCAGGTTGTAGACGTTTTGACCTTTTTTCAAGGTGACGGTTTTGTTGATTGTCTTCTTGAATGCACGCATCTCGTATGGTTCTTTGAACGAACGGCGGTATTCGGCATTGCCGTTCAGATCAAAACGTAACTCATCGTAGTTGTCGCGCAGGACGATTGTCATCTTCGCTGTTTTGGTTTTGCTTGAAACCGTTGTTGGTGCCGTCACGCGGATCGTCGGACGTTCCGAATCGATGATGACTTGACGGCTGAAAGCAACACGGTTGCCTTTTCCATCATACGCTTCGACTTTAAACGATTTCACGCCGTCTGTCGTATACGTTATGTTCTGGCTGAACGCATAGTGCTGTTGCGCGGCATCCCAGCGTAATTTCACGGATTTGCCGTTGATTTTAAATGACTTCACGCCTGACTCATCCGCAACGTTACCTGTTACAGTCACTTGTTGTGACGTCGTTAAGGCAAGTGCTTCCGGTGTGTCGATCTGGACACTCGGCACCGCTTTGTCGACGCCTGATGTGTTGACGTTTTTCTTGACGATGTTGCCCGCGTAATCAGAGACGACGAACGTGACTTTCGCGCGGCTCGGAAGATCCGTCAGCGTGTAATTTTTAGCAGATGGAGCAAGCGGCTGTTTCAAGACACTTTTGCCGTCAACGAGGATATCAAATGAAGCGATACCTGTTCCTTGATCACCGGCTGTCCATGAGACGGCTTTCTTGTCAGCATCCCATTTGACTGTCGCAGCCGGTACTTTCGTATCGACATAGATCGGGAATGTCGCGGTCTGCCATTTCGCATTCGGGTAATCGACGACTGATTTCACTTGGTAGTAGTACAGCCCGTCTTTGACTTTTGAACCGTTAATCGTTCCATCCCACGCAGCGTTCGTCACCGGCGTAAAGCCTGGTTCCGCTCCACCATCGTAGTAGTTCTTGACGACATCCGACTGTGTTTCGAGTTTACGGAGTGGTGACTGGTTGCGGTCGAGAATTGAATACTCGACTTTCTTCGCATTCCGCAAGAACGACAGAACCGGGAACGCCTCATCCGCGCTGCCGTCTCCGTTCGGAGAGAACGAAACTTTTTCTTTGACGACTTTACCGAGCGCATTCGTGCCGAGGAAGTTGAAGTCATCCTTCACTTCTGTCGCAAGACCCGTGATGCCGTAGAATGTGTTGCCGTCATAGAGCGGCGCATCCACGATCGGCGCTTTGTCCCATGCCCCTTTAAAGCCGACATACGGAACCGTCAACTCCGGGTTTTTGCTGTTGGCATCGACGAGACGGACGAATCCTTCGACGAAGTAGCCGTTTTCGAAGATCGTGTCGAGTGGTGCACCGTTCGCCCAATCCACCGTGTCTTTTAAATCGACCGTGACGTTCACTTTTGTTGTGCTCTTCGCATTGATTGCGACCGAGCTTGCTTTCTTCGAACCGACCGTGAACGAGATCGGGAACGTGCCTTTGTTGGCATCGACTGCATCAACGGTTCCTTTTTTGAAGATACCGTTTGCCTCGAGGAGGTTCTGACCTTCGACTGCGAGATCCGATTGAACGGTACCGGCCAGTTTATACGTTAACTTCTCATTGCTGTAGTTCTTCAGGTCTAACGTGAAGGTGAACTTGTCACCGACTTGTTTTAAGGCTGCTTTTCCTTCGCCCGATTTCGTTTCCGTCACGACGACCGGTGTTTTCATCGCCGCACGCAAGTCCATCAGACCCGCTCCTTCACGACGCGGCGAGTAATAGTTGCCGGTTTTCGCTTCCGCATTGTACTTCCCTTTATCGAGTTGCGGACGTGACGTGTTCATCAGGATCGTCTTCGCAAGTTTGACGCGTGTCGCACCGCTGACCTTAAAGTCCTTGTCGATTCGTTGCATGACGAGCGCTGTTCCACCGGCGACGTGTGGTGCTGCCATTGATGTACCGCTCATGACGCCGTATTCGTTATCGTTGAGCGTCGAATAGATTTTTCCGCCTGGTGCCGTGATTTCCGGCTTGAAGTCCAGGTTCGGTGTAACGCCCCATGACGTGAAGTCGGACATTTCGCCGGCAACCGGATTCGGACTGGAGACCGCTTTTCCGTCGAACGTCACCGTCAACGCCTTACCGTCTTTAGCTTTTGCTTCGAGTTCGTTTCCGTCGGCAATGCTTAACGAGACGAGCGGAATCGTTGGTTTATTAAGCGCCATGCTGACGTAATCGCCGTGCTCGACCCGACCGCGGACGATGACACCGGCTGCGCCTTGTTTTTCGGCTTCCGCTTGAATCATCGCATAGTTAAAACTGCCGTTCCGGACGACGAAGACGACTTTATCTTTGACGTCTTTATCGGCATAGTTGGCTTCACTGCCATCGCCGACATAGACGACATCCATCTTCTCTTTATCGAAGACCGCAATCGGATTTGGTGAATCTTGTTTTTGATACGCGAGGTAACCGGCGTCCTGCCCGTCAACCGTCAACGCCATTCCTTCGAGTGTCAATTGTGTGTTCTCAACCGACGCAACTTGCAGTGACTCGCTGATCAAGCCCGGTGAACCGACGACACCGACGTCTGGATTCGACGCGTACGGGTTTCCGGCGCCGCTTCCGGCAAATGCCGAGTTTCCGGCTGAAATCGCACACAAAATGCCGTTGTTCATCGCATTGACGATTGCTTTTTGTTCCGGATCATCTTTTTGGACGAAGGATGCCGTTGAACCGAGACTCATGTTGATGACGTCTGCGCCAAGTGCAATCGCATCATCGATCGCTTTGATGTAGATGTCACTGAATGTCGACTGCATTCCCGGATCGTTTCCGAATACTTTCATCGCAAGAAGTTGTGTCTCAGGTGCAACCCCTTTGATTCCACCGTTCGCTTCATCGCCGTTGGCACCGACTGTACCGGCAACGTGCATCCCGTGCATCGAAGCACCCGGACCGAGATCGCGGATTTCGCTGTCATGATCCGCATAGTTATAGCCATACGGGACTTTTTCCGTGAAGTAGTTTCCTTTTAGTCCTTTTGACGATTTAAAGCCTTCGACTTTTGATGACGTCAAATCGACTTTTGTTTCCGGGCTGAGGACCATGTCCTTGTGCGTCGGATCGATTCCCGTATCGATGACGGCAACGATCGTGCCTTCCCCTTTATACCCGTAGTCCTGCCACGTCTGCTTCGCATTGACCATGTCTTTACTATGTAACATGTTTGGCGTTGCGCCCTTTTCGACTTCCGGACGCGCATATTCGTGTGCGATATGTACGTTCTTGACCCCGCTTAATTTCTTCAGTTCCTTGATTTCACCATATTTGACTTCCCCGCTGAACCCGTTCAATACAGTCGTGAAGCTTTCCTTATAGGCAACCGCGATGTCTTTTTGTGCAATCGCAGCTTTGACTTCCTTCTGTTTGTTGACGATTTGATTCTTGAGAATCGTTTTCTCCGTGTTGCTTAACGCGCTGTAACGTTTATTCTGAGCTTGCGCGTGCTCGATTGCGGCTTTTTGATCCAGTTCGACGACAATCCGGACCTTCTCATTTTGACTGTGTGACTTTTCCTGCCCCGTTTTCTTGAGTGAGAGTGCTTGTGGCTTTTGTACGTCTGCTTTCCCTTGAGATGACAGACTTCCCTCAGCATGAACCAGGCTGGAAGATGTCATGATGGCGGCTGCCACCAATGCAATCTTCTTCTTCATTCGTTTTTCCCCTTTTCCGAAAGATGTAATGTGACTCTAAAAAACATATTAAACGAAAATTCTGTATTTTTAGTTTAATTAAGTTTCTCTTAATATACAATTTAAATTTGGTTCTTTTTAAAAATATTTGTTGGTTTATGTCATCAAAAGCATCAATCTCCCTATATTCCCCTTATTTCAATAAGAAGACTTCTGATAGGAAAACACAAAAAAACCCTTGGTTTCCCAAGGGTTTTTGAACAAACGGAATGGAGACTATCGGGCTCGAACCGACGACCTTTTGGCTGCCAGCCAAACGCTCTCCCAGCTGAGCTAAGCCCCCGTGTGTTTCTATTAAGAGTATAACCATTGCTGTTCATTTTTTCAATATAAAATTAGACCGCTTACAAAAAAACTCTCCTTGCCGCCTCGACAAGGAGAGTTTCGGTCGTTATTTATTTAAGTCACGCATCAAATCTGCCTGTCGCTCCAGTTCTGCTTGTTGCTCCAAGATCAGTACTTTTTTATACGTCCGCGCTGAAATCAGGATGCTGATTTCATATAAGACGAACAACGGGACAGAGATCATTAAATGCGAGGTGACGTCCGGCGGTGAGATCAACGCCGCGACGACGAATAACGCAAAGTAGGCATACTTCCGATTCTTCCGCATGAAGAACGGCGTCACGAGTCCAAGCCGTGTCAAAAACATCGTCACGACCGGCAGTTGGAACAGTATTCCAAACGGGATCGTCAAGCGGATCAAAAAGCTGAAATAGTTCTCGACGCCGATGACTTGTTCGATGCCGAGCTCTTGTCCGAGCTCTGTCGATACTTCAAGTAAAAACGGTAACAACCAAAAGTAAGAAAATGAAATACCAGCTAAAAATAAGAAGAACGTTACTGGAATATACGTCAACGTCGCTTTTTGTTCTTGGTCATGCAGACCGGGACGGATGAACGCCCAAAGCTGGTACATCCAAAACGGTGACGCCAAGACGATTGCGATGATGAACGCAAGATTCAGATATAACATCAGTGGATCAGCCACGTTAAAAGCGTTCAGACCAATTCCGAGCTCCTTTAAGTCAGCCTGCAGAAAACGCACAAGCGGACGGACAAGCGGAAAAGCTGCAGCGAACATGACCACCACGATGATGAGCGACCAGATGATCCGTTTCCGGAGTTCATCTAAGTGCGTCGTCATACTCTGCTCTTGATCGATCGCCATGATTCACTCACTTCTCTTTCGTTTCGTCCTTTTTGTCTTTATCATCTTCCATGATGCCGTTTGTCGCACTCTTGAATTCTTTTAACGTTTGACCGGCGGCGCGGCCGAGTTCCGGTAATTTTTTTGGTCCGAAGATGATTAAGGCGACGACACCAATCAAGGCGATGCTCCCCGGGCCGATACCAAGTGTCAACGGGATTAAGTTTTCCATTATGATTTCACTCCTTCAGCTGATTGCGAATAATGCTTCATGAAATAAACAAGCGACTGCAACTCAATCGACAGATCGATGTGATGGACCCGAACATGGGCCGGTACGTTTAATCGTGCCGGTGTAAAGTTCAGAATGCCGGTCACACCATACTCAACTAACTCGTCCGCTACTGACTGTGCGAACTGGGACGGTACCGTCAAGATGGCGACGTCGACATGGTTCGCTTTGATTTGTTCTTTCATATCTGACACGTGGTAAATCGGAACGTCTTGTGTCGTCGTTCCGACCTTCTCCTCATCCGCGTCAAACGCGATGACGATACGAGTACTATTATTCTTTAAAAAGTTATAATTTGCAAACGCTGTCCCGAGGTGTCCGACCCCGATTAAGGCGACATTCGTGACCTCGTCTTGGTTGAGTGTCTTTCGGAAAAATGTTAACAAATGTTGAACATTGTAACCGTACCCCTTTTTCCCTAACGCCCCAAAGTAGGAAAAATCACGACGGATCGTCGCCGAGTCGACTTTGACCGCTTCACTGAGCTCTGCTGACGAGACGCGCAGCTTGCCGGAGTTGTAAAGACTCTGGATGAAACGATAATATAACGGCAGTCGTTTCGCCGTTGCTTGTGGTATTTTTGTGTCTGGCCCATTCATACTGCAGTTCCCCCTTCGGCCACGTTCTGACGTGGCACCCAAATCAATGCAAAGAATTCTACTCTCCTTGATTGTAAACCACTTCACATAGAGTAACAAATATTATATTCGGCAGGATTTTTCGTGATAGACTAAAGGGTGGAAGGATGGATGGATATGATTCTCTTACAAGTAAACCAACTCTCAAAATCATTCGGTGTTGAGCCGATTTTAGACAATATTAAACTCGAAGTACAGGAACGGGACCGGATTGCCCTGGTCGGTCGAAATGGTGCCGGAAAATCGACACTTTTAAAAATCATCGCCGGCGAGCTTTCACATGATTCCGGGGAAATCATGAAGAGCAAGGAAGTCCGGATCGGTTACCTCGCGCAGGACAGCGGACTGGAGTCCAACGAATCGATTTGGAACGAGATGCTGACCGTCTTCGAACACCTGCAGGATCAAGAACGGGCGTTACGCCGGATGGAAATCGAGATGGGCATGGAGCACATCTTGAATGATCCGGTCGCCTATGATCGGTTGCTCAAAACCTACGATCAGGCGCAACACGACTTCTCGGAAGCCGGCGGCTATCAGTTCGAAGCCAACATCCGCTCCGTCTTACACGGGATGCGCTTTTATCCGGACGATTATTCCCGTCGGATTCAAACACTTTCCGGTGGTCAACGGACCCGTCTCGCTCTGGCGAAGATGTTGCTGCAGGCACCGGAACTGTTGATTCTCGATGAGCCGACCAATCACCTCGACATCGATACCCTGTCTTGGCTTGAAAGTTACTTATCCGGTTACCGCGGCGCCGTCTTGATCGTCTCCCATGACCGGTATTTCCTTGATCAAGTCGTCAATGTCGTTTATGAATTGTCCCGCAACGTCTCCCGGAAGTTTACCGGCAACTATACGAAGTATCTCGAACAAAAAGCGGCGCTGTACGAACAGGAAATGAAGCAGTTTGAACAGCAGCAGGAAGACATCGCGAAGATGCAGGACTTCATCCAGCGTAACATCGCCCGCGCGACGACGACGAAACGGGCGCAAAGCGTCCGCAAACGTCTTGAAAAGGTCGACCGGATCGACCGGCCGGACGGCGACGAACGCAGTACGGTCCTGTCGTTCCCGATTGAAAAGCAAAGCGGCAATGACGTGTTGCAGGTAAACCAACTCGCCGTCGGTTATGAAGAAGCCGTCTCGAAAAACATCACGTTCCGGCTGCAACGTGCGGAGTCACTTGCGCTTGTCGGTCCAAACGGAATCGGCAAATCGACGTTACTGAAAGTGCTCGTCGGTCGTCTGAAACCGCTGTTCGGTGACTATCGTTTCGGCACCGGCGTTTCGATCGGTTACTACGATCAGGAGCAGGCGGAACTGAACGACCGCAACCGGGTCATCGACGAGATTTGGAACGAATGGCCGTTGATGCGGGAACAGGAAGTCCGGTCTGTTCTCGGACAATTCCTCTTCAGCGGAGACGACGTCTTCAAGCTCGTCCATGAATTATCCGGCGGCGAACGCGGACGATTGGCACTGGCGAAGCTGAAATTACGGAAAACGAATCTCCTTGTCCTCGATGAGCCGACGAACCACTTGGATCTCGACTCCAAAATGGTGCTCGAGAATGCACTCGTCGATTACGAAGGTACGTTACTGTTCGTCTCACACGACCGTTACTTCATCGATCGGGTCGCGACCCGCGTCATCGAGATGAGTGTGGATGGTGTGACCGATTATCTCGGCGACTACTCATACTACATGGAGAAAAAAGCCGAGAAGGAAGAAATCGCCCGCCTCGAAGCGGAAGAAGCGAAAGCAATCAAAGTCGCGTCGACGAAGACGATTGATAAGGAAGCCCAAAAAGAAGCACGCAAAAAGAAACAGCAACTCGAACAGCTGGAACAAGAGATTGAACGGTTGGAGAACCGGTCGGTCGAAATCGAACAGCTGTTGTGCGAACCGGAAGTCTTTAATGACATTCCGAAAGCGACTGCCCTGTCGGCGGAGCGCGACCAGATTGATGTCGACTTACTCGAGCTCATGGAACAGTGGGAGTCGTTCCACTGATGCGTTCGAAAAGTTACTTGATCAATCTCATTCAAGGTCTATTGTCCGGTGTACTCTATTTTGTCCCGATGTATGCGGATTATGTCTCGGTTTTCATCCGTCCGGATGGATTGAATGCCGTGTATCCGTTGTTTATCTTAATCTCCTGTATGATCGGTCTTGTCATTCAGACATGGAGCGGTCTGTTCATCAGTCTGTTGTCCGGCTTATTCTGTACGCTCCTGACGACGCAATTATTCGTTGAACTCAATGATCCGATGATCATCCTGTATTATGGAGCAGTGTCACCGCTCGTTGCGTTTCTGATCAGTTGTGTCGGGATCTGGGCCCTTGCCGTGTTGTTTTATCTGCTGGACGGTTTCCAGTACAGCAAACGTCATAAAGTGGAATAGGCAACAAAAATAGACGAGGAAAGCGGATATCGAATCTGCTTTTCTCGTCTATTTGTATCGCGTTGTCTTATTTCGTAGGACGCGCAATCGTGAAGATGTCACCAATCTTCGCATAATCATTTCCGGCGAGACGGGCAATTGCGCCTAAACCGTCGGCATCAATTCGGAACGAGTCCACGAGTTCATCTGCGACGTGATACCGTACGACTTCGCCGATCAATAAATCAGCTGCCTCCAGCTCGACGTGTTGTGTCAGTTTCAGTTCAAAGCGAATCTTCGCTTCGGCAACTGCCGGGACGTCAATCAGATCACTGTCAATCAACGTCAGGTTCGTCCGCTCCAGTTCACTTTCACCGTAAGCGAGCGGGGCTGCCGTTTCGTTGACCGCTTCGACAATCTCTTCACTGACGATATGAATGACATACTCCTGATTGAGTAAGATATTTTTGGCTGTATCTTTTTCCCCTTGATCCGTCTTTTGGACTGCGATCAATAATTGCGGCGGATGGCTTGAGGCGACCGTGAAAAACGAAAACGGCGCAGCATTAATCGTTCCGTCCGCACCTTTCGTCGTTACAAAGGCAATCGGTCGCGGGATGATGCTCCCGATCAATAACTTGTAGTTGTCTTTTGGACTGAGTGACTGTGCATCAAACTTCATCTTTCATTACCTGCTTTCTCTGATCACCCGAGCATGGCTGCGAGCGAATAGTCTCCAGCACCAATCAATGCGACGCCGAGGGCGATGACGATCAGGGCCATGTTGTATTCGTACCCGTTCTGTGTCACCCAGTAACCATTTTGACCGTGGACCTTGATGATTGCGATGAGCATCGATCCGATGATCAGGGCGGCAGCAAACCATAAGAACAAACCACCGGCAAACAACAAACCACCGACGAGTTCCGCCAGTCCTGCCGTAATTGCGAGTGTTTTACCCGGCTTCATACCGATCGACTCGAACCAGCCCCCCGTCCCTGCAATGCCATGCCCTCCGAACCAGCCAAACAGTTTTTGTGTCCCGTGTGCGGCAAATGTTAATCCAATCACCAATCGAATAAGAAATAATCCTAAATCCATCATCTTGATTAAAACTCCTTTTACTTAATGTTTTTTAATTACTTTTCGTAACCTAAATATGACTATAAATCATCACTTACTAAAAGTAAACAGATTTGTTTTTGTTCTTTTTGTTACATTAAGTAAAATGATTCGATTTTTTTAGTGGAAGCGGGTATACTACAAATATAGAAAGGATGAGTGCTGATGGAAGAGACATTGATTCCGACTGCCCTTTGTCCGAAAGTCGAACATGCCTTTGAAATTTTGGGCAAGAAGTGGACGGGCTTGATTTTACGTCATCTCATGACGAAGACCTGTCGTTTCAACGAAATTCAAGATGCGATTCCGGAGTTATCTGGTCGTATGTTAACGGAGCGCATGAAGGAACTTGAGGCGGAAGGTATTGTCATCCGGACCGTCATTCCGGAACGTCCGATTAAAATTCAATACAGTTTGACTGACAAAGGTCGTCAGCTTGAACCTGTCATTCGTTCAATCGAAGAATGGGCCGAGCTCCAAGACTGACACAAAAAAAAGACTCTCCCAATCGTGTGGAGAGCCTTTTTTTTATTTCTTCTTTTGCATTGAGAACGATTATCAATTAAACTAAAGAGGTTCACGTCTTGAAGAAAGGATGATTCAGATGAACATCATGATTGGTTTTGTCAGCATGTCCGGCAACACGGAAGACATCGTGCAGATCTTGCAGTCGGAACTCGAGCGCAAGGGCTGTACGGTTCACATACAAGAGCTCGATCAGTTATATCCGTCCGACTTTTCCAAGTATGATGCCGTTTTACTCGGCTCCTACACATGGGGGGACGGTGATTTGCCGTATGAAGCAGAAGACTTCGTCGACGAGTTGGGGGAAAGTACATTAAACGGCTTACCTGCTGCCGCCTTCGGCTCCGGCGACTTGGATTACCCCAAATACTGTGCAGCCGTCGATACGTTGGAACAGACGCTTGCGTCCGCCGGCGCGACGATTGTCGTTCCCGGGCTGAAGATTGAGTTTGATCCGGATACACCCGAGAAACAAGCCGCCTGTCGCACGTTTGCGAATGAATTTTTCGTCCGGGCACAACGGCTTCACGCTTAACCGGAAAGAACCTCGGCTTCAGCCGAGGTTCTTTTTTGCTTTCCAGCGTTTTTGGAGATACCAAGGAACAATCGTCAAGACAAGAAAGACGACAATCGCACCGATGATGATTTGCGGATCCTTCGAGACGATGCTGCTGCCTAAAAAATTATAGGCAAATGTCCCGGGGATGATTCCGATCAACGTCGCTAGGAAAAAGGACAGCAAACGGACTTTCGACAGTCCGGCTGCATAGCTGATCAAATCGAAGTTGAAAATCGGAAGCAGACGGAAGATCAATACATAGATGAATCCATTTTTTTCGAGTTGCTGCTGAATCTGCTCCACTTTTCCGGCATTCGCCTTTTCTTTGATCAGTCCGCTCCCAAGCTTTCGTGCGACTAAAAAGGCAACGACCGCACCGAGCGTCGCTCCGATCACTGTATAGATTGTTCCCATCCAGGCACCAAAGGCCAGTCCGCCGGTAATCGACAGGACGGATGCCGGAAAGAAAATCAACGGACGGATCGTATAGAGGAGAATATAGAGAATCGGCGCCCACATTCCGAACGATAAAATCCACTCCTTGATATCTGTCGGGTTAATATCGAGGTAGGCACGGCTGAACCAAATCAGTCCGCTGATGATCAGGATAAGCAGAAGAATTCGCATAATTTTTTGTTGGCGTGTCATAACATGTCTCATTTCCTTTCCAGTAGACCCTGGTCTTATCTATCAGTTCCCGAATCCGGCTCGCGTCACGCCTCCGGTTACACTTGAAATGAGTGTTTCAGCTGTAACGCTTTATGGGAACTGTCTAAAGAGAACAAACTGGAAAGCAGAAAGGTGATCAGAATGACACAACCGATTAAAGCCTTAGTCTTTGACGTGTACGGGACCTTATTTGATGTCCATTCCGTCAAAGTGAAAGCAGAAGAATTGTACCCGGAACATGGAGAAGCGATCAGCCAAGCCTGGCGCCAAAAGCAGCTCGAATACTCGTTTTTACGCCAGTTGAACGGTCAATACGTTCCGTTCAGTCAAGTAACGCGTGATGCACTCCGGTATGCCTTGCTGCAACTCAAATTGCATGTCACGGAAGAACATATTGCTGACTTGATGGAGGTCTATTTGCAACTCGAGCATTATCCGGAAGTCGATGCCGTCCTCCAACAGATGGGGGATAAACAACTGGCAGTCTTCTCAAACGGATCACACGATATGCTCGATCCGTTGATGGAACAGTCCGGACTGGCCGAACGATTCGACCATATCATCAGCGTTGATGACATCAAACAATACAAACCGACTCCGGCATCCTACATGCATGCCCTCAACACACTGGGGCTGAAACGGGAAGAAGTCCTGTTCATGTCGTCGAACGGCTGGGACATCACCGGGGCCAAAAGTTTTGGTTTTCGGACAGCATGGATCAATCGGGCAGGTCTGCCGGTCGAAGAGTTGAATCTCGATCCGGACAGCATTTACGATGATTTGAACGGTCTCCTGGAATGGAAATAAAAACAAGCGATGTTCCCCCACGAATGTTGGAAGAGCATCGCTTATTTTAATAGTTCGCCAGACGCGAGAATCCTCTTTTAAAGAGATCAAGCTTCAAGCCACCGTCTTTCTCGATGAAAAACAGGTATTCTTTTTGATCCGTATCTTTATAAAAGACTTTATACAGCGTCAGCGTCCGTTTTTTGTTGTTTTCACTGGCCACGACCTGGTGCTTCGAGATGACCTCCGCTTGGATTTGTTCCGCATCCAGTCGGTCGATCATCGGTTGGAAGGATTTCTTTTCCTGATCCGTCGCCGGCTTACCTGGCGCGATCGTAAAGAAGTCATCACTCGCTTTATTCGTTAAACCGTATTTGCGGTCGACCAATACCACGTTCTTTAGTTCACCGTTAACGGTCTGATCAAACGCATACAGCTTCTCGATCCGTGTCTGTTCACCTTCCGCACGACCGATTTCGTACAGGGGCTGCTGTTTCGTGTTCGCTTCAACTGCTTTTTTATCTGGTACGAGCTCTTCTTTATAGGCGATTTGATACGCATCGACGATTTCCCGAATCTGTAAACCGATTGCGACAATGACGAGTACACCTAATAACGCGATGATGACTTTTTTCATTCCCTTATTTCCCCCATGTCTCTCGAATTCCTTACTTTAAATCTAGCCCAGGTTCGGCATTCATGGCAAGTGTCGATTGGCGGCCGGCCCGATATGGATGAATGGCTGCTGCTCCGATCATCGCGGCATTGTCACCGCATAAGTGCATCGGCGGGATGACGAGCTCAATCCCTTCACGTTGACAGGCTTCGGTCAACCCTTTCCGTAGTCCTTGGTTCGCGGCAACACCACCGGCAACGAGCAGCTGTGTCCCGCCCTTTTCCTTGACGGCCCGAATCGCTTTTGTGACGAGGACTTCGACGACGCTCGCTTGAAAACTGGCTGCCAAGTCTTCCGGGATGATGACTTCCCCCCGTTGTTCCGCATTGTGGACGGCATTGATGACAGAGGATTTTAAGCCGCTGAAACTAAAGTCATACGACTCTTTCTCGAGCCAAATCCGTGGGAAATGGAACGTATCCTGTCCCGTTTGAGCCAGTTGATCGATCCGGGGGCCACCTGGATAAGGGAGCTTCAAGGTCCGCGCCACTTTGTCATACGCTTCTCCGGCTGCATCATCACGGGTTTCCCCGATTACTTCGTAGACGCCGTCTTCCGGCATATAAATCAATTCCGTATGTCCTCCTGAAGCAATCAAACAGACGAGCGGGAACTGAAGTTCTTGCACAAAACGATTGGCATAAATATGACCCGCAATGTGGTGAACACCAATCAATGGTTTACTGTGAGCAAAGGCCAATGCTTTGGCCGCGCTGACACCGACAAGGAGGGCACCAACAAGACCCGGTCCTTCCGTGACGGCAATCGCATCGATTTCATCGATCGTGACGCCCGCTTCCGTCAAAGCATCATCAATGACATATGTGATCCGTTCCACGTGATGACGGGAAGCGACTTCCGGCACGACCCCGCCAAAACGTTTATGACTCTCGATTTGAGACGAGACGACATTCGAAAGTACATCTGTCCCCCCGCGCACGACAGCAGCGGCTGTCTCATCACAACTGGATTCAATTGCTAATATCAACGGTTGTGTCATAGCTTGTCTCCTTCTAGTTCCAACCAATAGATGGCTGCATCTTCATTATTGTCCTGATAATAACGTTTCCGTGTCCCGGCGTATAAAAAACCAAGTTTTTCGTACAAGGTACGCGCCGGTGTATTCGAGACACGCACTTCGAGTGTCATCGCCCGTAACCCAAGCAGTTTGGCTTCCGCGATCAACGCAACGAGCAGAGCTTCTCCGACTCCCATGCCACGCGTTGCCCGTTTGACGGCAACGTTCGTGATATGGCCCTCATCCGCAATGTGCCACAGTCCGGCAAATCCGATGATTTCTTCTGCTTCTGCGACCAAATAATAGGCATTCGGATTTTGCGTCATCTCTGCTACAAATGCTTCCAGTGTCCACGGCGTCGCAAAGGACTCCCGTTCCACGGCATGAACACCGGGTGCGTCCACGACCGTCATTTTTCGAATCAAGACGTCACTCATGACGTTGTGCCTCAATCCATTTGGCTTCCGCTTCTGCGAGACGCAGGTAACGCGGCTCAAAAGCATGGGTCTCGACAGGCTGGCGTGTTGCACCAAGCAATGCCAGAACACCGGCACGTGGAGCGCGGAATGCCGGATCAACAACGACGAACGGTTCCAATTCCGATACGAACTTGTCCGTATCCCCCGTCACTTTCGTATCCGTCGGCAAGTTCTTGACGAAATCTGCGACCAATGTATGTTGCTCTTCTCCGATCAATTGACCGTTTTCGTACAGACCAACGAATCCTGTACCACGGCGGGCGTCTTGAATCGCTACGATGCGACCGGTTGAGCCGGCGGATGCTGCCATCAGTTCAAGCGTCGACACAGGAACCAGTTCGATTCCGAGTGTATAGGCTAACGTCTTCGCCGTTGTTGCTCCAATCCGAAGACCGGTATACGAACCGGGTCCATCCGCAATGACGACACGTGTCAAATCGCGCGGCGACCAGCGGACTTCCTGCATCATGCGCTCAAGCAAAGGCATTAATTTTGTTGCATGGTTCAACGAGGTCACATAAGAGGCTTCTGCCAAGATCTGTTTCCCGTCCGATAACGCAACAGACAGTTGTTTCGTCGATGTATCAATCGCTACGATTTTCATGGATATAACCCCTCACATATCTTGATGTACTGTTCACCGATTGGTTCAAGCAAAAAACGACGTGAGTCATCGCCCGTCCGTTCAATCGTGATCGCAAGGCGTTCCGGTGGAAGGACATCAGCAATCAATTCCGACCATTCGACGACAGCGACACCATCTCCATTCAAATATTCTTCAAGACCGATGTCATCTCCGCCTTCGAGACGGTAGACATCCATATGGTAAAGCGGCAATCGTCCAGTATAGACCTTCATGATCGTAAACGTAGGACTGTTGACGTTTCGGGTCACACCCAGCCCCTTGGCGAATCCTTGGGTGAAGGTTGTCTTTCCTGCCCCTAAGTCCCCGTCGAGCGTCACGACCATCCCTTTGAAGGCACGGTGTCCCAGTTCAACGGCAAGCGCCGTCGTCTGTTCGAGGTTCGTCATTTCAAGTTTCATCATCTGTGTCCCTCCTCCTTTTCTCTTACTCCATTGTACCGAACAAAAAAGGCAAAAAAAAATACGAAACGCTGAACGTTTCGTAGTAAAGTTGAAGTTAAGTTTAAAATTGGTTGCGGGGGCCGGATTTGAACCGACGACCTTTGGGTTATGAGCCCAACGAGCTACCAGACTGCTCCACCCCGCGACGATAAACGTTTCGGATTTGAATTATAAAAATTGGTTGCGGGGGCCGGATTTGAACCGACGACCTTTGGGTTATGAGCCCAACGAGCTACCAGACTGCTCCACCCCGCGATGATATAACGTTTCGACAGATATTAATATAACATGTACTTTTTAAAAATACAAGCCTTATTTCACTTTCTTATCTTTTTTCTTAAAAGATCCTATCGTGAAATCGTTTTTTAACGACTTGA
This sequence comes from Exiguobacterium sp. RIT452, assembly GCF_003598705.1. NCBI lineage: Bacteria > Bacillati > Bacillota > Bacilli > Caryophanales > Exiguobacterium > Exiguobacterium sp. RIT452. The sequence goes on from NZ_QXJB01000008.1 coordinate 151,486, forward strand.
TCCATCAAAAAACCGACCTGCAAATGCAGATCGGA
>NZ_QXJB01000009.1:0-54751 GCF_003598705.1 Exiguobacterium sp. RIT452
CGCCGGGTACGTTTTGTCGTAATCTTTTTCATTGTAGCTGTTGAACGCCAGTAACAGTTGATCGACGTGGACCTTGAGTCCTTCTTCCAAGTCTTTCGACTTCAGGCGACCTTCCGTTGCGGCATCGAGGAACGCGGCTTGTTCGACGCGGTACTCATCCAGTTCCTGAACGGCCATGTCGCGTGCTTCCTCGTCTTTCGCGCCTGTTGCTTTGACATAATCGACGAAGTAGCCGATGTGGCTCGACCAGATCTTCTTGAATTCTTGTGCGGCTTCGCTACCGTACACTGACCCGATTGAAGCGGACAGATCGTCTGTATTTTCGTTCAAGGCACCGGCCGCTGCGTCAAAGTCCTTCGCACCGTCGATTCCTTTTTGCATCGTCAGAATCGCAAGCGCTGCGTGTTCTGAAAAGTTTCGGTTCAGTCCGGCACGGAGATCCGCTGCCGGTGTATCGACTTTCGTATTTTTGAATTTATCTGGGTATTGATCGACGATGGCTCCGGACAATCCTTCACCCACCATATACATATGCTCGATGGCGATACGCAGATTGCTGTATGTGGCATCATAGTCGCCCGCGACATAACTATCAAACGAAGTCAGCAATTGCGTGATATGGACTTTCAATCCACCCTCTAAATCAGCGGCTTTCAGACGCCCCTCTGTTGCCTTGTCGAGGAAGGCTGCTTGTTCGACGCGGTATTCGTCGAGTTCTTTTAAGGCTTTTTGTTTGGCGTCTTCATCCTTGGCACCAGTCGCTTTGACATAATCAACGAAGTAACCGATGTGGCTCGACCAGATTTCCTTGAACGCTTCGCCCGCTTCATCCCCATAAACAGATCCGACCGCGGCCGAAAGATCATCTGTATTTTGATTCAAGGCACCTGCTGCTTGTTCGAAATCTTCTTTTCCGTCAATTCCTTTTTGCATCGTGACGACTGCTAAATATGCGTGTTCAGATAAAAGCTGATCAAGCGTCGCTCGCAAATCCGACGCTGGCGACGAAACATCGAGGGAGACCTTACCCGAACTGTGGGACATCTTGCTATGATCTTCATGACCATGGGCACTGACCCCTGCTGCTGGAATCAATAATGCGGCACTGAGTGGGACGGCGAGATATGACTTTTTCATCTTCATTTTATGAACACCCCTTTGTTTTTTTGGACTACACATAGATAACGTAAGCAGTTCACAAATAGTTTTATTTTTTTTATTTTTTGTCCTAATTTCAATAAAAGGTAGTTTTAATTTTTACAATAAAAATCAAAACTACCTTTTTTACTTCCGAAACTTTATTTCTTTTAATATTTTAATTAATAAAATTTATCAAGATATAAAATTAAAAATGAAAAGAATTTTATTAAACGTATCATTTTACTCTTTAAATTTTTGTAGAAAATTCGATTCTGATTTCCACGCATGACTGATTGCAAAACCCACATTACGATTAAAGCCTGTTATGAGAATGCTCATCATTCATTTTTTCCCTTACATGATTTCTGTAGCATATGTTTTTATCCCCGTACGCATGATGTTACCCAACGTTCGTAAAAGTACACTTTTACGAACGTATGAAAAATAATTTCTGACATATCAAAATAACGTTCTAAAAAGTATTAAATCACTTTACGGACGTTCGCAATTTTACATATACTTTTACGAACTGAATTGGGGTATAATGAGTGAAGAAAATCGTTTTCGAGGTGAATTATGGAAAATCGTAAATTTGGATACATACGGGTCAGCAGCAAGGATCAAAATGAAGGTCGACAACTAGAGGCCATGAAAAAAATCGACATCAACGAGCGAGACATTTATCTCGATAAACAGAGTGGTAAAAATTTCGAGCGAGCAAATTATCAGTTACTCAAACGAATCATCCGAAAAGGCGATGTATTGTGCATTCATTCACTCGATCGATTCGGTCGCAACAAAGAAGAAATCCTTCAAGAGTGGAACGATCTAACCAAAAATATCGAAGCTGACATCATTGTATTAGATATGCCATTACTCGATACTACTCAATATAAAGACAGCATGGGGACATTCATTGCAGATTTAGTATTGCAAATCCTTTCTTGGATGGCCGAGGAGGAAAGACAGCGTATTCGAAAACGACAACGGGAAGGCATCGACTTGGCCCTACAAAATGGTGTTCAGTTTGGAAGACCAAAAGTTTTAGTTTCAGATGAGTTCAGAGAAGTCTATCGGAAATGGAAACGCAAAGAATTAACAGCCGTTAAAGCCATGCAAGAAGCTGGAGTCAAAAAAACAAGCTTCTATAAATTAGTAACAGTTCTTGAAAAAGAAGAAAACGATTCTTTACACATTTAGTGATAATTTCTTGAAGATCCTCTTTGGTTAAAACCGAGAGGATCTTTTTAGATTTTCGTGCATGTATTAACTTTCTATTAAACGACCGTTAAACAGACAAGATCACTTTACTATATTCAGTAAAATAAAAAGGGCTGTACAAAGCCTTTTTTATTTTGATTACATTGTTCATTAACCCATCTTTTTTTCAATGTCTGTTTTCAAGTGATATAATTGAGTAAAAATACACTCGGAGGATTTTTATGAGTAAAATTGGTTACGCTCGCGTTTCAACATTGGATCAAAATCTAGATCTGCAATTAGATGAATTAGAAAAAGCCGGTTGTACGAAAACTTTTCAAGAAAAAGCATCTAGTGTAAAAAAACGACCAGAGTTCGAAAAATGCCTCGACTACCTGCGTGAAGGTGATACTCTAGTTGTTTGGAAGCTTGATCGATTAGGTAGAACTACAAAAAAACTTCTTGAACTAATTGACGATTTAAAGGATCGAGGAATTAATCTCCAAATCCTCACGTTAGGTGTAGATACTTCCACTGCTGCTGGACGGTTATTCTTCACTATGATGGCTGGATTAGCTGAAATGGAGCGAGAGTTAATTCGAGAGCGGACAAATGCTGGTTTGCAAGCAGCTAGAAGTCGTGGGCGTCTAGGCGGACGCAATCCTGTTGATCAAGATATATTAGATCGTGCTTTTATGATGTATGAAGCTAATATGACTGTTGAGGACATTAATCGTACTTTGAATATCTCACGTGCCACATTCTATAAATATAAAAAACAAGCAGAACAACGTAAATGAAGTTCTGCTTGTTTTTGTTAATAACTCTGTTCAAGTTTCTTCATCATGTACTCAGAAATCATTCCCATTGCTTCAATCGCTGCAGTCGCTTCATGGTCTGCAATTGACGGAAGAAACGGTCTTCCATGACCAGTCCCTTCTCGATTTCTTAAATTATTTATCGAACATCCTAGTTCATAAAAAGAAGACTCCATTCTTTCCACATGAGAAAATTCTCCTTTATCAACTGGTGTTGTCATACCCAAACAATTGAAAGCCAGACCTAAAAGGGTTGGAAAATGCTTTTGCTGGTATGTTCCCATCTTTTTTAAAATCACGTGATAAGAGACTGCTTCTAATAAATCTTTACTTGTTCCAACAAGCAAAGCTGCATCCATGGACCCTTTTTTGGCACGACGTATATATTTGAGTAATGCTTCTTCATATTCAGATTCAGTCAAATTATCAAGAATAACTGGAATAATGTTGCCTCCATCATCAATGAAGATACCAGAAGACTTTAAAACATATTTAAAATTCTCGAATGCTTCTTTCCCTACATAATTATCAGAATCCGCTCTAAACCCCCCATAACCACGAAGTAAATCTAATAAACGGAAGAATAAATCTTGTCCTTTAGTACTGTCGATGTCCTCAGAAGTAAGCGTGTAAAGAAGAAACTCTACTCGCTTAACTTTACTTAGGCCGGAATCTGCAATCTTAGGATCAAGATCAGCAATAGCAAGATCTTGCAGTACCTTGCTAATCTCACTATGACTAGGCTTACGATAAACAGAAGAAGATTGTTCAAAAAGTCGAGCAAAGGACACAATGATACTAGTATCAAGAGAAATAAAACGCATAACCTAACAACTCCTATCTAAGTAGTATTAGAACGATCAATATTATTTCTAGTACCGTATTGCTGATAAAGAGACCCACCCACCACCGTATCTATAAGTGTATATGAGTTGAGCCCATTCCTTTTGTTTATATTGGGTAACTGAATAACATTGTCATAACTAATTAACTTGATCGTTGTACAAGCTGCACGACCTCTTCCTTCAACCGTCTTCTCAATCAAGTATTCTTGAATCAAGAGTTCAATCACTCGTTTAAACGTCGCATATGAGAGAGCTTTGGATTTGTCTACTGAAGAACAGACCATCTTGGCAATGTCACGTTGCGCACCACAAAGAATCCCTCCATTTGCTCGTAAAATAGAGAGGACATCTTCTTTCCATTCTTCTAAATGACTATATGTACGCTCTTCTCGCGACTTTGCACCTTCCCAAAGCTGATACTTAAATTCCATTCCAGACAAATTCTCAATCCAGTACGAAGAAGGTCCCAGTGGTGCTCCGTCTTTAAAGGCACTCTTAACCTTTCGTTTGACGTCAATCTGTCTCATAGCCGGTGTATTCCGTTCATTCCAAGCATACAGATAGATTTGCGTATCTTCTTCTGAGTATCCTGTCGCTTTGAAGGCTAATGCCAAGGTATAGCACGTATTATCGCGTCGTCCTTTCTCAACACCTTGAAGAAGGGACTGGATCGCAGGATGCTGCATCAAGTCTTGTTTACGTACCATGACTTTCCGTTGGTGTAATAGCTCTTCGCTACGCTCCAAATACCAATCACAGAGCGTGTCAAAAGAAACACGCTCTGCAGACCGATGTACAATGTTTTGAGGCGTCGGTAAACGGAACCACCGTTCAGCACCTACAGCTTGTAGATCACCTGACAGCTCTTCAGCAATCGCTTGCTGAATCCGTTTATAGTGTTCTACGACTTTTGGGAAAGCACGGCGTGGCTCCGCCAGATACCAATACACATGAAATCCACCTGATGGCGTTTGGACAATCAAAGAAGGAGTCGGAAGACCCGATTTTGTGACCATCTCCATCACATCCGGATAGATCATACCAGCGTTCTCGGCAGTCTTGACGTCAATATCAATGACAAGTGCATTTAGCCAGCGCAACGTTCCCGCATGACGTTGATCGTTACGATAGAAGGTATTCGGTGTAAAGTAAGTTGTTGAGGCTTGAGCTTGAAACAATGAGCTGTATGTACGGACTGCTTTTGGCTGCGCGAAGTCATTGCAAACAAAGACCCAACCTAAATGATTGCTTGGACCACTTTGTTCTTTTTGAGAAGCGCGCTTTGGCGCTTCTGTTAACTGATCACGATACAACTGGCGTAAAGACTCCATTCGTCTTCCTCCTCTCTTGTTTGATTTATGATTTTGTATTATGTCGAAAAAGAATTGTCTCTAAAATTGCGTCATGCTACACTGAAGTTAATCTCAGTGCATAAGAAAGAGCCCTCAACGAAGCGTGATTTTTTCACGTCGGAAAGAGTTGTAAAAATTTGCTTTAAAAAGTTTGTTTTTTTGAGGCTTGTTTTAAAGACTTTTTAAGAGCTTGTTGAATCTTTTTTCTGTACTGCTCGCGATGTTTAACTGATGCACTCCTGACTGGCCGGTCAGTTGCATCAAGGATCTGATAACATTTGTTATCAGATTTTTTTGCGTAAAGAGATGTTTTCTGATTACAACTACCTGTATCATTTCATAAAAAAAACGGCTTCACAACAGGTTTTTTCGCATACTCACGTTTGAAATCTACATGTAGATTTGTAGATTAGTCTACATGTAGATTTGTAAATTTGTAGATTAGTCTACATGTAGATTTGTAGATTAGTCTACATGTAGATTTGTAGATTAGTCTACATGTAGATTTTATCATACGTCTTCTAATCCCTTTCATACCAACTGGTTTGAAAAAAAAAGCGTCTACATGTAGATTTGTAGATTTGTAGATTTGTAGATGCGTCTACATGTAGATTTGTAGATTTGTAGATGCGTCTACATGTAGATTTGTAGATTTGTAGATGCGTCTACATGTAGACGTGTTTGGACTGATCAGTTTTTAGTGTTATTTTTTCCTAAAAAAAGAGACTCTCAGCAGAGTCTCTTTTATGATTTGCGCGTTTTCATCATCATGATGTCTTTCAGAATTTGGTATTCTTTTTTCTGATCACTCGCCATACCTTCGACGTAGTCGTCAATGAACGTCGAAATGACTGCGTCAACTGACTCTCCCATTCCCATCGTAACCAGCGCAGCCAATTGATTTTTAGTGTTTGTGGACACACGAACGGTTGTACTTCCATTTGTCACTGCTCGTTGTGTTGTCTTTTTACGCTTGGATTGAGTTACCTCTTCTTTGGATTCAATTGGATTACTCTCAACTACTACGTCTTCCGGAGAATAAGTCTTCTGTGGTGTAGCCACTGATTTACGCTCAAGTAGACGCTTTCTTTGAGGTTGATTTTGATTATTCACCATTCTTTATTCCACCTCTTGTTCTGCATAAGCTAATTCATACTCAAGTCGTGATAAAAATTCATCAGCCACTGAATCATATGTGCTCATGACACGACGATCGTGCATATCATCTTCTTTAATTCCTTCGACATCATAACGCTTTAAGCGTTCCATGTTTTTAATGACCCCTTCGAACAAGTTGTTCTCTCCGAAGATTTCTTTTGCACTCTCAAGAGTTGCAAGATCCACAGCTGCTCCATTTTTCAGAAGAACCGGTAAGATGCCTAGAACATCAAAGTCCGTGTCATAGTCATTTAATAGATCCTGAAGGTATTGTGTAAAGACTTCAGCCCCTTGTAGACTACGTTCTTGCGTTTGTAAAACCACTACAACGAAGTTCGATGCATAGAGAGCAGCGTCAGTATAAATAGAGATCGTTGGCGGCACATCGATAAAGATGAAGTCAAAGTCATCTTTTAATGGCTCAAGCAATGTCGAGAGATATGTAATACGATCGACTTCATTCTCAAATTTTTTCTCAAGAAATTTAGGATATTGAGCGAAATCGCTGAAAGAAGGGAGTAGATAAAGATTACTCTTAATCTCAGTAACGATTTTGCTTAAGTCACCTTCTTGCATGGCAGCCATTAACGTCTGTTCAAACGTAAACACTTCATCTTCAAGCATTGATTTGGTCTTTAAAAACAGTGCCGTGGCATTTGCTTGCGGATCCTGATCGCACAGTAGGACGCGGTAACCCTTTTTGGCAAGCGCGTAAGCTAACATCGTACTATTGGTCGTTTTACCGGTACCACCTTTAAAGTTTCCGAACGTAACCGTGATTGCTTTGCGTTGAGACAAATCTAGTTTCGTCGCCATGATCATTGCTCCTTTATCACTTAATACTTAAAAGAATATCAATCTTTCCTGCTTAAGTCTACATGTAGATTGAAACAGGAAAAACCTAAAAAGTATCATTTGATACTTTTTAGGTTTCATGGTATTCTATTAAAAAGTATCAAATGATACTATAAACGGAACTCTTCTTTAAGAAGAAACTTATTCAACGTAACGGAGGTTTACTTATGGTAAATGATGATAATGAATGTTCACGGTCCGCGAAAGAAAATGCTGCAACATCTTTAGTAAATAAAGAAGTTACTTCTCTTGAAGTCTTTCTTGAAGAAATTAAAACGTTGATTAAGAGTGGAAAGCGACGCTTTGTTATGCGCAAAGACATTCGAGGTCACGATTATATACATCATTTAAGTAATCTCGGTCTAACAACCATCGAGGAAGCCTGGAAAGAAATTCTACAATTAGAAAGTAAGCATTACTTTCAAGGTCCTGAGGAAGACTACAAATATCAATCTCAAGGAAAAGTCATTTGGGTGTTCAAAAAAAACATTAACGAGACGGTGACATACATCAAATTGAAGATTGATCCATCTTCACAACAATGTGTGTGCTTGTCATTTCACGAAGATTACCCTTAGTAAATAGAAATATTTTTCTATTTAACTTAAAAACTTTGGAGGAATTTATTATGTGCGAAAACCAGGGAGAGCGCAGATTTTGTGAGGAATGTAACACAGAAACTGATGTCGTCATCAAGGAGAGAAATACTACTCGATTTTTCAGAAAAGAAGCATTTGATATTGTTGAAAAATACGCAGAATGCATTGAATGTGGTCATGAAGTATACGATGAGAAAACTGCTAACGATACTTTAAAACAACTGAGCCGATTATATCAGGAAAGACATTCTTTTACTCCTCAGGATATAAAGTCCATCAGAAAGTCTACAGGACTCACTCAATCAATATTTGCAAAAGTTTTAAATATGGGGGAAGCAACTATAAAACGGTATGAAACAGGTGCTTCTTTGCCTGATGGTACACAATTAAGCATTTTAAAAATGCTGCTTCAAGATCCCGCAAATATCATTAAATTTTATGAAGATACTAAAACGAAATTCTCAGAAGAAGAACAACATAATATTGAAAAGAAATTCGAACATATAAAACAGGACAGTTTAATAAAATCTAACTTTGATTTACTCCACACTTTATATACTAAATATGATCAATCCGTATTAAACGGTTTTTCCAGATTCAATCCTGAAAAGCTATTTAATATGATTCTATTCTTCTCGGAAAGAGGAGTTCTTAAAACGAAATTAATGAAGTTATTATGGTACTCAGATTTTCTTATGTATCAAAAGAATAAACTATCTATCAGCGGAACTCCTTACTGGCATAAAGAATTTGGTCCTGTTCCCGTCGAACATGATACGATTTTGGGCTGTGGAACAAGCATGAGTTATATTTTGATTAATGAAGAAGAAGATATAAGCTCTGGATATACAAAAATGCTTGTAAAATCCAATACTCCTATCAACTTAACGCTGTTTTCTGAACAAGAATTACAAATCATGGACAGTGTTCAAACCTTTTTCTCTAATTACGGATCACGAGACATCAGTAATTTTTCTCACGAAGAAGACGCATGGCAGCAAACTCAAGAAAAAGAGATAATTTCCTATGAATTTGCAGAGACCATTAAATTAATTAATACACTATAAATAAATTATTTAAGGAGGTGATTCTAAATGGCTAAACATTCGGGCGGTAAAGTGGGTAAAGCAGGTAAAACCTTAAGCAGTAAAAGTGCCTCGAAATCTCAAAAAAGTAACGCTGGTAAAACACTCAAACAACATCAAGATTCTAAACATTGAACATCACATAAATAAAAGAGTCTACCAAAAAACTAATTTTGTTCTTTGGTAGGCTCTTTATACATAAAGGAGTTGTAATAAGTTTGATGATCACTCAAATAGTAAGTTTTAATATAACTAAACTTGATACAGTGATACATTTTTCCGTAGGTATTGTATTAGCTGGCATCTTAATTAAGGTTCTATTACCACGACAATCATTTAATATGAGTAATCTCAGTGAATTATACATTGTATCTGCAAAAATGGTTGGATACGTTTTTTTAGCAACCTACATATACACTTATCTTCATGCAAATGAAATAAAAAAAGTAGATGTCCTAACCTTCTTTACTTTTACGCTTGCAGTTCTAGAAGCTGCTCATTGCTTATTTATCATTTCAAGCAATAGTTTCGCTGATTTTTTCCGCAAGTTTTTTTACATTAATAATAAATGAAATTCTTTTATATTATATGCACTCTAATTTGGCAATGGTGACTTGTACGATATAAAAGGACTTCTTTCAATTGAAGAAGTCCCTGCTGTTTTAATCATTCCTTATCTAATTTTGATTTATCGTCTTTATTCCGATTGTTATACTTTTCTTTATTTTTCATGGCTTCTGGAACAATTGGTGATTTTAAAGCACTCACGATTTTTCCAACTGAAGTGTTTTCTTCTTCAGCATTCTTAAGTTCTACCGTACCTTGATTAGTAATTGCAGTATGCCAGTCTTCAGATTCTAAATAACGTGTAGCGAACATGTATTGACGACCTTCTTTTAACATTTCATCTTCATTATACAAAACCAAGACATTATTTCCTTCCGAATCCTTATCATATCCTCCAAACTGATTAACAATGACTTCTCCTTTTAACTTTCCCTTTAAATTTTTATGCACTTTTACTGAATACTGTGTTTCTGGTGTTCCATCAAGTCGTTTACTCCCAACTTCTTGGACAACTTCTCCTACAAACACATTTTGAGCAGCACCAACTAAAATTCGATCATCAGAAAAATCAGCGACTTCATTTAAATATGCATCAACAATTTTGACTGGCTTCTTTTCTGATTGGTAATGATCAAATCCATAAATAGTCAGACCAATAACTGCTGCTACAGAACCGATTAAGAATTTTTTCATAGTTAACGCTCCTTATACTGGATTAATAGCCCCAAAGAGTTCGATAATCTGACTTATCGTGCGAACCTAAAACTTCATAACTGTAAAAGCCAGATCTTAACACGTTTCCAGCAAGTCCGTGGTGATCTAATCCAAGAGCATGTCCCATTTCATGAAGTGCTGTGTGCTTTCTTTGAGAACTCGTGAAGTCATAAAAATAATAATCATTGTAGGAGATGACGTCTGCTCCAGTTTGAGGAGAATGACTGCCACTCCAAGTCACATCGCTTCGATCAACATCTCTAAAAGATAAATCTTCAATAGTTGAAGTAGTGTCTCCTGCGATTTTAATAGTCCCCATCGTATTCCATACACTGATTGAGTGATTTCGCGCTGTAGTCCATCCAGTTGTACCTTTTGCGGTGCCCCATCTGATTTCTTTCCCATCTACGGAAGAATGTCCTAAGAAATGAGCATCGACATTTAAAGGAAGAATAAGTGTAGCTGCTACTACTGATAGTGCAAGTACAGTTTTTCGCATGGATTTGCTCCTAAATAAGTTATTTGAATTATTAAGAAATTCATAACTTAATTTTACATAATATTCAAAATTAATTGAATAGTTCTCAAGTCCTTAGATATCTATTTATTTACTTAAGCACGTATATTTATACTCATAAAGAGGAGGAAATTCAAAAAAAGATTTACTTGAATAAAAGTAAAAGAGTAAATATTTTTATCTTTATAGTTTATTTTATCCCATTTGTCTTTTTAAATTCGAAATGAGTTTTTGAGTTTGGTTTTTTACAATTCTGCTACACATTCAGTATTTTTCAAAACTTATCAGTTCATGCGTCCTTGCCATTAGTTGCTTCGACATCAATCGACAAATGTAAAACATTTGACATATTAAAATAAGAATTGAATTAACAGAATAATCTGCTATATTCTAACTATCACCAGGAAAACATTGTCATACTGTGGTTCTCGAAGGAAAGGAGCATGTACATGTACCGATTCGGAGAGTGGTTACGACGAGAGCGCCTAGAGCATGGTTGGAGTCAGGTGGAGTTAGCAGAGAAAACGTACGGAGAAATCTCGCAGGCGGCAATCAGCGCCTATGAGAGGAATCGTTCGATTCCTTCTATCCTCGATGTTCAAATTCTTGCGACAGCCTGTGAGCAGACGCTAGGATCCATCCCTTGGGATGAATTCGACTTAAGGACGGAGAAGAAACGGAATTGGTCGAACCTGAAGCAAGAACGCTTCGATTTGGCAGACCTCCCGCTAGCGGATTCTGTGCGCACGTTCGACGGCAAGACATACCAGCTACATGGTCGTATTGCGATCGAACGAGAGAGTAAGGAGACACAAGAAATCTCGCAGATCTATTACCGTATTCGGACAGTCGTCGGAGAGAATCAAGTCATCGCAAAACGGAAGCATCCGGATGACGAATTAATTCATGTCTCACGCCGTAAACTCGTTCATCAGTAAACCATCTATGATTACGTATTTACTTATGAAATAACATGAAGCAATGATAAGAGGAATTAATGACCGTAGCAGCATATCGCTAAGGACAGTCTTTCCAATCATATATTGGCGTGTTCCTCACGAGTGACCGGGTGAGCGGGATATACGCAGAAATGGTTTGGCGAGAGTCGCCTAAAACTCGCCCACAGGTCACGTATCCGTTGAGGGTCAGCGAAAAACCCTAGACAAATGTCTGGTACCGGACATTAGAGTTCGTGGGGAGAACGTGCTTTAAACCCACCGTCTTGCTCGACTCCGACTGTCCTTAAGGATGTGCTGCTGCGCATCAAGCTCAAGGAAGGAGTGTATGTTATGCCAACACGTGAACAAAAGCAGAATAAGACCTTTGCCGAGAAGTTGCTCCGGATCCAAGGGAAAGACTATGAGGAGTGGCTCGACACCCAGCATCAACTCGTCATCCAAGAGAACCAGGAACTGATCTTAGAAGCACTCGACTCGAAACTGAACTTCACATCGCCTGCATCCGCGTCACGGGATTGAGAGGAGGAAAACAAATGGGGTTGAATGAAACAGGACTCAGCTTACTCCAGTTCTTTCAAGGACTCGCTGTCATCGCGGCAGCCATCGCCTTCGCAGTTGGAGGCTTCTACTTCATCTTCGGGGGAGATCGTGGGCGCTCGAAAGCCGTCGGTTGGCTCGTCGGTGGTGCCGTCGGTCTGATCATCGTCATGGGTGCCTTTACATTGGCGGAGATGGTCAACGACAACATTAAATTCTAATTGAACAAGTGATTGCACAGACCGTCATTCCAAATTGGATGGCTTTTTTTATTGCCCTCGTTACGATGTCTCGCTTCAAAGGAGGAGAATGTATGCTCTTCATCCGTTTCACAGATGTACCGAAAGATGGCTTTCCGAACTATGAGCGTCTCCCATATGAGGAGGCGCTTTTGTTATCGACACAAGTCCATCAAGAAGCCCAGCAAGCAAACGAACGGTTTGCGAGTGAGTTCCGGATCTTCGATGATGCTGACCAACTCGTCTACAAAGGGACGTTCCAGTTTGGTGATCCGACCTATCCCAATCTTTATTTGCAGCTGAAGGACCGGATTCCACGCATCCGAATCCGGAAGGAGGATGCGACAAAAAAGATCCTGTTGCTCGAGAACTTGGAACGTTTAACACCGGAATCCTACAAGACGATGACGACGTCAGCGATTCAGCAACAGCCGGATGCGACACACATCTCCCGCTTACGTCGCGGACAACGTCGTCTCGTCTACGGTGTCAGTGGTGTGAGTCTGTTGCTCCTCGGTGCATTGTCCGTTGTCCAACTCGTGCAGCCGGATCCACCGAGCGGCGTCCAAGCGGCAACGTCAGATTGGCAACCGTTGTATGAAGCAGCGTTGACGGGAGAGACGGGTCCACTCGTCGAACGACTAGAAAAACGAAAGTCGTTAAACGATGAACAACAGCAATTCCTGATTACGCAGTATGTCGAAGAACAGGACTATGACCAAGCGGTCTCCGTGACGAAGGATCCAATCGATGTCGAGACGATCATCATGCAGTCGAAACGATTCGCGACCAATCGTCAGGATACGCTACAAGCCTTCCAAGCAGTTTATCCGACTGATGAAGGAACGTTCGACCTCGCCATCCTACAGAAAGACTATAGACGTGCCGTCTCGCTTACGGGCGTAGAGATGACGACAGCCCGTAAGGAAGCCAAAACACGTGCCTACATCGCATTGAAAGATGTGACGAAGGCTCAAGAAAGCGTCAAGACGATCAACGACGAGCAATTAAAGAAGCAAGTAGCAACACTCGTCCAACTGGACGAAGAGATTCAAGCACTCGAGGATCAAAAGCGCCAGTTATCAGAGAAAAAAGATAAGAAAGAACTCGAAAAGCTGAATGCGTCGCTCGAAGCGAAGCAACGACAAGCTTCTTCACTTCTTTAATGAAAGTGTGGTGACTGAAATAATGATGAACTTCTCACTTCGTTCTCTCGTTACCTCCGCTTGGCTGTGGCGATGTCTCACCTTTTTGATCGCTTTACCCATTGTATTGTTCTTAGTACTCAATGTGGCGTTTCAGTTCCTGCAGCAGACAATCCAAAATCTCTTCCAGGACGGGAAGTTGACGACCGGCTCTCCGCTTCAGTACGAATCGAGTTGGTGGACGACACTCGCTTGGTCGACCTCCATCGCTTTCGCTTTGTTCGGTGTCTGCTTCCTCTTAGGAGGATTTCTCTTATTAAAGTATTGGCTCAACTTCCGTGATCTCAAGGCTGCACAGAAGGGAAGTGCCCGCTTCACGACGTTTCAAGAGCTGAAACAGCAGTATCGGGACGTACCGGATCGTAAGGAGACCTACAGCGGATCCGGAGGTGTTCCGGTCGGGCGCTATCGTGATCGCCTCTACATCGATGACAGTGCTGTCAACAATCTTGTCATCGGGACGACTCGTTCCGGGAAAGGCGAGACGTTCGTCTTCTCGACGATCGATCTCTATAGTCGTGCCGAACGCCAAGCAAGCCTGATCATCAATGATCCGAAGGGTGAATTGTTCGCCGCCTCCAAAGAAACACTCGAAGCACGTGGGTATCAGGTCGAGGTCCTGAACCTGATGAATCCATCGCAATCAATGTCCTACAACCTGTTACAGCTGACGATCGACGCTTATTTGGACGAGAACTACTCTCTCGCCCAACAGTATGCCCGTTCGGTCGCCTATATGCTTTACCATGATCCGAAGGCAAAGGATCCGTTCTGGAGCAACTCATCGACGGACCTTTGCACCGCTTTGATTCTCGGATTATGCGAACAAGCAAAACATGAACCGGAGAAGATCACGATGTATAACGTCGCTTTGATGTTATCCGATCTCGGCTCACGCACAGTCATCGATGGAATGGGACAGGAACAATCGGCACTCGATGCCTTCTTCGCATCGTTTCCGGAGAATCATCCGGCACGTATGCAATACGCGACACTGCACTTCTCCGGTGGGCAGACGCGCGCGAGCATCCTCGCCAATACCAACGCCAAGCTCGGGATCTTTACGCTTGATGCGACGGCACGTTTGACGGCACAGAACTCCCTTGATATGAAATTGATTGGTTTCAATCGTTGGATTCGTGGACGTGCCCTTCCCTTGTCACGGTTGACGTTCTACTTTCCAAGCGGGAAACAACTCGCCTTGACGACGGATGACGACGGAAGTTTTGTACTCCATCACGAAGAAAACCTCGAAGTGGATACTGATATCACCGTAGAAAGTGAAGGACAGCAGTACATCGTGTCACTCTCGGGTCAGAGAGACGAGACGGACGGTCTCTTCGACTGGACGACGGATGCACCGATTGACATCCGGGAGATTCGACAGCATCCGCGCCCCGTCGCCGTGTTCCTGATTGTTCCGGATTACGATCCGACGCTGAACGTCATCGCCTCGCTGTACGTTAAGCAAGTCTATACCTCCCTCGCTCGCGTCGCCTCGCAAGCGACGAGCGGACGTTGTGAACGCCAGGTCATCTTCCTACTCGACGAATTTGGGAACATGCCAGCGATTGAAGGGATGGCGAACATCATCACCGTCTGTCTCGGTCGGAACATTCGTTTCAACCTCGTCATCCAGTCCTACGCACAACTCGAGAACCTCTACGGAGAGGATTGGAAAACAATTGACGGAAACTGCGGAAACACGCACTACCTACTGACAGCAGATGAGTCGACGGCAGAATTGATTTCGAAGAAGCTCGGGGAGCAGACGATTGTCACGAAATCACGTTCCGGACAGACGTTCTCGCTCTCAAAGTCGAAGACAGAGAGTGTCGATGGTCGACGCTTGCTGACGGCAACCGAGGTGATGGGACTGAAGGAAGGCGAGATGTTGATTATCCGTGTCATCAAGCGACAAGACAAACAACAGAATCGGATCCAGTCCTATCCCCTGTTCCTGACCGGACGGACGGCGATGAAATACCGCTATGAATACTTGGCGGATGACTTTAACACGGACCGTTCCATCAACGATCTCGTCATTCCCTGTGCGCATGCCCATCTCGACTTGAATACGCTTCGTGTTCCGTTTCATCTTGGCGCCTCAGTTGCATCGAAAACGGTTGAGACGGAGGAGGAGACACCTGACGCAACAGAATGGCGCGTCTGCGATGTCCTGCAGCCGAAAATCCTGCGCTCGATCTTCGAGACGACAGAATACGATACGTTACCGATTGATCTGTTCGAACAAGGCATCCTAGATAAGACAATTCCTGTGACCGACAACCAGCGCCATTTCTTGAAGACGATCATCAGCAAACGACTCGAGAAACTTCGTCATGGCGTCTAAGGAGGGCATCAAATGACAGAACTGACACGCACGGAACGCGTCCAGCGTGAACTTCGCGTCATCGCAACCATCATCAAGGAGAATAAAAAGCGTCTCCGCCGCGGTGAAGTCTTGAATATCCAGACCCGGGACGGATTCCTCGTCGTATTTGAGGAAGAAGACCCAGACTCAGGCGACCGAAAAACTGTTACGCTTATAGACACATTCGATTTCCGGGTTCACGTCAGTAATGGTGATTTAACGGATCCGGAACAGGTGTCATAAACGGAAAAGGGGTGGAGGCATGCAAGCGAAACGAGTACTCTCCGGACTATTGATTTCCTCTGCGTTACTTTTGGTCGGTTGTAGTGAAGAAACGTCGAAGAATACATTAACTCAGATAAAAGATTCTGAAGTTGATAAGATGATGAATGGTAAAAAAGACGGTATTTTATTAGTCGTAAAAGAAACTGATGGAGAATTCGAGAGTTACGTCAATAAGATTAAAAATATCTCTGAAGAAAAGAACACATCAGTAAAGATGTACAATACATTCCAACCTGATGGAAAAGAATTAGTTAATAGAGATACTTTCGAATACACATCCGAATTAAAAGGAGAGCGTCTGTACTTCATTAAGGATGGTAAAGTACAAGACGAATTAAATATTAATGTTCTTACTGGAACTCAACTGAACGATGAAGTCGAAAAATTTATTGATCAGAACAGTTAATAAGGAGTGAATCTTATGACAGATTCCGAGCTAATTTCAAAGTTCAAAGACCTTGAGGATGTTTTTAATCTCAGTAATCTTGTAAATGATGCGCTAAGGACTGTTGGATGGATATTAGTTCGGGGACTTGCTGTCATAATTGATGGATTGGAAGAAGTAACGAACACTATCCTGTTAACAAAGACATTCTTTAATAATCCAGAAGTGGTTGAATTCGTTCAGACGATTCAACCTTTTTTGTACGTTCTTTTAGCTGGTAGCTTTTTATTTACAGGCTATCTGATCATTTTCCAAAAGAAATTTGACCGTGAAGGATTCTTGATCAATTTATTTATCACACTATTAATTCTTGGGTTACTTTCCCCGACCATGATAAAAGTGAATGATTTTTCTGATGAAGCGATTGCTCAAACTAAGTCCAGCGATCTGTATAGCGAAAATGACTCTACGATTTCAAATAAAATTTTGCTTCAGAACATTCATGACTTAGTACTCTACGACAAAAAAGAATTCAAAGTAGCTGATCAGAAAGAAAAAATGAACAACATTCCTGAATCGTTAGTAAAAAACCTGAGAGTCAATGAGGTATTTAATCAAAATGATTTTTCACTATCTGACACAGGAGTTAAACTTTCTGAGAGTTTTGTAATATGGGATGGACAAAAGGCTGTGTTAGGCGAACTTGATCAAAGCGGTGTTGAATGGAACAACCAGTACTACTATCGCTATCATCCGAACTGGCTGACGATCCTTGTCACGCTTGGCGTGATGGGCTTCACTCTTTTCTCGATTGCCTACAAGCTGGCTCGACTTTCGTTCGAGTTGGCTTTTAATTATGTTTTAGCGATTTTAGTCGCCCCTGCTGACTTACACAGCGGACAAAAGACGAAGAAGGTCATTCAAAGCATCCTGAATACATTCCTCGTCATTATCTTGATTTTCGTCTCGATCAAGCTCTACACGATTGGGACGGCTTATCTTGCTGATACACTCGATGGTCTTGCCTATTTGATCGCATTGATTGCTTTCTCTGCTGCCTTGATTGATGGACCGAACATGGTCGAACGCCTCTTCGGGATCGATGCGGGTCTGAAACGCGGGTGGGGTGTCGCACTTGGTGCGTATGCTGTTGGGAAAGGTACGGCAAAAGTCGGAGCTCGTGTCGCTGGACAGACGATAAAGAGGACATCACGCCCTACTCCATCCGCCTCAGAAGCTGCTAGCACAAAGTTACCACCGAATCCTCCATCAGGTGGTGGCACACCGACGGGGCGTCCGGATCGTTCGTCCGATAGTGTGCCAATACGTTCGCAAGCACCAGAGCGCACTTCACAATTAACCGGACAAGAGAACCAACGCATTGAATCAATTGATTTATCGACGCACGACACGAGTTCGGAGAGTCCGACTGCAACAACATCAAAAGAGTCCATGCCACGTCGTTTGGACGATGTCTCACCACAATCACTTGCGACTACTCCGCCATCATCGCAAACACCTGTTGCACAATCGAAGGTGCCCGATGGATCGATGAAGGAACAACCAGCTACATCACCTAATGCGTTCACTATCTCTGAAACAACTGTCGCATCACAGCCTACTTCATCGTCGAAACAACCCATTGGATCTCGTGCACCTAGTCCGACTTCTGTTCACTCAGGATCAACATCTGACATGAAACCTAATGTACTTGCACATTCTTCTAACACACCTGAAGACGAAACACCTACTATCTCCTCTTCAGGAGCGAGCAATTCTTCACCTTCTATCAATGAGTCGCAAGAGACATCATCCGGAACACAGCGGCAACGAAAGTCGATCTATCAGACACTCGAGACCACGACACAAAAAGAACTCAAGCATGTCGAACAAACACAGACACGCGTGACGTCAGAATCTTCCCGTATGTACTCGACCGATGTCCCGCGTCTAGACCCGAAAAAGGAGTGAGACCATGCAACAGCGCCAGTACCGGATTCCGAACGAAGTCACGACCGAGCTGAAGATCAATAAGATGCTCTATCTCTATGATTTACTGTTTCTCGTCGCTTTGATCATCGTCCGGTTGATTGCCCTGCCGTTCATCCCGGACGCCTTACATCTTCCATTCACATTCTTCCTGGTCGCGTTCGGACTCTTCCTCGTCATCCGCCCAACGACGAATCCAGAGAAACGGATGATTCACGTGCTCTATTACGCGCTGATGAAGAAGAAAGACACGTATATCGCATTGACAGACGGTAAGGACGGATCGAAAGGAGCGTGATGGCATGAGTTTATCGGAAGAGAAACGATCTAAAACAATTCCGACGACAGACATTACTTGGCTCGATGAGATGCAATTGACGACACCTCCAACACGGAAGGAAAAACGCATCCGGATCCCGCCTTCTGTCGCCTCTCTGCTACCAATCATTGATGCCACGGCGCTCGATGGGTTCGAGATGCAGGACGGGACATTCTGCGACATCATTCAGCTGACTTCAAAGGATATCTACGGGTTGTCCGAGACGGAGAAGGACCATGATATCTTCTCCCTCGCCTATCTGTTGCAGGCATATATTCATCCGTTGAAGGTGATTCCGCTCAATACACCACTTAATTTGGAGAAACAGAAACAGCGTATCGAACGACAGCTACGGCAAAACCAAAACACTGCCTATCGACCGTTCCTACAAAAGAAGAAACAGGAATTGATCTACCTTGAGGAGCATCGCACCAATCGCGACTATCTCCTCTTTTTTTATGCGCCAGATGAGGCGATGCTGCGAGAACGACGACATCAATTGACGAAACTGCTCCGGCGCAGTAATCCGATGGTCGAACTGACGCTCGAACAGAAAATGCATGTGTTGTTCCAGCTGCACAACCCGAATACGAAACCGACTCAGGACGGAAAGGAGTGATGATGTCATGTGGCGCACACGTTTCCTACGGAAGCAAGACCCGGAGACGATCAAACGACAGAATGGCTACAATCCGACGTTCGTCCAAACCATCCAACCGCAAGGCGGAATTCGCTTCGAGCCGAACTATGTCCGGACCGGCGACGGTTATCTCGCTTGCCTTCATGTCTATAAGTATCAATCGACCGTCTACGACTTCTGGCTCGAGCCAATCCTCAACCTCCCCGGTGTCCTGACGACGCTCGACATCGGGACGGCGGATAAACGGGAGATGATCCGGACCATCAACAAGTCGATGGCCGAACAGAATACGCGCTACGAGAACGCGAAGGATAATGTCGACCGGATTGATGCACGTGAGACCTACAAGGAACTGAATGAACTCTACGAACAGATCACGCAGGGCGAGACGATGAAGTATCTGCACCTTCGGCTCTATGTCAAAGCGAAGACACTCGACGTACTCGAACGCCAAGTCCAGGATGTGATGGAGGAACTGGAGGCGCGGAATTTCCGTGCAACCGTCTTCCTGAACGAACAGGAATGGGAATGGCAGAACCTGTTCCTCAGCTACGAGCAACAACAAAAGCTACCGAACCGTCGTCGCGGGAAAGAGATTCCGTCGCTCTCAATCGCAGGAGGTTATCCGTTTCATTTCACGTCGCTACAGGATCCGACTGGGACCTATTACGGGACGACCGATACGAACGGAAGCGTCATCTTCGACTTATTCCACAAGGACAAGCAGCGGAAGTTCTACAACGCCTTGATGATCGGTAAGATGGGCTCCGGGAAGTCGACTTTGCTCAAGAAGACGGTCCTCGATCAAGCGATCAAAGGGAATCACGTTCGCATCTTAGACGTGACGGGCGAGTTCTCCGACCTCGTACGACAGCTCGGTGGAAAGGAGATCGCACTTGACGGTTCTGCCGGACGGATCAATCCGCTCCATGTCTATAAGACGGTCACACATGCCGACGGCTCGGCGGATGAGGCACTCTCGTTCATGCAACATCTATCGAAGATTGCGGTCTTCTATCACTACATCAATCCAGCAGCTACACAAGAAGAAGCGAACGAGTTCGAAATCCTGCTCCGGCAACTCTACCTTGAGAAAGGGCTCTGGAATGAGGACGGTGACGCGCCAATCACGACGCACCCTGCAAACACCTATCCGGTCTTCTCTGACTTCTTAGCGCTCGTCCGCTCTGAATTGTATGCGGACGATTCGCGGACGACGATTCGCGAGACGATCAGTACGAACCGTGTCCGCCGTCTTGAGAATATCGAGCTCGCGATTACGAACCTCGTTCACAACTACGGCAACATCTTCGACGGGCATTCCTCGATCGAGCGATTTGACGAGGAAGCGATTGTCTCGTTCCCGCTACGCAACCTGACCAATCTGAAAGACGAAATCTTTCAGGCACAGGTCTTCAACCTGATGAACATGCTGTGGGACGGGATGATCCTCAACGGTGCCGGACAACTCCGTAGCTACAACCAGGGTGAGCTATTGATTGAGGATGCTTTCAAATATCTGATTGTCATCGATGAGGCACATCACCTAATCAATACGCGTGACATCGCCCAACCGGCGATCCTTTATCTACAACAGTTCATGCGGGAAGCACGGAAATACTTCGGTGGCATCTTCTTCGCCTCCCACTTGATCACGGACTTCGTCCCGACCGGTTCGAAGTCGGAGAACGCAGAGAACGTCAAGACGTTGTTCCAGCTGACGCAGTATAAGTTCATCGGCGAGCAGGATGCCGAGAGCATCCCGACGATCCAGACCGTCTTCGACGGACAGTTGACGGAGAGTGAGACGCGGTTGATCCCGTCGCTCGAGACGGGACGGATCGTCCTCAGTATCTCCGGTGTGAAGACGCTGATCTTTGATGTTGATGTCTCACCTGAGGAGCTGACCTTGTTCGGAGGTGGTGCCTGATGTGGAGTACGGTCCGGCAGTCGGCACGCGTCGCCGTCCGGATGAAATGGCGGCTCCTGACCTTAAAGTATCGTCTGATCGCTCTCGGAATCGCGCTTCTTATTCTCCTACTGATCATCATCGTCGCAGGGATTCTCGATACGTTGACCGGGATCGAGAACGAACAAGCAACGGAGACACCGATCGCTTACTCGGACGCAAGCCTACAAGTCAGTGATGATGTTCTACAATACCGGGAAGCGATTTCGCGTGAATTGAAGAAGGAGCAACTCGAGGGACAGACGAACGTCGTCCTTGCGTTGATGATGCAAGAAAGCGGTGGACGCGGGAACGATCCGATGCAAGCGAGTGAATCGAAGTGCGGACGGATTGGTTGCATCACCTCTCCTGACGAGAGCATTCGTTACGGCGTGAAGCACTTCGCATCTGTCTTCCGGCAAGCGAACGAGGACGTCAAGCTGACGCTCCAGAGTTACAACTTCGGGGGTGGCTTCATCGATTACGTCAAAGAAAATGGAGGACGCTATACGAAACAACTCGCGATTTCTTTTTCACAGATGATGTACCAACGCGTCAAGAAGAGCGGCATCTATCAGTGTCATCGTCCGAGCGCGATCGAGCATCAAGCCTGCTACGGTGACATCGAATATGTCGATGCTGTCCTCCGTTATCTTACACCGACCGTACTAGCGGAAGGCAAGACAGGACCGATTAAAGGGAAACTTCATGCTCCGCTCGACATCCCACTGCAGATGACATCGGGTTTCGGGTCACGGATCGTTTTCGGAAAGACGGATATCCATACGGGCATCGATTTCAGTTGCCACGATACGGATACCGTCCACGCCGTTCGCTCCGGTACCGTCACCTATAGCGGTTTACGCGGACCGTATGGGCAACTGATTCAGATCAAACAAGGCGACTGGATCACCGCTTACGCCCACCTTTCTGCACGCCAGGTTAAGACGGGGCAAAAGATCGAAGCTGGACAAGCGATCGGGATGTGTGGGTCGACCGGACGTTCGACCGGCAATCATCTCCACATCGAATTTAAGACGAGTGATTGGTCCGGTCACATTGATCCGGCACCACTGTTTTCGCTATAGGGAGGGATGAACTATGGCATTGACGAGTCGTCATCTCCTATGGCTCGTGTTGTTCTGTCTGTTGCTGTCGATCAGTGCCAATGTCTATCAATATCGTTCGATGGCAGCAGATGAATCGCATCGAATCGTCGAGAAAGACGAGAAAAGTGTGTTACCAAAAACGACGGTGTCAGATCCGTCCATCTCAACTAATGAACAAGAGCAAGAACAAAATTCAATCATTTCGAAGAGCGCGGAACGCTTTATCACGTTCGCCTTCACATGGGAGGATGGGACCTATCCAACACGCAAACGACAAGCCGATCAGTATATGTCGGAGTCCATTAAACGGACGCTGTTTGCGAGTAGCAGAAGCGATAACAAGTTCACCGCCTCCGTCTCGGACATCGAAGTCTTTCCAAATCGGGACGATCCGGAGCATTGTCTCGTCCGCTTCCAACGGACGTTGACGATCGATGCCAATGGTTATGAAGAGACGTCTGAAGAATTAGTTGAACTGACCTTTACGCATCAAAATAAACGGTACGTCGTCGATCAGATGAAGAGCCTTCAAACGTCAGGAGGTGTCTAAATGCATCCAGGAAAACGAAAGACGCTGACCCGTGACTGGTCACGACTGTACCTCGGAACAGGTCTGTTCTTCTTGATTGGTTTTCTGTTTTTCGGTTTCTCTTCCCTCTTCTTTGCTGAGGAACAACCGATCAATGCGACACCCATCGGCGAAGAACAACGGTTGACGAATGGACAGACCGTCACGCTTCTCGATTGGTCCCATGATGTGCAGCGGAAACAAATGCGCGTCCGTCTCCAGTTCGATCAACCTCAAGATTACGCGTCAAAGCTTGTGGCACGAATCGCCTATAAGGAACGACCAACGGATGAGCAACGCGTTCGTGTCGTCTATCAGCAGGACGAGCACTACGTCTTCGAAATCGAAGATGTACCGCGTGACTTTGACCAACTAGCACTACGCTTGTATGTCATGAAGCCTGAACAGTCACTCGATAAGTTGCGTGCTACGAAGCGAGAAGATTCTCTCGTCGAATCACTCTATATGGATCAGCGACGCGTCCTAAAGATGTCACTTTCTATTCAACAAGCAGATGACTATGCACAACTTTTTCTCGCTGACGAGCACCTGCAAAGTCAAAAACGGATCAAGAGAATGAAGCGCGAACAGGCGGAACAAGCTTCTCTCATCCAACAGATTGAACAGGATATCGAGACGAAACAAGCCACCTTACCCGACCTGACACTCGATGAACAAGTCGAACGTGAGGATGAAATCTTCAATCTGAAGCGGGACAAAGAAGACGCACTGTTACGACAAACGGAATTGAAAAAACAACTCACGCAAGAAGAAAAAAGACAGAATCAGCTACTTGTTAAAGCACGTGAACTGAAATGGTAAGGTGGCAAACACCGTGCCAAAATGTCGTTTTTAGTGGCACGCGGTGTGACCTTTTGGCGATTTTGATGATATCAGGGAAACACTAGGCTCCGCCTAGGCTAGCACGCTCCGTGATAGCAGTTTCCCCTTATGCTCTTTTTTACGGTTTTGAACTATTTTTGGTTTTTCTCCTCTAAAAAAATCGACGTACATTTAGTCATTCTATCGACCTTCATCAACGCTTAGATCGATTCTGTTACGTCACTTTTTTGACTCTTTTCATCTCATGATGCTGTATCTTCGACCAGATATTTTTCCAAAGTTCGACAATCAAGGAGACGCTCACGGCTTCTCCAAGTGCGTAACCGTGTTCGATGATGGATTGCATATGTTTCCTCCGTTCTTTTTCTAAGTAGGATCACCTTTCTCACTTCTAATGACAGGAGGAACGAGTGAATTGTTCGGAAAACTTTTCATTTTTTAAATCATTAAGACTGACTTTCCTGATGGAAGGAGGAAGACGAATGGATCTCTTGATTCGTGACATCGACCCCCGATTCGTCAAACAACTCGACGAACAGGCGGAGAAGCAGATGTGTTCCCGACAAGAATTATTGAAAGGATTATTGACCACCTGGTGTGCAGACGGCGTCCAGTCGACACAGGTCGCACGCCTCGAACGACAGCTCGAAGCGAATACCTTGCATCTGAAGCGGAGTGCAACCGAACTCGAACTCTTGACTACACTCTTCCGTGAGGTGATGCAGGATGAGTAACATTCCGGGCGTCATCATCAAGTCGAAGTTCAAGTTACCGCAAGCAACACGACGTGCGCGTCGTTATACGACCTACCTCAGCTACATCGATCGTCCGGAGACGAAAGCGCGGTCGCATCAATTTGAAAACTATCACGACTATATGGAAGATGAACTGAAATCAAGCGGCCTGTTCACGGCAACGCAAAACCGATTGAATGCGAAGGAACGAGAGCAGTTACGCAATATCTTCCGACGGGCACAAGAGAACGGCAGCATCCTCTGGCAAGACGTCATCTCGTTCGATGAAGCCTGGTTACAGGAAGTCGGCGTCAAAGAAAATCGTTACATCGATGAACAACGATTGATGCAGGCGACACGGAACGCGACCGCTTTGATGATCGAAAAGGAACAGATGTTGCACGCGGAATGGACCGCTGCCATCCATTACAACACGGACAACATCCATGTCCATGTCGCGACGGTCGAGACGATGCATCCACGCGAACGCGGCAAACGCAAACCGAAAACGATCGAGAAAATGAAGGCACAAATCGTCCATACGCTTGCCGACCGGACACGGGAACAGGAGAAGTTGAATGCCTTCATCCGTGATGAAGTCCTCGCGCACAAACGAAATCATGCAACACTATCCGTTTCAAATCGCATGCTACATCCGGAACTCGTACGCCAGTATAAAGCGATTCAGAAACGACTACCGGATGATAAACGGCAGTGGTACTACAACATGAACGGCATTCAAGAACTGCGTCCTTCACTCAATCAATTGACTGACACATATCTTGCGACGCACTTCGAGAAAGAACACGCCGCGTTCAAGCAACGACTCGATACGGAGGTCGCATTCTACGAGCGAAGTTACGGATCGGCATCTCAAGCATCGACTTACCGGAAGACGAAAGAACAGGATCTCTACACGCGGATGGGAAACGCCATCCTGTCAGAGATGCGTGAATCGTCTAAGTCACCTCAGGAGCTTGCGAAGATGAAGACATCCTCACCTAGACAAAACATCCAAGCAGCGTTTCGACGTGAACGGATCATGCAAGAGACGCTCTATCGAATCGGACGACACATGAATGATGAATGGGACCACATCAAGAATCAGCGTGCGTTTGAACAACTTGAACAGGAAGTCCAACACGAAAGGTAAGGTGACGGGCAGTGGAGGAAACAAAACAAGTCCGAATCAAGATGAGTGCCGTGACCGCTGAATTTTTAGAGGAATACCGGGAGAGAGAACGGTTGTCTGGGATTGGTCCGGCAATCGATCACATCATCCGCGACTATCAGGAGATGATCAAAAAGCAATGGGACTTGAACTATGTCAGTCGTTCCGTCTCGAAACAAATTGAACAAGCGTTGACGTCGTTCTGGGAAGAACAGATCACGAAAAGTCTTTCTCCGTTACAAAAGAGCGTCCAACAAACAGACCTTCAAACACAGGTATTGATCGAATTGCTACAAGCCCTGATGCAGACGGAGAGCATCGAGGACATCATCCCGACGACCGAATACCGTCCCTCGTTTCTTGAGACGGCAGAGACGGCTGTAAGAAAGCGAATCGACCAACGAAAGCAATATAAGCATTCAGACGAAGAAAGGATGATCCACAAATGAGACGACTCGAAGCCTTCACACTCGCCATACTTCTCGAACTGCATCAGACTCATGTCGCCGTCATGATTCATCAAACGCGCTATGACATTCCCCTTTCACATGAGGAACACGAGCTACTGCAACTCTTACAGGAAGAACCCTTGGTATTACTCCCGGTATCACGTGATCGCCGTCATCTACTACTGGATCGACTGGTTAACGACTTGATGGTATTAGAAGAGTTGAACGATTTTGAAGGTGCTGCTGATTCGTACGTTTCGTCGGAAGGAGCGTGAGTGGTATGGCATACAAGAAGAAAACACGTGAGGATTACCAGAAGGAAGTCCAAGCGTTAACCGATAAAATGGAGACGCAGCTCGCCTCCCACTTCGTCAGTCAGGAGAGCATCAAGGAACACCTCGACTTCATGAGCCGGTTCCATCGCTACTCGACGCGGAACATGCTGTTGATCGAAGAACAGTTCCAAGGCGCACGTGCCGTCGGTTCCTATGCCTACTGGGAGAAGCAAGGTGTCCAAGTCCAAAAAGGAGAGAAAGGAATCAAGATTTTCGTCCCCTCCCCTGTTACGTTCATCAAACGAGAAACGGATTGGGTGGCGTGGAAGGATGCGACGAAGACGGAGCAAAAACGCGCCAAGGAAGGTTCTCTTCCGACACGGAAAGCGATGTACTATAAGATTGGTCATGTCTTCGAGTACACACAGACCGATGCTCGGGAGAAGGGACTCGAAGTCTCTGAGCTCTTCGCTTCCTATCATCGAAATGGATCGCTTCGTGAGGTGGAAACGTTTCGCCGCGCGTTGAACGGGATTGCCGAGACACAAGACGTGAAAATACTCGACCAGCCACTGAACGAGCTTGGTACGGCAAAAGGCTGCTTTTATCCAGAACTGAACGCGATCGCCTTGAATCCCCGCAACTCGGACATCGAGAACGTCACTATCTTGATTCATGAACTCGCGCATGCCAATCTGCACAACATAGAACGGAATGAAGAACGCGGAATCGAGTTAAAACCACATGAGAAGGAATTCCAGGCGGAGATGGTCGCTTACACGGTCGCGGCACACTTTGGTTTTTCGACAGACGAATTTTCATTGTCGTATCTCGCTAACTGGACGCAAGGCAGAGACTTGCGCGATAAGGAAGACTTGTTGCACGAAGTCCATCAGACATCCGGTCATTTCATCCGTGATATCCATACTGCGCTCGAGAAAGAGCAAATCTTGGAACGCGAAGCATCA
Organism: Exiguobacterium sp. RIT452; assembly: GCF_003598705.1. Classification (NCBI taxonomy): domain Bacteria; kingdom Bacillati; phylum Bacillota; class Bacilli; order Caryophanales; genus Exiguobacterium; species Exiguobacterium sp. RIT452. The sequence goes on from NZ_QXJB01000009.1 coordinate 27,848, forward strand.
CCGATTAAAATGATTGAGTATATCGAACAGACTGCACAGGTCACTGAACACGGATTACCGTTAGCTGAACGTTTAGAACGAATCATGCAACATTCACCGGAGGACGTCGGTGCTTACCTGACGAGCATCGCCAAGCAAGACACGCAGCAAGACCTGTCATCTTTTGACGAACCAATGATGCTGGTCCATGGAGCGACAGACTTCTTCGAACCGTTCGCAAAAGCCAACGACCGTGACTTCGACGAACATGAGACCGTCGCCTATACGCTCGTCATCCCGGGCGAAGAACCGATCAGCCAACACTTCCGTGTCCTCGATGATGCGATAGGACCGTACCATCATATCCTAAACACAGAAGTCGTTAGTAAGAAGACCGAACAAGTACTCGAAAAGGCATGGTACGACGAGATGGTTTCGACGGAAGATCGTGACTTAGAAATAGTCCGACAGATCGTAACGCGTCACTTCAATGTACCGGAGCAAGATTTCCGAAGTCGCTAAAAATAATCTTTAATTGAGAATAATATTATTAAAAAATGATAATATCATTGACTAAAACACAGTAAAACAAGAACAAAAGTTCTTGTTTTACTGTTATAATCTATAGAATATTAACTCGAATGGAGGAATTTACTTGCCAAAAGTTATTAGTACATCTCTTTCACAGTTTTCTAAGGACAAAGTAGATTTAGATGCATCTAGATTATCTATTGCAAGAACAAGTACAAAAGCACTAGTAGACAAAATTGAAAAATTTGAAGACTCTGATGATAGCTTCCCTGCTATTTATAAAGATGAAAACTATGTTCGTATGGGCTCTTTTGCAAGAAGAACAAAAATTAGACCTTTAGACGATATTGATTTTTTAATTGTTTTTCAGGCAAATAGCAGTACTTATCTAGAAAAAAGTAACGGAGTTTGTGAAATAAAGGTTCCTACTACTTCAATCTCACTTTATAACCTAACTAATGATGATGGAACCTTAAATTCAATAAAGCTATTAAACAAACTAATCAAATCTTTGCAGAGCGTTCCAAATCACTCATTAGCAACTATTAAAAGAAATCAAGAAGCTGCCACATTTAAGTTTTCTAGTTATGAATGGAATTTTGATATTGTTCCTGCGTTCATAACTTCTAAAGATATCTATGGAAATAGTTTTTATTTAATACCGGATGGTAACGGAAAATGGAAAAAAACAAATCCTCGTATAGATTCTGCAAGGGCTACGGAAATCAATCAAAAAAGAGACGGGAAAGTTTTGAGAATAATTCGATTAATCAAGAAATGGCACTCACAACAGCATGTACCCAATGTCGGATCATATCTACTGGAAAACATGATTTTAAATCATTATGAATACAACGAGGTTGGTTCTACTGATCAAATAGCATTAAGAGACTTATTTAATGTATTAAGTTCTTCTATATACAGTCCTTGTCTGGATCCTAAAGGAATCCAAGGAGATCTTAATCATCATAGCTTTGAAACACAAAAAAGATTTTCCGCTGCTGCTTATAAAGCGTATGAAAGGTCTTCATTAGCAATTCAATATTTTCTTGAAAACAAACATAAACTTTCTCATCAAGAATGGCAAAAAATATTCGGAAGTGATTTCCCAGATTATGAATAAAAAAACTTTAAGTGAACGTCAAAATTCTTCTGATTCTATTGATTTACTAAAGGCAATGCGACAATCTTATGATAACGGAAAATGTTTTAGATTTACTCGAATAGTAATTACAGCTTCTATTCCGATCTTCAGTATATTCATTATAAATTTCAATTCTGATTTAAAAGCATTTTTCGCTTTGATTTCAGCTATTTGGCTAGCTTTCAGCAGACTTTATTTTATAAATTTTGAAAAAGAATGTATCAAAACAGCAGCAGTTCTCCAAGAAGAATTTGATACTAAATTATTTAAAATCCCTTGGAATAAAATGTTGGTTGGGGAAAAGATTAATGATAAAAAAAGAATGCTTTTAAGTAATAAATTTAAGGGAGACGAGTCAAAACTTCTTAATTGGTATCCCGGGTTAAATAAAATTTCTAATGAAAACTTAACTTGTTTAATATGTCAGAGGACAAGCCTACAATGGGAAATTGAATTAAGAAAATACTATAAAAATAGAATACTTCTTCCAATATTTCTTTTTAGTTTATTCATTGCTTTTGTTACTCTTTTTCAGTTCAATCTCTCTTTTCAGACTATAATATTATCAATCATTATTCCATCTTTGCCTTTATTACTTCATCTAATCGAAACTCTGAATGCTCATAAGAATCAAATTTCTGTTCAAGAAAAAGTTTTATCATCAATTAATAGTTCAATTAATGATTTTGAGACTCATAATTCAAATCAAATAAGAGAATATCAAAATGCAATATTTATGAAGAGAATCGAAACTAATACTGTTCCTAGCAAAATTTATTGGTTAAAACGAGATATTTACGATGATATAGCAAAACGTATTAATCAAAAAACAAACGAAACTGATAATTAGAGCACATAAATCAAAGGTGTTGCATACTTAAATAGCATGCAACACCTTTGATTTATTTATTTTAAACTGTTTGTGAATGAGCAGCTGCAAGATTAGATAATAAATCTGCATTTTTATTAATTTCGTTAACTACCCACGGCTGTAAAAGGTACGGCATTCTTATATCATTAATATCGCTTACCGCAACCGTATCAGATATTCTCCCAATAATTTTTTGGTTGCTTAGAGTTAGTATAGCTCCATCATGTATTGGTAATTCTAAAGTATGATTATCTTGAGAATATAGTTCATAAATAATTGTTTTTTGAAGAATCGTTAATTCAAGTAATCTTCCTTTAGCTTCAGCAAAAAATTTGCGTTTTTTCCTTAAGGTGATCAGGCTTTCAAGTAATGAATTAATCCAGGTCACCAAACATAGAGCAAAAGTAACTAAAAAAATAATACCAATATAAAAACCATATTTATTCATAAAATCAATCATATGCAGCTTTTTTAAAATGTAATTCGATGAAAAAAGTAAAATCCCGCTAGCTAAAGATAAAGAAGCTAAAGTTTTGATTGGCAATGTTAAAAAATCAAAAATCTTTAAATCTAATTTCAAAAAATTTCTCCACCTTTTAATTAATTTAAGTTAGTCTTCCCATAACTCTTCCATCAACTCATCGATTTCATCTGAAAGTCGCTGCCGTTCGCGTTCATCCTTCTCGATATGACCATATTCATCCATCCAGATGACATCGCCCGACTCCACCGTCATTGGGAAGCGGGAAATCAGGATATCACGCATTCCATCATCGAACTCAACGACGACCCACTTCCCCTCAATCCGGTCGATGATCCCTTTTCGCTTTTTCATTTCGACTTCTTGATCGTGTAGGACGATCCGTTTCCTTCGAAGACGATTGTACCGCTCTTATCTGTCCGCAGCATCGTCGCCTTCGCACGCTTCAGGTTCGTCACGACTTCCTTCGTCGGATGTCCATACGCGTTCTTCCCGACACTAATGACGGCGTACTTCGGTTTAACGTACTTGAGGAACGTCGCGCTTGTTGATGTCTTCGCCCCATGATGCCCGACCTTGAGGACGTCCGCACGCAGCGTCTTCTTCTTCGCGATCATGTCTTGCTCCGACTTCAATTCCGCGTCTCCCGTGAACAGAAACGTGTTCTTCTTGTAGGCGACGTGTAAGACCGCGCTCCAGTTGTTCAGATCACTCTTCGCATAGTCTTTGACCGGTCCGACGAACTGCGCCTTCACCCCTTTGACCGGAAGCGAGACGCCAGCCTTTGCCGTCTTGATCGTCAGCTTCTCGCGCTTAACCGCCAACAAGAAATCCTTGTAGGCTTGCGTCGTGTGCTTGACCTTCGGTGCATAGACGCTCTTGACCTTAAATGAGTCGAGGACTTCATCAAGCCCCCCGATATGATCGGCATCCGGATGCGTCGAGATCAACATTTCGATGTCACCGACCTTCTGCTTCTTCAGATAGGCAACGAGTTCATCGCCCTTCCCCTTGTTGCCGCCATCGATGACGATGTCCTCACCACTCGGCATCTTGATGTAGATCGCATCGCCCTGACCAACATCGATATAGTGAACCTTGATTTTTGATGTCGCTGCCTCTGCACCTTGCAGTGGTCCGACGAGTAATCCAATACTTGCGAGCGCTAAGCTGGCACCCATCCATTTTCGTTTCATCTTTCATCGCTCCATTCCTGATTTGTAAGTTATCTTCAGTATACAGTGAATACCAGGAGAAAGTTGGTTATATTTCCCACCCACCTATTTTTATTGATAGGTTAGTTTATATGTAAGTCCATACAAAAAAACAGACCTTAACGGGTCTGCTTGTTAAAGTGTGTCTGCATGAAGTCTGTCAATCGATCGACATCGATGAACCATGTCACATGCTCAATCGATCCTTCTACTTCTCGCACGAATCGAAGCTGGGCATCGATCAATGTTACCTTATCTGGTATCTGTTTCCCCTTCGCTTGCTCCATGACCTCAAACATCTCTACTATATTCATGTACTCCACCCCTAACCGATTTGTTAAGCACAGCATAGAATGATTTAAGCGTCTGTACGAACTACCTTAGATAAGATAAGCGAAGTGATATGTAAGATAACTGAGTCGTTACGAAACAATGCACGATTGATTTTTCACGCATAAAAAAAGAAACGACCTTTTTAAAATCGTTTCTGTCATAAAAATGATCATTCCTATTACGCATATCGAATCAATAGAGATAAATAAGTACACCTACGATCAGAATGAACGGAACCAAAATCATTTTACCTGTTCGGCTCAAAAAGCTCTTCTTTTCTTTTGTAAACAAGAAATCGATCAATAAGAAAAGTCCGAATGCAATCGGTACAAGGTAGAGTAGAGGGACATTTGTAAGTGCTGCACCTAATACATTGGTCAATCCATCATAGTTCATATGTAATTTCTCCTTCTTTAGACATCCTCGCATGAGATACTTCATTTACTATCGAAGCGCTAATGACGATCTCATACGTGGACAAGAATCTTTCCTTTAGTATGCCATTCCTTCCACTAAACCCTAACCTTTTATTTTTCTTTTTATAATTCTATGTAACGCTCCGTGCCCTCCGTCGCAAGGAACAGGAACGTAGAAATCCCTCGCGCAGGCGAGTCGCAGCTCTCGTTATCGGTTCGAAGCAGTGCGATGAGGATGTTGCTGTGTGCAGCCTACAACCTCACGCATGAGCTCGAAAGTCTTTATGTCGTCCGCATTACTATGGAAACATCAATCCTCTATCCATAGAACTCCGTCCATTCACTCACTTCTTCGCTCATCCATGCATTGCAAAACTTCTTCAATTCTGTCACAAAATAATTTTTCCAAAATATAACTTTGTATACAATTGTAAATTACATAAAATCGTTATATTATAAAAGGTAATAAAGTATTGTGAACGTATGAAGAGTAGAAATGCTTGTATCTGGAAAAGTATATTTATTTGCAACAATCCATGATGAGAAAATGGATTGGCACAACCCAGTTCCTGCTTATGGAGAAGTTCTTATTGAAGATGGCGAATATATTCAAACTGTAGTTGATACGTATGAAACTGCATTTGAGAATCAAACGATCTCACCTATCATGGGGAGACACGATGAACTCGAGTTAAAAGAATGATTTGTTGAGGAACAAGCCACTCAATAAGAACACTTAAACTTTTTTAAAAATAATCTTTATCAAAGGAGAGCGTTTTATGGGTAAATTTAAATGGATGGGTGTTTTAGTAGTATTGGTTGTTCTATTTTTTGTGTTTGACCCTTTTCGTGGGGAACCACCAAACCCCAAAGTAGAAGCACAAGGAAAAGATATTCCAACGGTTCAAGGATCATTTTGTTGGGATGGTCTATTGCGCAACCAATGTGTCGATAAAGTATATGTCGACGGACTCGATATGACGAAAAAAAGCAAACCAACTGTAGTATCCTCAAATAAAAAAATCGATATTTCGTTTGAAGACGAACCGGAATCTATTGAGATCGTTCGTTGGAAAGATAAGCAAGATTCTGAAAAAGTTACTTTAACTGGCGATGCCGTTACTGCCCCGAAAGAAAAAGGAACGTATGCCTATGAAATCAAAGCAAAGTGGTCCAACGGTGACGGACAATTCGCTTTTTTGGTTAAAGTAGACTAACCCCCTCCCTTTCCCCATACTTCCTCTTCTACCAACAGTCATTTGACTGTTGGTTTTTTTATTAATAACCAAGTATTTGTGATAAGATCTATAGTTGTTTAAATTAATTATTTTTATTCTTTGAACGCTCCGTGCCTTCCGTCGCAAGGAACAGGAACGTAGAGATGCCTCGCGCAGGCGAGTCGCAGCTCTCGTTATCGGTCCGGCAGGAGGGCAGCGGTGCGATGAGGATGTTGCTGCGTGCAGCCTACAGCCTCACGCATGAGCCCGAAAAATTTTCTTGTGCTGTACATCAAGTAGAAAGAGCATCACTACCTATCTACAAGAGGATCGATTCACTTCAATCAGCTATCTCTCCTCGAACCTTCGTACACTCCACTACTGTCTCACTACTGCATCCTCCATAACACCCTTCTACATAGAACAGACCAGATGTACGTTCTCACCCGCAGTGGATCATCCGTCCACTGCGGGTCTCTCATTGCCCTTGGATTCGGGACGAATCCATTCCTTACTCGCTTGCGCTCTCTCAAAAGAAAAACGACGTCGTTTTTCGTCCATGCTTTACGCGCGGACAGGACGGGAGTACGTCCCGCCTGTCTACGCTGAAGAATAAATTTAGAGCAATCCTTGGGCTTTTAAGCTTACGTAATCGTCTCCTGCACCGACGACGATATGGTCAAGCAATTGGATACCGATGATGCGTCCGACTTCCTGCAAGCGTTCCGTCACCTCGATGTCCTCGTGAGATGGCTTCGGGTCCCCGCTCGGATGCTGATGGCTGACGATGAGTGAGGTCGCATTGTTGAGGATGGCAGACTTGAAAATTTCACGAGGGTGGATGATGCTCGAATTAATGCTTCCGACGTGTGCCCGGTGGACGGCAATGACCCGATTCTTCGTGTTCAGCAGGATGACGAGGAATACCTCACGGTCATCGTCCTGAATGAAGCGTCTAGCAACAAGGAAGGCGTCCTCGGGTGACGTGATATGCGTCGTCTCAAGGGCGACATCCGGTTCTCGAACCTCTTGTCGGATACGCGTGATTTCAACGAGTGTGGTCAGTTTCATGGAAAAGCTCCTTTCGCGAGTGGGATGCAGTCCGACACGGTGCCGTCCTGTTGACGGGAACGCAGCGAGCGTCGCGAGACGGGGCAAGGGTGACCGCAGGGAAAGACCAAAAAAAGCGGACAGCGCACCGGGACGAAAGCTTCCGGAGCCCGCGAGCGAAAAGCTTGCTTTGAGCCAAAACGCGGAGGAAGATGAGGAGCGGCAGCGGCTTTTTTTGATGGCCCTTGCGCCGACGAGGAGCAAGCTAGAGTACGGAAACAGGACGGCTTGCGGTCTCTTTCATCAGACAGAGCGGTACGCTCTTTTCCATGCTCTTAATATCGTGTTTTGAGTATGCAAATCGGAAAAAAGCACATCACATCAAACAGGATATGGTGCGTTGCAACATTCAATCGTGTCCTCCATGAAATTTGGGAGGAACGAATGATTGACAGAAGAAAGCACCCGATCATCTCCAGTGATTTAGAGAACCGGGTGCTTCATCTTTTTCGTGTTCAGAGTCGCAGGTTGCTAGACCATCAAAGTGTTCGCTTTTTTAATAACCGAAGGGCATTCAATGTCACGAGTACCGCTGCCCCTGTATCGCTAAGGACAGCCATCCACAACGTCAGCCATCCAGGGAAGACGAGCATCAATGCAATCAGTTTAATGAGAATTGAAAAAATAACGTTCTGTTTGATGATGGTCAACGTGGCTTTACTTAGGTCCAACGTATAGGGTAACTTGTTTAGGTTGTCTGCCATCAACACGATATCCGCTGTTTCAAGTGCCGTATCAGTCCCGGCTCCTCCCATCGCAATGCTGACGTCCGCTGTGACGAAAGCAGGTGCATCATTGATACCGTCACCGACCATTGCCGTTTGAAACGATTGTCTTCTCATGTCTTCGACGATACGGACCTTTTCTTGAGGCAAAAGGTTAGCATGCACTTCATCCAAACTCAGTTTTTTTCCAATACGTGCTGCTGCACCTGCGTTATCACCAGTCAACATGACTAATTTTTTAATTTTGATTTTTTCCTTCAACTTGCGTATAGCGTCGACGCTCTCGTCTCGTACTTCGTCTGAAAGTATAAAAAGTCCGAGTAGATTGGCGTCACTTCCGAGAAGAACGACGGTCTGCCCTTGCTTTTCAGCATTTTCAACAGTTGAATCAAGCATTCCCAACTCATAACCCATTTCACGAAACCATTTCACGCCTCCAATATGATACAGGATATGTTCAAATTCACCCGACACGCCATTCCCGACACGATTTATGACAGAGTCCGATTCAAGTGGATATACGCCTTCTTGGACCGTATGTTCTGTGATTGCTTTTGCTAATGGATGACTGGAATGCCGTTCGAGTGAGTGTGCGATGCGTAAAGTGTGTTCACGATCGTCTGATAGCAACATGAACTGCTGAACAATGGGCGTACCTTTTGTTAGTGTTCCTGTCTTGTCAAAGGCGATGGCGTCTATCTTTCCTGCCTTTTCTAAGAAGACACCACCTTTGATCAATACACCATTTCGTGCAGCATTCCCGATTGCCGTCACGATTGCGACCGGTGTCGAGATGACGAGTGCACACGGACAGGCGATGACAATCAGTTCCAAGCCCTTATAGAACCACTCCCCCCAACTACCGAGCTGAAGTAAGGGTGGGACGATCATGAGTAACAATGCGCCTAAGAAGACGAATGGTGTATAGATTTTTGCGAAACGGTCGATGAATGCTTCGCTTGGTGCTTTATTATCCTGTGCTTCTTCCACCAATTCGATGATATGAGCAAGAGTCGTCTCCTGATATGTTTTTTCGACGATCATGTCGAACGAACGATCCATGTTTAGCGTCCCGGCGAATACTTGATCCCCTTCACTTTTGTCGACCGGAATCGATTCTCCAGTAATCGGCGCTTGATTGATGGTCGTCGTCCCTTTCAAAATCATTCCGTCCAATGCGACCTGATCACCTGGTCGAATCCGAATCTTCTCTCCGATTCGTACCGCTTCTACTGATTTCCGTATAACGCCCTCTTCTGTCAGCACGAATGCTTCCTTCGGGGAAAGTTCGATGAGTTTCTGAATCGAATGACGTGTCCGGGCAAGCGAATGATTCTGGAGTAGGTTCCCGATGGCAAAGAGGAAGACGACAGTCGCCCCTTCGAGCCATTCACCAATGAGCGCTGCACCGATGGCCGCCACACTCATCAACACATTCATGTCGAGCGACCGGGCGCGAACCGCATAAAATGCGCTCCGGAAAGCTTTCCATCCACTCAGGATCAACGCGATTCCAAACAGCGCGTTCGGGAGATAAAGAACCTCTACTGTTTGGAGGAGTAGCCCTAATCCAATCAGGATACCGGATAAGACCAATGATATCCCCTCGAATGAACGTTTTGAAGGTTTGGAAGACTCTTCTCCCTTGACGTGTCCATCAAAGCCAATCTTACTTAACTCGTTTTTCACCTGTTGCGCATCAAGATGATGTTCGATCTCCATTTCTCCACGTGCAAAAGATACCGTGACAGTCTGCACATCATTTATTTTTTGGAAATGCTGCTCAATCGTTTTAGCACAACTACTACAATCCATCCCCGAAACCGCATACGTCTGAACATGTTTTTCCTCTTTATTTGGAACAATAAGTTGAAATCCTAACTTCTTCACCTCGTTTTGAAGCCGACGATCATCCAGTTCTGATTTGCTCTCGATTTTCAAGCGGGCCGCACCGTAGTTGACGGACACTTTCTGGTACTCCGCTATCGTCACTAATCCCTTCTCAAGAGTCACTGCACAGGATGGACAATCCATCCCTTCTATTCGGTAGGTATGAGTTGTCTGATCAGGCTGAATCAAATCCGAAGACACATTAACCGAAGAACAACAGGTATCTGTGTCCGAATTTTTTGCCTCTATCTTTGGTATCGTACTACAGCAAGTATCCTCTTCTTTAGGAAGGGAAGATTCGTTTTGTATGCTCGTACCGGCTATCTCGGATGTCGATTTCGAACAGCAACTCGACTGTATATCCTTTGTCCGGAGTCGATCTTCCTCATTCGAGGCACAGCACGTTGTTGTTATTGATGTAGAAACAGCCTTCGGTTCACTTGCTTCGCTTTCCTTTGGAGAGCTGTTGTTACAACAGGAACTGGCCATCATTACGCCTCCTCGATGTGATGTTCACAACAAGCAGACTCCTGTCCGATTTCGAGAGTCAGTGTCCCGAATAGTCGTAACAGTTCCCTGACTGTCTCGTTGCGTAGGGAGTAATAGCCATACTTTCCCTGCGTCCGTTTTTGAATCAATCCGCATCCTTTTAGACAAGCTAGATGCTGTGAAACGTTGGACTGATTTCCTTGGACCGCCTCGACGATTTCTGTCACAGTCTTTTCACCATCATAGATACACTCTAAGATTTGCAATCGTGTTTTATTAGAAAAACCATGAACGACCCTCACCTTCAAGTCCAATGGTTCCAGTAATTGTTCCAAATTGTTCACTCCTTTTTCATATTCGTTTTCATTAATATGTTATCATCATATTAGCATTTACTAATGTAAGCGTCAAAAAATCTTGAGGTGTCTGTTTTTATCCCTTATGATTTTGACCGTACATAACAAACATAAAGGAGTTGAAAAGATGTTTCGAATAAATTACCTATTGTTACTGCTATCAGGAATGCTCTTGTGGTGTCCTGTACAAGCCTCAGCTCACACTGGGCTCGAATCTTCCACACCCCAGGCAGATGAGACTGTTCTGCCTACAAAAACCATCACGTTGAACTTCGAGACGAACATCGAAGCCGGTGGAAGTATTCAAGTATTTGATTTCGCTTCTTCGGATGCACTGAAGGGTACTTTCACACAAGAAAGGCGACGTATGACGTTCCAGCTCGATCGAGAGCTGACATCTGGTCGGTATCGCGTCCAATGGAAGATCATCGGTACAGATGGACATCCTATCGAAGGAACCTATCTGTTCAATATCGAAACCCAAACGACCGCGAGCGAAACGAGCGAGCAGCCGAAGCCCATCCAAGAGAAAGACGCCGACACGGAAACAGTGAAGACGACAACGTCCCCCGCTGAAGAGACTGATTTCTTTCCATTCCTAATTGCCGGTGGATTATTTATGATGTTACTGTTCTTCTTTTATCAGATTGTTTTGAAGGGGCGAACAAAATGACTTTGCTCTATATTTTAGGAGATACATTGCTGTACGCCTGTTTTGCACTGTTGATCGGTCATTTCTCGTTACAGCTCATTCCTCACACTTATCGACCTGATGTAGCGTTCCCGATAAGATGGATACGACTTCTCATCCTATTAATTCCTGTTTTCTTTTCATTGTCGGTCATACGTATCGTACTTTATTTGCAAGAAGACATCGGACTGTGGTTGACTCTGCGGTCCGTTCTGCTCACATTCGAAGCTGGAAATGCCTTAATCTTGATGACAATCTGTTGCATATTACTTTTTCTGGTCGTCAGGAATACGTCACTCCATTCGGGACGCTTGAAGTTTGCCCTATTTTTGTTACTTGCCATGGTTGGTACACTCGCATGGTCCGGACACGCCTCCAGTATCACAGGTGCAGAAGGATTACTCGTACATACCGCTCATGCTTTGTCTGTCTTCATTTGGACTGGCGGTTTACTCGTATTAGGCTATTCCAACGCATCGAATCCCCGTTGGGACAACGTGTTGGAATGGTTCAGACCGCTCGTGACGCTATGCTTTTTGATTATCCTCGGATCCGGCATCTATTTGATGTCAGTCGTCGTGAAAGTAGACGACTATCCGAATTCTTGGATTTTACCGTATGGTCAAGCCTTACTATGGAAACATGTCTTAATTCTCCCTGTGCTGATCATCGGTTTCATGAATGGGAAATGGAGTTATGCCTCTTCCAAACAAACGCTTAAAGTCAAACAGATGAGAATGCGCATGGAAGGTACACTGATTCTCTTCATCTTCGCAGCAACTGCGTTGCTCGGTCAGCAAGAGCCACCTCACTCCGTAGAGGATACACTCAAATCAAGTGGGGCCGGACAGCTGTCTGCTTTCGTCTTCCCTAATCTACGCTTTGCATATTCAAACATCGAGTTTGAACCAGGAATGACATCCGTCTTGTTCCTGGTGATTGGTCTTCTTTTCGGGGGATTGGTAGTATTCCTTATTAGAAAAACGAATGAATCGATCAAAACACTTTTTTTAGGATTAGGAATGTCTGTTTCCTTATTTTTAGCTTTCTTGTATAGTATTTCTTTGACGTTTTGATTAAAAAATTCACTTTAGTATCTTCTTGATCAAGAGTTTTAACGATATACAATCTTCCAGTCGTATAAAATAAAAAAGACAATGTCTCATTTCGAAAGTGAAATGAGACATTGTCTTTTTTATATAATCGATTTTCTTTTCCTTATCCCGTCGATTCAATCAGGGAATAAGCTATAAATTAAAAAAGAAACTTTTATGTTTTCCCTCCTTATGTTCTAGTCGTACTCATGATATGAAGAAAATCGCTAAATGAGATGAAGTGACTCTCTCTTATTAACTTAATTTTTTTTAAATGCTTGTCGAACTCCAATCATAATCAGCGTAATTAGCAAAAATGCTGTCAGGGCAAGGAAGGGAATCGTTATGAAACCTAACCAATTAATATATTGTACGTTGCAAGGGACACCTTGAAGACATGGCTTGACCTCAGCAAATCCTGGAATCTTTTGAACCATGTAGTGGTAGACAGAAATACTTCCCCCGATAAGGCTAAGTGGTAATACATATCGAACCACACCTGAATCATTATTGAATACGGCGACGCCCAGGATGATACTGAGCGGATACATGAAAATACGTTGTGACCAACAGAGCTCACAAGGTACGAATCCACGAATCTCACTAAAATACAGGCTACCGAGTGTGGCAGCGAGTGCTATGATCCACGCTATATACATACCATAACGTCGTACCTGTTCATTCATCGGCCGTTACCTGTTCTTCAATCACACGGGAAATCGTATCGTAATCAAACGGGTCATCGAGTTTAATACCATTGATCACGATCGTAGGTGTCAGCTCGACACCGTGTTCTTTCACGAGTGCATCGTCCTTCGACACTTCATCAAGGATGTCCGCATTATTTCTTAAATCAGATGTGAGTTGTTCTTGATTAATGCCTGGTACTGATTTTGCAGCGATTCTTAACAGGGATTCTTCAGTCACCCATGGGTCATCATGCTGTTCGACTCTCGGTTGTGCATCATAAATCGCCTTATGGAATGTCCAAAATGCCTTCTTGTCTTGGCGATAAACAGATTCTGATGCCTTAGCGGCCAAAATCGATTCTTCCCCATGGAATAAAACATTGATATAGCTGAACTGTACCTTACCAGTGTCAATGAACTCCTTTTTCAGCTTCGGATAAACTGTTTCCCCCCATTGTTTACAAGACGGACATTTATAATCTCCGAACTCGACGATTGAAACAGGTGCAGAGTTTTCTCCTTGTGTCGGTTGACCTTCTATTTTTACCGTATCATTTAGGACTGTACTCTTTTTTTCTTGAACAGCATTGTTCTTGATCAAAAACATTGAAAGAACTATTAAAAAAACGATCAGCAACGTTACAACAACTAAAACCTTCTTTTGTTTCATAACATGATTCGACCCTCCCACTTTCTGAAGTTAATCAGAAAAGGGAAAGGTCAACACCTCCTTCTATTCGATTAAAGTATTTTACAACGTTCATTTATCAATGAGCGTGGCTCTCATGTGCCGCATGCGAGCATTCATCGATACCTGTACACTCGATTTGAATCGTAAGATCTTGTAAATCAAACTGGTCATGAATCAACGTACGAGCCTGTCTAAGTACACCCTTTCGTGCTTCATCCGATTTAACTACTAAATGGCAACTTAGTACATGATAATCAGATGTGATGGACCATAGACGAAAGTCATGTACTTCTTCCACTTCTTCAATGGCAAGTAGCGCACTTTTGATTTCACTGGCGTTTAAATTGAATGGGACACCTTCCATCAAAATATGCCATGAATCCTTTGTTACACGCAAACCACTGATAAATACAAGAATCGCGACTACTAAGCTCGCAATCGGATCGGCTATCGTCCAACCGAAGAATATTATCAGCACTGCCGCAATAATGGCACCGATTGACCCAAGCAGATCTCCGATCACATGTAAAAAGGCACTTCTGACGTTCAAATTTTCGTCTTTGTCCGCCCGCATGAGGATGAATGCGACAACAATATTAACTAGTAAGCCGATAGTTGAAATGATCAGCATACCTGAGCTTAAAACTACAGGAGGTTCAAGCAGACGTCGATATGCTTCGTAGAAGATATAGAGTGCAATAGCAATCAGGGTGATTCCGTTCAAGAAGGCCGCTAAAATTTCAAAACGCTTGTATCCGAATGTCTTGTGATCCGTAGCCTTTCGTTGTCCAAACATTAATGCTGTTAAACTAAGCCCAAGTGCAGCAGCATCACTTAGCATATGCCCAGCATCTGAAAGTAACGCTAGACTATTGGTCCAAATCCCTCCAATAACTTCAATAATCATAAATAAAAAGATTAGCATGAAAGACCACTTCAGTGCCTTTATATTTACGTTGTTATGACTATGATTATGGTCGTGCGCCAACAGAATCTCCTCCTTTAAATTTTAATTTCTAAGATAAATATAGCACAATGGCCACCATATTCAAATGTTCATTTGAATATGGTGGCCTCGAATTTTGTTGCTGTCTAAAATAAGTTTTGGAGTGACAACATGGTCGAAGAACTAGCACGTACCACTTTATTGGCTTTAAAGAAGCATTCGTTATTATTTTTTATACGTTCATCCGATTCGATTTACGAAGATTTGAAAGTACGAACTGAAACGTACGAAAAATTAGAAGGGTCACGGACGAACGGAGGCAGACCTCAAAAAAACGGACAGCGTATCAGGACGCTGGCTTACTGTGTTCGCAATCGAAAAGCTTTTTTTGAGAGGAGAAAGACTAGAAGCAATCTAAAAGTCGGTTTACAGTCCCTTCCATCACACAGAACGTTACAGCTCTGTTTTATGTTCTCTATATGGACATAATCATATATTCTAATAAAATTAAAATCGCGTGTAAAAAGTCTTCGAATACTCATAGACTTTTTACACGCGATTAAATCCAGTGCTTGGCCACTAATAAGTTCTGAAATCACTTCAAATGATTTCATATTTTTAACATTCTAGCATTTACAGCAACAATGACGGTGCTAAGACTCATTAGTACTGCCCCAATGGCTGGGGATAAGATCACACCATAGGGAGCTAGAACGCCGGCTGCTAGTGGTATTGTTATAATATTATAACCAGCTGCCCACCATAGGTTTTGAATCATTTTGTTATAAGTACTTCGGGAAAGTTCAAGGATAGAGAGAACATCTTTCGGATTACTTCTGACCAGTACGATATCAGCGGTTTCGACTGCCACGTCGGTTCCACTACCAATCGCAATCCCTACGTCAGCTTGTGCCAGTGCGGGTGCATCATTAATGCCATCACCCACCATGGCTACTTTCCTCCCTTCCAATTGAATGTTCTTTACTTGTCTTGATTTATCATCAGGTAAAACTTCTGCATGAACTTCGTCAATACCCAACTGTTTGGCAACCCAATGTGCAACCTTTTTATTGTCACCAGTGAGCATGATTGAATTTATGCCTTTGTTTTTAAGCGCAGTCACAGTCTCTTTTGCTTCTTCTCTTACTAAATCAGCAAGTGCAATCATTCCCAGTAATTGCTTGTTTTTCAATACAAATATGACGGTCTTTCCTTCTTCAGATAATTTTTCAAAAGCGAGCTCATCAATCGTTATTTTTTCTTGACGAATATATCGAGGACTCACTACACGAATTAACGTACCCTCTACTTTCCCCTCCAATCCGACTCCTGTAATAGACATAAAGTCTTCGATCGATGGAAGTGATAGTTGTAGCTCTTCTGCTCTTTTCACTACCCCTTTAGCAAGAGGATGTTGTGATGAACGTTCGACTCCAGCTGCTAGACGAAGTAGTTCGTTTGAGGAAATTTTATCGGCCGGCATCAAATCCGTTACACCAAAATTTCCTTGCGTCAAAGTACCTGTCTTATCAAAAATAATGGCGTCTAATTTCCGCGCCTCTTCAAACTG
This sequence comes from Exiguobacterium sp. RIT452, assembly GCF_003598705.1. NCBI lineage: Bacteria > Bacillati > Bacillota > Bacilli > Caryophanales > Exiguobacterium > Exiguobacterium sp. RIT452. The sequence goes on from NZ_QXJB01000009.1 coordinate 44,285, forward strand.
TGTCCGATTTCGAATCAATAACCCTTTCTTAGCAGACAGGGCCGTCGAGACAGAGACGACCAATGGCGCTGCAAGTCCTAGTGCATGGGGACACGAAATAACCATGACAGTCACCATACGTTCGACAGCAATACTGAGCGGATATCCTAATGCAAGCCAAATGATGAATGTCAACACACCAGCAAAAACAGCGACATAGAAGAGGATTTTTGCTGCACGATTCGCTAAATTTTGTGTTTTAGATTTAGATGCCTGCGCTTCGCTGACTAATTCGATCACTTTCGATAGATACGTGCCTTCACCTGTATTTTTCGTTTTAACGGTCAAGCTTCCTTCTTGATTAATGGAGCCAGCAATTACGTTGTCGTCCATTTTCTTTTCGATGGGAAGAGATTCACCTGTCAGCATCGATTCATCAACTGTTGTTGCTCCTTTTATTATCTTACCGTCAACTGGAATTTGCTCCCCAGGTTTGATCAGAATCACGTCACCAGTCTGTAATTCCGACACCGCAATATCTTCTATTTTTTCATCATCAATTCGATGCGCAATACTGGGTAACAATTTGACTAATTCTTGTAGCGCGTTAGACGCGCCCATGATTGACTTCATTTCAATCCAATGTCCTAAAAGCATAATATCTATGAGCGTTGCTAACTCCCAGAAAAAGTCATGTCCCTCTCCTAGACCTAAGATGATGCCCACACTATAAAAGTATGCAACACTAATCGCTAAAGCGATCAACATCATCATCCCCGGATTTTTTTGTTTCATTTCGTCCAAGCTACCTTTTAAGAACGGCCATCCACCGTAGAAGTAGACAATTGTGGATAGCGAAAGCAAAACAACGTCGTCATATGGAAAGCTAATGTTGATACTCAACCATTCTTGAATCATTTTGGAAAGTAGCAGGATTGGAACAGTCAATATTAACGATACGAGAAATCTTTTCTTGAAGTCTCCAATCATTCCTTCATGTTCATGATGTGAAGCACCTATTTGTTGGTCTTCATGCTGAGTATGTTCATGATTGATATGGTGATCCATAAGAAAACCCCCTTTTACGTACTATATACCTGTATGGTGTCGATATAGATGGTGTCGATATAGATGGTGTCGATATAGAGTGACATATCGTTTTTTCTTTAAATTATATTTATATATAAAATGTATTTTGACACACTAAAAATTAAAAACTATCATACAAGTAGGGTATATCTTTTAAAATGAGACCCTTTGTTTAAAGAAGACTATTTAGAGTGAAAAACACAAGTACTGGAACTTTAAAAGGAATTGAAGGACAAGTTCGAGGTATACATCAAACGATTGATGACGATTCATGAATTAACTGAATCAATGAAAACTATGATCAAATGAATAGGTATTATCGTGAACAGAAAAAAAGAGTTACTAGAAAATACGAAAAATGCTAATTCACACGCTTTGTTTTGCACGCATACAAAATTATCTCGAGGGAGAATCGAATCGTGAAACTCAACATACTCTTAAAAAGTGTAAGCCTTATTAGCCTGTCTTTGATCGCGGTCGGCTGTGCTCAAGACACGACGAAGTCTTCTACTCCCAATCATTCAAAGGAAGCCGATCATGCGAAACATATGAGCGGTGACAAGATTGAAGAAACATCATCATCGGTGATACTTCCTACATTTTTAAAAAATCAACCTGAAGATGTACGAAATGTTTATCAAGCTGTAGCGAAAAATCGTAAACTACTAGAGAAAATGCCTTGTTATTGTGGCTGTGGTGAAACAGTCAATCACAAAAATAATTATGATTGCTTCATAGAAGAAAATACGACGGATGGGTCGGTGAAATGGACAAGCCACGGAACAACATGCAGCACATGTCTTGAGATTGCTGTAAAGTCTATTTTGAAACAACGGGATGGAGAATCGATTAAAGATATTCGTTCTGAAATCGATTCTTCGTATAAAGATGGCTACTCGAAACCGACACCCACTCCTTTATGATTTTTATAATGACACTTTTACTTGTATAGCAAAGGTGTCATTTTGTTTCATCCTCGCTCCAACGATATCCTCTCCCCCAAATTGTTTTCAGGTGGCTATCAATTGGATAATCTAACTCTCTTAACTTCTCTCTGATCATTTTAATATGAGAGTCCACTGTCCTTGGATCCGATTCTGATGTATAAGACCAAACGAATTCATAAAGCTCCAATCTGTTGAATAGCCTTCCAGGATGTTGAAGAAATAATCTCAGTAACGCATGTGCTTTGGGTGTGAAATCAATCGACTTACCATCTAACACAATTAAATCGTTGCTCTCATCAAACGTAAGTCCGTGGTATATAACGGGTTCTTTTGCTTTCCTTCTCATGACAGACCGAACTCTTGCTAAAAGTACGTCCCCGTTAAACGGCTTTGTGACATAATCTGTAGCTCCAGCATCTAGTCCTTTGACGATGGATTCAGCATCATTTAGAGCCGTTATCATGATGATTGGGACTTCCGGGTGAGAATCCGTTATTTTCTTACATACTTCGAATCCATCGTACATTGGCATCATGACGTCCAATAAAATCAAATCAAAAGTTTCTTTTTTCACTTTCTCCAAAGCTTCGATCCCATCATTCGCCATACTACATTCATATCCTATTGGTTCTAGATAAAGTCTTAATAATTGCCTCATTCTTATTTCATCATCAACAATTAATATTTTATCCATCCTAGCCACCACCTCTTACATTAGAATTTTTTAATAATAAATGATTGTCAATCTATTTCCTCATTAATTTCACGAACTTTCTATATAATCAACTCAAACTATAGGATGGAGTTGATTTTCATGAAAGCATTTATGAAGAGTTTAATCGTTACTCTCTATGTATCCTTCTTTTTTCTCACCATACTACTGGTCTATAAAGGTTATGAAATTTTTCATAACTAAGTACCGTAGTTTTTATAGATAAAGGAGCATCAGATTTTTAGCTCACACTTTTTTGGCATGGCGGCTCTAGATGCTCCTTCATTTTTAACTCTGCACTTTAAACAATTAATTTACGACAGACTGTTGCACATTCATTACAAGCCTCAGCACACTTCTTACAATGATCATGATCATGTTTCGAACATTCGTCGGCACATCTTTCACAAATTTCAACACAGCTTCTAGCAAGAACACCGATATTGCTGCTATTTCGAGAAATAGCTTGTACTAAAAGACTACAAATTTCAGAACAATCTCTATCTAAACGTATGCACTCTACCATCGAAGAAACATGATGTTCACTCAAACACGCATCAAAGCATTCATTACAAGTCACTATACAGTTCTGTAGGGCGTTTAAGACTTCTTTTTGTCCAGTATTCATTTTAAAATACCTCCGTTTTTTCATCTTTATTTGACTTACACAAAGCCTATTTCCTTAATTTGTGAAGAAAAGATGAAAACAGCTACTCGTTTTTTTTAATCTACTCTCAACTGCCCCATCATTCCGTTCTCTTCATGTTCAAGGATATGGCAATGGTACATAAATACCCCTTTTTCTTTGAAAGTCATCTGAATCTTAACTCGTTCGCCTGGTTTTATGGCGATAGTATCTTTTAGACCTGTTTCTTGATTATCCAGTTTCTGATTGTTTCGTTCTAATACCTTGAATTGGACTCCATGAATGTGGAAGGGGTGAGTCATTCCACCCATCATGTCTTTTTTATTATAGATTTCCCAGACTTCCGTTTCGCCTTTTTTTGCTTTAATATCGATTCTCGTCTCATCAAACTTCTTTCCATTGATTTCAACATTTTTGCCCATTCCGAAGAGAGTTAACTTCTGATTCACTTTAGACGAGGTCTTGAGCAGCTTTTCATATCCACTTTTCGGCGCCAATGCACTTAGGTTCGTCCCTTGTTTGTCCTTCAGCTTGAAGTTAACGATTTTCACTCCATTTGTCTCAAATGCAACAGTCTCACCAATTGTTCTTTTTGAAAAGTCTACCAATACCTCTATACGTTCGCCTGGACTTAAATCAATTTTCTTCACGTTTTTCGCTTTTGAGATGTAACCACCATCATCAGCAATTTTTTTAAAGGATGAGCCGTCAGATAACTTCACTGCATAGTTCCGTGCATTGGATCCATTTATCAACCTGACCCTAAGTTGCGAATATTTCACGTTAAAATACGGATTAATCGTTCCGTTTACGAGGAGGGTATCGCCTAAAGCCCCATCTGTTTTTTCTACATCAGCATATTCAAGGACATTCCTATTTTTAACTTTTCGATCTTGAAGAATTAATGGAATATCATTTTCACCATATTTTTGAGGTAGCATCGTCTCTTTAGTTTTTTCATCTTTTACGTATAACAATCCTGCCAACCCCTTGTATACTTGTTCAGCAGTCTTACCCATTGGATGTGGATGAAACCACAATGTCGATTCATTTTGCTTCACTTTAAACTTTACTACCTTCGTCTCACCAGCTTTCACGACCTGATGTGGTCCACCATCTACGGATGATGGTACAACAAGACCGTGCCAATGGAATGTAGTGGCTTCTGATAAGCGATTCACCGTACGGATTGTTACTGTTTTCCCTTTTTTTAACTCCACTACAGGACCTAAATAATTTCCGTTATATCCTAGAGTTTTAGTTTTTTTAGCATCTCGAAAGAACTTTGTTTCCCCTTGTTTAGCGACAATCGTGTATTGAATGGAATTCTTGGTTTCACGATCGGCTTTTAGTATCTTAGGGATGTTTAATCGTCGCTCTTTTTCTTCAGTTGATTTTAAATCGACACTCGCACCATGTCCCATACCTTCCATCATATTCTGATTTGTAGTAGTGTTTCCTCCATTCATCATAGATCCCATGTGCTGTTTGTTATTTGACATAGTACCTCGGGTAAGAAGTAAATACGAACCGCCCACTATAATCATGAGAGTAAAGATACCGATAGTTGCGATTAACCATGTTTTCTTCATATGGATCATTCCTTCCAATCAATTATTATCTTTAACTTAAAGAATGATTGTGAAAGAACTATGTCTTTCTACCCATGAATTTTATAGTTTTTTCCAATGTGCTACTTTTCTACTCTCTGCAAAGTTTCTGCAAATTTGTGTGATAAAGTCTATGGAAAGCATAAAAAAAACAATTGGAGGTAATTTTTTATGAAATTAAAGAAAAAGATTTTTATGACAACCATGGCTGCTTCACTTTCTTTAGGACTCGCTGCGTGCGGAAGCAATGGTGATGATTCTAAATCAACAGGAAGCATGGATAAAAATATGGATGGTATGGATCATTCGACGATGGACATGTCTGGATCGAAAGAGGTCCCGAAAGGGCTCCAAGAGGCTAAAAATCCTAAATTTAAAGTTGGCGACATGGCGATGATCAAAGAAGCACATATGGAAGGCATGAAAGGGGCAGAAGCAAAAGTTGTAGGAGCTTATGATACTACTGCTTATAGCATTTCTTATGACCCTACAAATGGTGGGAAACGTGTCATGGATCATAAGTGGATTATTCAAGAAGAGATTGTAGATCCTAAATCATCTCCTTATGAAGTAGGCGATGAAGTAAAAGTAGACGCGGATCATATGAAAGGAATGAAGGATGCTACGGCCACTATCGATTCAGCTAAGCAAACAACAGTGTATATGATTGATTTTGAATCGACTACAGGTGAAGAAGTGAAAAATCATAAATGGGTGACTGAAGACGAACTATCTGCAGAATAAACGATAAACAAGAGAGGAACGGTTTTTTAACCGTTCCTCTCTTGTCTTCTTTCTCCTTATTTAAGGAACCCACTTGTAACCAATTCCCCATACTGTGCGAAAGTGTTCTTCAATAGGAAACTCGAGTTTCCTAAGTTTTTCTCTTAAGTTTCTTACATGAGAATCGACCGTTCGTTCATCTGTCCACTCATTTGCTAACCATAAACTTGAGAGCAGTTCCTCTCTTGAATAGACACGTTCTGGATTTTTTAATAACTTAGCAAGTAATGAAAATTCCTTTGGCGTGACTTTGACTAAATGATTATCATAATACAGCTCATGGGCGTCTTCATTTAAGATTAGACCCGACGATTCGATTTTTGATCCTAAAGAAACCGTAGTTCGTCTGAAAATCGATTGAATTCTTGCCTTCAATTCCGCCTCGTCGAACGGTTTCACAATGTAATCATCTGCTCCCAGTTGTAATCCTTTTACGATTTCTTCTTTTCCGTCGAGTGCTGTCAATAAAATGATTGGTACATTCGAAACTTCCCTTATCCTTTGACAGGTCTCAAAACCATCCATTAAAGGCATCATCACATCCAATATGATTAAGTCAGGCTCATCTACATCAATCAAGTTCAATATCTCTCTTCCGCTGTTCAGCTTAATACAGGTATATCTGTCTTGCAGATAGAGTTCAATCAGTTCTAACATTCGATTCTCATCATCTACCAAAGCAATGGTTCTCATCCTGGAATCCCCCTCAAGTCAATGACAACCTTCAGCCCGTTTTCTACATTAATAGCTACGATGGTCCCTTTGTGCGCTTCAACTATTTCTTTCGTGATAGCCAAACCGAGCCCAGTACCTCCTGTTTCACGATTTCGTGAAGAATCTACTCGATAAAAACGATCAAAAAGATACGGGAGTGATTGCTCATCCACACCACCACCTTCATCCGTAACTTCAATAAAGTTTTCATCAAGTTTTAAAAATACGCGTTTGTTCGCATGTGTATATTTTAGCGCGTTATCCAGTAAATTTAAGAGAACCTGATCGAATCTAGCTTGGTCTATCTCTTTGTAGATGGGAGTTTTATTACTTTGAAGAATTAATTTCACTTGTTTCTCCTCAAATTTAAAAATTATTCTTTCACTGATCTGTTTTAAGAAATCATTCATCTCTGTGATCTGAGGATCTATTTGAAAATGTGGCTCTTCCAATCTAGCAAGTTCAAACAAATCCTCAATCAGTTCTTGAAGTCTTTCGGATTCCTCATAGATAATATCTCCAAATCTCGATTCGTCTTTTTTGAGGAGTCCTGCATATCCCTTGATGTAGGTAATCGGCGTACGCAATTCATGTGTGATTGAAGTCAGAAATTGCTTTCTTGTATTTTGAATGTGACGTAAATCAACAGATAACTTAGTGATCGCTCGTGCTAAATCTCCTACTTCGTCACTTCTCTCAGCTTCTCTGATTTTCAGTACCTCGCCTTTACTTAACTTTACCGTTGCCTCTTTCATTGATAAAAGTGGCTTTATAATGATGTAACTCAAAAAATAAACACTTACTAATAGAAAAAGTACTAACAAGAATAGAGAGAACACTACTTGTTGTTTCAATTCCCCCATCAAATGCTGTATATACTTTGTCGGCTCTAACATGATTATTTGACCGCCATCTTCAATAGGACTCACCGTCACTAAAAATTTGCCTTCTCTCCAATTACCTTCTACGATTCCATCCTTTTTTTGAATCCAATCCGGGTTCAAAAATTGTTCAGCGTCGTTAGATGAATCGACGACTTGATTATTTTTGTCTAAGATAATCACATCAGTCATCGCCTTTTCCTCCATTAAAACAACGTGTTCAACTGTTTGCTTGTCGAAGTTAGTGGAAAGAACATCTCGATGACTATTGCCTCTCTCTTGAAGGCTCTCCAGTTCACTTTCTACTTGTTGATGTTCAAGAATGTTGTATACAATAGCAGATGAGAGAATGAAAATCATGAGAATCCCGAAAAAATAAAATAACGTTATTTTAAATGAAAGTTTATTCATAAAGTACCTTTCTCATTTAAGATGATTACATATAAAAACAAAAGGTTGCGATTTAGAAAAGAAAGTATTCTTCATTTAGGCGATACACAAAAGAGCTTTTATCATTTGATTCTTTTAAAAGGATAATTCCTTGAATATTACTCCACAAATAATTAGCGAAATCATAATCACTAAAAATAGCCTCACGAGTAGAATGCGTCATGAAGCATTCTATTTTTGTAATCGTATACATTCCCTCCAAATCACGTTGATAATCGAAAGAAAAAGAACCCTTTATATTAAGCCTTTGAGCAATTATTGCTACGCATTCCTCTAAAATCGAGTTGGCAAACACCTCGTATGAAAGAACAGTATCTTGGTACCGTTCATACTCTTCTCTCATAAAACAGCAAATCACTTCACTAGATCGATAATCGACATATGCATCAATTTTCCCCACCTTTACACCTTCAGGCGCATTCTTTATCTGGTCAAAAGAATAAGTGAAGGTATTACCTTGAACCGAAAATGAATCATGAAGTACTGTTTTATCCCAGTCAAAGGATGTTATAAACATTACGTTATTTTCTCTCATTTTTAACTTGTGTTTTGATAGCGTAGTTGCTTCTTGTTCGCTTAAAGGAATAATCCAGCCTATTTTTTGAGAAATACAATATTCAATGAGATTACTAATATACCTTTCTTCTGATTCTTTTTTTGAAAATGAATCAAAATATTTAAAATCAGGAAGTAACTTTCGAACCCATCCTTCTTTTGAAGAAATATGAATATCTATACCTGAAGGTTTAAGTTGTTTTATGTTCTCCATCACTTTCCAGTTTTCCTCTACTCCCATTATCAGGACATTTTCACGAAACATTTATGATTCATCTCCTCTTGAAATAGAAAATAGAGCGTCAGAACCCTCTAAACCCTGTAAAGTCAATCAATATTGTAGTTAGTTTCGTTAGACCATCGAAATACAATATGATACCTAATAAAATCATAAACCCTCCACCTATTTTTGTAACCTTTGAAGAATACTTCATTAAATATCTTGATTTCCCGACCAAAAACGACATTAAGAAAAATGGAATGGAGAAACCTAGAACATAAAAGAGCATATATAAAAATCCATTACCAGGATTTGTGGCAATCAAAGCAATAACTCCAGCGAGAATTGGTCCTGTACAAGGAGTCCATCCAGCAGCTGATCCGACTCCGACCAAAAATGTTCCGATATAGCCACGCTTTCTTTTTCCTAAGTTCAATCTTCGCTCTTTAAGTAAAAATGTTGGAGTCCATAGACCAGTTAGAATAACACCAAATATGAATAAAATAAGTGCACCGCTCATCCGTAAAACATCTTTATACACTATAAAAAAATCAGCCAAGTATGACGTTGAAAAACCCATAACTAAAAATACGCTCGAAAATCCAAGTAGGAAAACTAATGTATGGGGAACTCCATTCCAGTTCCACTTTTCATTTTCTTTTAACTCTCTAACTGAAACCCCTGTAATGTAAGATAAAAAAACGGGATATAAAGCCAGACAACATGGCGAAATAAAAGATAAAAAACCTGCCCCAAAAGCTAACAAAAAAGATAATTCCATCAAATTCCTCCTACACACAAAAAATAAATCTATTTTTTGGAATATTTATAAAAAAGAAATGTGTTTAATTTTCATCATAAAATCCGTTTGTGAAAAAACTATGCATTTTTTGATTAAATCTCTTGTCAATTTTTGAAATGAATTTGATATACTTTTTTGTAATATAGTGATGCTATACTCCTTTTAACAAATCGTTCGTCACTGTATCTTTATCTTTAAAGGAGTACAACTAATGAAAAACAAGGTAATACTTATCGCTTCTAGTGTCTTACTCACAACAACTTTTTCGATGCCTAGTCCAAAAGTCGAAGCAAGTAGTGCATATAACGTAAAAGTGAAGACAGACGATCTTCGTGTTCGGACTGGTCCTTCTCTCAATCACAAAATTGTCGGCATCACTAACACTGGGCAGACCTTTTCTTATTTAGGAAAAAAAGGAGCTTGGACAAAAGTACTTTACAAAGGAAACACACGGTATATCTATAGTTCTTACCTAAAAAAATATAAGAGCCACGTTGCCAAAAAAACATCATATAATAACTCTCTTTTTGCTTCTCCTACAGAAGGTCGGCTGACCCAAGGATACGGAAACTCTAATGGTGCTTACGGTTATACATTCCATAATGGCGTTGATCTAGCTGCAGCAAAAGGCACACCCGTCTACGCTTCTGCCAGTGGAAAAGTCACTACATCTAAAAACAGCGGTGCATACGGTAAACACGTTATGATTTCACATAGTCTACAGAATCAAAAATACGTAACCGTTTATGCTCATATGAACAGCCTTTCGGTAAAAAGTGGTCAGACAGTCTCTAAAGGTATGAAGATTGGAACAGTTGGGAATACAGGAAACTCGTTCGGAAATCATTTGCACTTTGAGATTCATAAAAACAGTTATAAATACAGCAGTTATTCTGCAGCGAATAGTGTCAACCCAATGAACTATTTGTAACCTAAAAAAAAGAAAAGATGATGTCCTCGGACATCATCTTTTCTTTTTACGTTCATTGCTGAGGACGACGACGGAGTGCGAAGAATCCGAGGATTGACGCAGCGGCGATTCCGAGTAATGACCAGAGGATTCCGGCTGAAGATTGTGT